>JAFGNW010000078.1 GCA_016926795.1 Candidatus Zixiibacteriota bacterium
CAGAAGGTATCGTTGTCTTTGTGCAAGGAGTGCGCCGCCAAGCGGGGGTTTCATTCACCGCTCGATAATGTGCCTTTTCCGCTGGCGGAGATACTATCCGGCCTGGCCAGCAACCTCCCCCAGGTCAAAAACAGCGAACCGGTCGAGGACTTGGTCTGTCCGAACTGCAAGCTGACGTTCGAAGAATTCACCCGCCAGGGGCGGTTCGGATGCGGTAACTGCTATAAGGCTTTCCGTCACCGTCTGGAACAGATAATGCGCAAGATTCACGGAGCTTCGCTGCACCGCGGCCGAAACCCGCAAATGGGTACCTCGGAGGAGTTCATTCCGGTCAAGGAAGAAGAGCGGCTGGAGCTGGAACTTAAAAAAGCGATTGCCGACGAAGATTTCGAGAGAGCCGCGGAAATCAGGGACAAATTGAAGTCAATGAAAGAAAATTTAGCCGCAGATAATATTAGTTGAGGATTTAAAATTGAGTACGATGTTTGACGAGATGGCTAAAACACCGGCGGCCTGGTTGTCGGGCAAGGGTAAGGAAGCCCAGGTGGTATTATCCACACGGGTGCGTCTGGCTCGTAACGTCGCCGGCTGCAAGTTCCCCACCACGGCTGACAGCGAAACCAAGAACCGGATAATCAATTATTTTGATTCCTGTATTACCCGTTCGCCGCTGCTCGATGCCGGGCAGTACCACAAGGCTTCGGATATCAACGAACTGGACCGGGATTTTCTTATCGAGCGCCACCTTATCTCACCGGTTTTCCTCAACGGGGATTTGACCAAGGCTCTTTTTATCAGCGCCGACGAGAAAGTTTCGATTATGGTCAACGAGGAGGACCATCTGCGGGTGCAGGCGCTGTCGCCGGGACTCGACCCTCAGGGCTCGTATGAGCTGGCAATGAAGTTCGAAAGCGAAATCAGCCATCATTTGGAGTTCGAGTACGACCCCGATTTCGGTTACCTGACCTCATGCCCGACCAATGCCGGCACCGGCATGCGAACCTCGGTCCTGATTCACCTGCCCGGTCTGGTCCTGACCCGGGAAATCGAGAAAGTCATCAGCCGCATCACCCGGGTGGGTCTGGTGGTACGGGGCTTTTACGGTGAGGGTTCGGATGTCCTGGGCAACCTGTTCCAGGTTTCCAATCAGAATACCCTGGGGGTATCCGAGGAGGAAATTTTAAACCAGGTCACTTCCGCCACCAGGGAAATAATCGAGGGTGAGGCGGTCGCCCGGAAGCGGTTAATCGACGAGGCGGCCGACATGATCGAGGACAAGATCTGGCGCGCCTACGGGATTTTGAAAAACGCCCGGGTGCTGACCGGGGATGAAGTTATGAATCTGTTATCGGCTGTACGCCTGGGACATGCCATGAAGGTTATCGATTTTCTCGATATCGCCCTGATTAACGAGATTTTACTGCTGTCGCAGCCGGCGCATCTTCAGAAATATTATTCCCAGGAAATGGACCATAATCGCCGTGATTTCGTCCGGGCACAAATGGTTCGGGAAAAACTGCGGAACACCGGGGACGGCGGCGCTGTTAAATAATTGAGTAAAGTATATATTTTTTTATAGAGGAAGGAAAAACTTGGAATGAATGAGATGTTTACAGAAGCCGCCCGAAAAGCGATAGAATATGCCCGTGACGAAGCATCGCGCCTCAAGCACGATTATATCGGGACGGAACATCTTCTGTTGGGTATCATTCGTCTTGGCGAAGGCATGGCGGTGGAAATGCTTACCAACCTGGGTCTGGAAATGGACGATTTAAGGTCTTCCATCGAAGAAGTGGTCCAGCCTTCCGGCGGCACCATGACCATGGGTCAGCTTCCTCTGACCGCCCGCGCCAAGAAAACACTCGAAGTATCCGGCCAGGAAGCCCGGGCTTTGAAGTCGAAGGATATCGACACTGAGCATATTCTGCTCGCCCTTTTGAAAGATGAAGAAGGCGTGGCCGCTCAGGTCCTTTCTACCTATGAAATAGACTATAAAGAAGCTTACGAAGAGCTGAAAAATATCCATAACGAAAAGCCGTCGTCGTTCAAGAAAAAACGCAAAAAAACCAAAACCCCGGCCCTAGATCATTTCGGCCGCGATTTGACCGAACTTTCCCGGAAGGGCAAGCTCGACCCGATTATCGGCCGCGATTATGAAATCGAACGGGTCTGCCAGGTGCTCTCCCGCCGCAAGAAAAACAACCCGGTACTTATCGGCGAACCGGGAGTCGGCAAAACGGCCATTGTCGAGGGTCTGGCCCAGCGCATCGTGGACGGTAACGTGCCCCAGACCTTGGAGAACAGACGCGTGGTGACGCTGGATATGGCTTCGCTGGTGGCCGGGACCAAGTACCGCGGCCAGTTCGAGGAACGCCTCAAAGCAGTGATGAACGAGATTATCAACTCCACTGATGTCATAATTTTCATTGACGAGTTGCACACAATCGTCGGGGCCGGCGGCGCGGAAGGGTCGCTCGACGCATCCAACATCTTCAAACCGGCGCTTTCCCGCGGCGAGCTTAAGTGTATCGGCGCCACGACCCTTAACGAGTACCGCAAGTATATCGAGAAAGACGGCGCCCTGGAACGACGTTTCCAGACGGTGATGGTTGACCCGCCCAACGAGGAAGCGACCATATCCATCCTGGAGGGATTAAGGCCTAAGTACGAGGAACATCACCAGATAAAAATTTCCGACGAGGCTATCCAGGCCGCAGTGCGGCTGTCCAACCGTTATATCTCGGGCAAGTTCCAGCCCGATAAAGCTATCGACCTGATCGACGAGGCCGGGTCGAGAGCGCACCTTTCCACTTATACCCGGCCGGAAGAATTCAGCGAAATCGAGAATAACCTGGTCGAACTGCAGCGCAAGAAGGAAGCCGCGGTGAAAAACCAGGCTTTTGAAACCGCCGCGCAGCTTCGCGATGAGATAAAAGCCGAAAAAGAAAAGCTGGCCAATCTTCAGAAGGATTGGGAAGAAGCCCGCGAGCAGGAGAAGATTACACTGTCCGAGGACGATGTCGCTACGGTACTTTCCAAAATCACCGG
>JAFGNW010000079.1 GCA_016926795.1 Candidatus Zixiibacteriota bacterium
ATAAGTTCATGGCGAGTTTCGCCGGTTTCTTTCCCTGTGAAAAACCGGTTATCGCCGGTGCCGTGGTGCTCGAAACCCCGCACCCGATTACCTACGGCGGCTATACCGCGGGGCCGGCTTTCCGCAAAATCGCCGAAAACTATTCGGTTTTAAATCCGGATTTGTTCACCACCCCGGAACGGATGCTGGTGGAGAAGTCGCGGCGGCTCGACAAGACGGTCGAAGTCCCGGATTTTGTCGGGCGGGATATCGTACAGGCCAGGATGCTGGCCGAACGCGAGGGGGTGAAACTGAGAGGCACCGCCGCTGAGGGGACGGTGGTCTGGCAGTTTCCCCCCGCTGATAGAATTTTATTTGATTCCGACGAAGTGCTGGTGGTGGTCGCAATCCCCGAGAAAAAAAGTTTTGTCATGGCGGACCTGACCGGTCTGTCGGTCCGGAAGGTGGCCGCCTTCTTGAACTTTATCGGGATCAGTTATACTATCGAAGGAAACGGCCGGGTAGTGAGACAATCGGTCAAGCCCGGCGAAACAGTGACAACCGGGACGGTTTGTCGGCTGCAATGCCGGCCCGGATGAGGAGTTCAAAATCACTCTTAAAGAACTCATAAAAAACATCCCGGAGGCTCAACTCAGCGGTGACGGTGATATCATTATCGAGAATATCGATTATGATTCCCGCCTGGTTAAGAAGAACGCCCTTTTCTTCGCGGTAACGGGATTCAAAGTCGACGGTTACGATTATGTCGAGCAGGCGATAACCAACGGCGCTGTTGCCGTTATGGGAGAGCGAAAAAGCTGCCCTCGGGCGGCCAACCATGTCACCGTTAAAAACGTACGCGAAGCCATGGCCGAGGTGGCTGCCCGCTTTTATGGTTACCCCGGGTTGAAAATAAAAGCGGTGGGGGTGACCGGTACCAACGGCAAGACCACCACCTGTTTCATGCTCAAAAAGATTCTTGAGGCGCGCGATAAAACCGTCGGCCTGGTAACCTCGCTGGAATATGATACCGGCCGGGATATCTTTCCCGCCGAGCGCACCACTCCGGAATCTCTCGATTTGCAACGGCTGTTGTTTTTGATGAAAAGCAATTACTGTGTCAACGCTGTTATCGAGGTGTCCTCGCACGCCCTGGCGCTGCACCGGGTCGACAATATCAAGTTCACGGTGGCGGTGTTCACTAACCTGACGCGCGACCATCTCGATTTCCACAAGGATATGGACGAGTATCTGAAAACCAAAGCGCTGCTTCTGGAAAAACTGGCCGGGCCGATGAGTTACGCCGTCATCAATCTAGATGTGCCGGAATTTCGGCCCCTGTTCGGAGAACTGGCCTCCGCCTATATCAGCTATTCACTGGAAAACAGCCAGGCCGATGTTTACTGTGGCAACTTTGACCTCGAGCCGGGGGGCACCATTTTTGATTTAGTGACGCCGATGGGCACCCGAACGGTCAACCTGGGTTTGCCGGGTCGTTTCAACCTGATGAACGCCCTGGCGGCCGCTTCGGGCGGTCTGGCTGCCGGCATCGATATCGACAGTGTGGTCAACGGCCTGGAAACCGTGCGGCCGCTGCCGGGTCGTTTCAACCATATCGATTTTGGTCAGCCTTTCGCTCTCTATATCGATTACGCCCACACCCCGGACGCCATCACGCGTTTGTGCGAAGCCGCCCGGGAATTGAATCCCGGTAAGCTGCTGCTTTTATTCGGCTGCGGCGGCGACCGCGACCGGGGAAAACGGCCGATGATGGGCAGGGCGGCGATGGACAGCGCCGATTATGTCATAGTGACTTCCGACAATCCCCGCAGTGAGGACCCGCTGGCCATCATCGAAGATATCAAGCCTTCGCTAAGCGGCGACAAATATGAAATCATGCCCGACCGGAGGGAAGCCGTCGCCAGCATTTTGAAAAAAGCCGAGGCCGGGGACGTGGTCCTTCTGGCCGGCAAAGGGGCGGAAAAATATCAGGAAATTAACGGGGTACGGCATCCCTATAACGAAAGAAAAACCGCCGTGGAAATTCTGGCGGAGATGGGTTATAACCAATCGGTGACCGACGAGGAGAATTGATTAGTTTGAGTTTCGCCCAACTGGCCCGTATGCTGGGCGGTCGGCTGTATGAAAAGCCGGGCGCCGAGCCGTCGTTCACGGGTATCTCGATTGACAGTCGCACGCTGCGCGAGCGCGAGCTGTTTTTCGCCCTGCGGGGGGGAAAGTACGACGGACATGATTATATCGACCAGGCCCTTCAAAAAGGCGCCGCCGGTGTCGTGGTCGAGACAACCTGCCCCGGCCTGGACAAAATTACGGGCCGGACCATGGTCGTAGCGGTGACCGACAGCCATGAAGCCTTGCTTAAACTGGCGTTCGATTACCGGAATAAAGTCAGGGCGCAATATCTGGTCGTAACTGGTTCCAACGGCAAAACCACTACCAAAGAATTAATTTATTACCTGTTGACGGCTGTAACCGAGGGCGTTTACCGTTCACCGGGAAATCTGAACAATCTTTACGGTCTGCCGCTGTCGATTTTTTCGATGCCGCACGAGACCAAAACAGCGGTGATGGAACTCGGCATATCCGTGCCGGGAGAAATGACCCGCCTGGCGCACATCGTCCGACCGGATATGATAATCATCACCAACGTCGGCCCCACCCATCTCGAGACGCTCGGGACGGTCGAGGGCGTCGCCCGCGCCAAGCTGGAACTGGTCCGGGAGGCCGCTCCCGATGTTACGGTTATTATTAACGGCGAGGACCGGGTGCTGCTTGCCGAGACGAAAAAAATCAAAAATGATTTTATAACCTTTGGTCTGGAAAGCGAAGTTGTTTTTAAGCCGGATAGAATCGAGCAGGTTGACGGGGGAAACCGGGTGACGGTGGACGGTTTGATGTTCAACCTCCCGCTGTTCGGACGTTACCAGGTTTACAACTTCATGGCCGCCTACGCTGCGGTCAAAACGCTGGGTTACGTTTTCGATGACGTTGACACTTCGACGATAACTTTTCAGACGGCGCCCATGCGGGGGCAGTTTGTCGAAATTAACGGGGTGACATTCATCTCCGACTGTTACAACGCCAATCCCGAATCGGTCAAAGGCGGCCTGGTATCATTTGCTGCCCAGAGAGCCAAAAAGCGCCGGATAATAATTCTGGGCGATATGCTGGAGCTGGGCGCCCGAGAGGAGGAGCTGCACCGTGAAATCGGCCGCCTTCTCTCCGGACAGACTTTTGACCGGGCGGTTCTGGTCGGGCCGCTCGCTAAATTCTATATGGATGAACTTGTCAAAGCGGGTATCAAAGGTGATAAAATCAGGCATATCGTCGAGGTCGAAGCCGCCGCGGCGGAAATGTTGAAAATCTTTGAACCCGGCGACCTGGTATATATCAAGGGGTCGCGGGGTATCGGTCTGGAAAAAATTATGGATGTCTGGAAAAAACGGGGAGGAAACGCCTGATGCTGTATCATCTGTTGTTGCCGCTGACCGAATACGTATCCGGGTTCAACCTTTTCCGTTATATCACCTTCCGAACGGCCGGGGCGACCGTGACGGCAATTATCATTTGTTTGTTTTTAGGACCCTTCTTTATCAATTTGCTCAAGAAGTATCAGGTGCGGGAAAGTATCCGTCTTGAAGGTCCGACCAGCCACCAGAAAAAAGCGGGGACGCCGACTATGGGCGGATTGATTATCCTGGCCGGTATCATCATCCCCTCCCTGCTGTGGGCGCGGCTGGACAATTTCTATATTCTCTCACTGCTGCTGGTTACAGTCTGGCTGGGGATAATCGGTTTCATGGACGATTACTTGAAGTGCATTAAAAGACAGCCGCGCGGGTTGGTAGCCCGAAAGAAACTGGTCGGGCAGATTCTGCTGGGTCTGGTATTCGCCCTCTTTCTGACCTACATGGCGCCCGGCGGCCAGTACAACGGTATGACCAACATCCCGTTTTTCAAAAATTACGTGCTCAATCTGGGGATTTTATATGTCCCGTTTATCGTGCTGGTAATAACCAGTTCCTCGAACGCCGTCAACCTCACCGACGGTCTCGACGGTCTGGCAATCGGCCTGTGCGGCATCTGTTTTCTGACTTTCACCGGGTTTGTCTATGTGTCCGGTCGGCTGGATTTTTCCAGCTATCTCCAGATTGAGTATTTCCCCGGCAGCGGCGAGCTGGCCGTTTACTGCGGGGCGGCGCTGGGGGCAGTGCTCGGTTTCCTTTGGTTCAATTCCAACCCGGCCGAGGTTTTTATGGGCGACACCGGCTCGCTGGCGCTGGGCGGGGCGCTGGGTGCCATCGCGATTATGATAAAGAAAGAATTACTCCTGGTTATTGTCGGCGGGGTGTTCGTGGTTGAGGTCCTGTCGGTGATTATCCAGGTATTGTCATATAAATATCGGGGCGGCAGGCGAGTGTTCAAAATGGCGCCTTTGCACCACCATTTCGAACTCAAGGGCTGGCCGGAAGCCAAAGTGGTAGTCCGTTTCTGGATTCTCGGTGCGCTGTGCGCCCTGTTAACCTTAGCGACGTTGAAAGTGCGATGACGGTAGAAGAAAGAATAAAAGGCCGTAAGATAGGCATAATCGGCATGGCCCGCTCCGGTCTGGCGGCGGCCCTGCTGGCAAAAAGATTTGGCGGCGCTCCTTTGGTATCCGACTCTGCCCGGGCGGAATTAGTCGCCCCGCAGACCGAAACGCTCCGACAAGAGGGGATTCCGTACGAAACCGGTGGCCATACGGAACAACTTCTGGGCAGCGATTATTTGATAATTTCACCGGGAGTGCCGCCGAACATTGATATCGTCGTTAAAGCCCGAGCGGAGGGCCTGCCTATTTTCTCCGAGCTGGAATTCGCTTCCTGGGTATGCCGGGGAAAAATTATCGCCGTCACCGGCTCCAACGGCAAGACCACCACCACCACTCTCATCGGGGAAATTTTCAAGGAGGCTGGTTTTGAGACCTGGGTCTGCGGTAATATCGGCCGACCCTTTGCCGAAATCGCCGATAAGGTCACCGAGAGCGGAGTAGCCGTAGTCGAGGTGTCCACTTTCCAGCTGGAGGCTATCGAGGATTTCCGCCCGCATATCGCCGCTATTTTGAACCTGACGCCGGACCATATTGACCGCCATGGCAGTTTCGAGGCTTACAAGCAGATGAAATACCGCATCACCGAAAATCAGGCAGCCGAGGATTTCTTAATTTTAAACCATGACGACCCGGAAATAAGCGCCGCTAAAATCAGCACCAGGGCGAAAATACTGTCCTTCTCGATAAAGCCGCCGAACAGCGCCAATACATTTGTCAAAGACGACAGTCTGTTCAGCAATTATAAAAACCGGCAAATAAAAATAATGAAAGTTACGGAGATAAACATTCCCGGCCGGCACAACCTTCAGAACGCCGCCACCGCCGCTTTGACGGCCGTGCTTTTCGATATCTCTTCGGAGGTGATGCGGAAAGTATTGAAGGAATTTCCCGGGGTGGAACACCGCCTGGAAAACACCGGTACGGTGGCGGGGGTTTATTTTATCAACGATTCGAAAGCCACTAACGTCGATTCGGTCTGTGTGGCGCTGCAGTCGATGACCCGACCCGTGTACCTGATTCTGGGCGGTCGCGACAAAGGCGCCGGCTATGAACCGATTATCGAGGTCGGCAGGGATCGGATCAAAGGTATTTTGGCCATCGGCGAGGCTCGCGAGAAAATATTCAACGCCCTCGGACAGAGTTTCCCCACCCAGTTCGCCGACTCGCTCGAAGAGGCCGTCCACCGGTGTTTCGAACTGGCCCTGCCGGGGGAGACGGTGCTGCTATCGCCGGGCTGCGCCAGTTTCGACATGTTTGAAAATTTCGAACACCGCGGCAAGGTATTTAAGGCGGTGGTCGATTCGTTGAGAAAGAACAAGAAAAAAGATGAAACGCTCTCGAACTGAGAAAACATACGACGAAAAACTCTTTTTCGGTTACCTGTTTATGCTCCTGGTGGGGCTGGTGATGGTCTATTCGACCTCGTCGATGATTGCCGAGAGCCGCCACGGTTCGCACCTTTATTTCTTCGGTCGCCAGCTGGTCTGGGCGTTCTTGTCGCTTATAGCCATCTATGTGATAATGAAACTCGATTTGAAGAAACTGACGGTTTACTCGCCGCCGCTGATATTCGTGACGCTGTTGATGTTGATAGCGGTCTTTTTCATGCCCGCCCGCAATGGAGCGCATCGCTGGATCGTCCTCGGTCCGGTTTCGGTGCAGCCGTCGGAAATTTTCAAATTCCTCACCATTTGTTACCTGGCTTTCTCGTTGGCCAACCCCAAGCGAAATATGACGGACCTCAAACAGGTGTTGCTGCCGTACCTGCCGATTATCGGCGTCGGTCTGGGATTGATTTTGCTGGAGCCGGACCTGGGCAGCACCATCGTCATCCTCATAACCACCGTGGGAATATTTTATCTCGCCGGGGCAAGGGTCAAGCATCTGGCGCTGGCTATCCTGCCACAAATAGGTCTGGCGGCTATCGTGGTGTTTGGTCTGGGCTATAAAAAAGCTCGCATGATGAGCTATATCGATGCGGTTTGGGACCCCCTCCAGGGCAGTTATCATCTCAAACAGGCGGTACTGACACTGGGCTCGGGGGGTGTTTTCGGCACCGGCCTGGGTGAGGGGCGCCAGAAATTATTCTTCCTGCCCTACCCGCATACCGATTTCATTTTCGCCGGTATCGGCGAGGAACTGGGTTTAATCGGCTTGTTGATAATCCTGGGCGGTTTTTTCTTTATTCTGCGGCGGGGCCTGGCGATTGCATCGGCGCAACCCGACCGGTTCGGATTCCTGCTTGCGACCGGCATGACCTGGTCGCTTTTTATCAACGTCGCCGTCAACCTGGGAGTGGTCACCGGCTTGCTGCCGGTTACGGGCCTGGCGCTGCCGTTTCTGTCCTATGGCGGGTCATCGTTACTGATGTCCAGCGCAGCAGTCGGTGTACTGTTGAATCTGTCGCGGAGGTGCGTGCGATGACGGCTCCCCACAAAACTGCCCGGCTGCTTTTCGCCGGCGGCGGTACTGGCGGACATCTTTATCCCGCAGTGGCGATTGCCGACCGGATTACGGAACTGTTGGAAGGGATAAGACCCGTGGAAATAATTTTCGTCGGCACCAAACGCGGTCTGGAATACCGTCTGGGAGAAGAGCTCGGTTACCCGCTGCGGCTTATCAACGTCCGCGGCCTGGTACGGTCTTTTTCCCCGACCAATCTGCTGGTACCGTTCGTGCTGCTCGGCGCCTTGAGAAAAGCTGCGTCGCTTTTAAAAAAATTCGACCCGCATATAGTTATCGGCACCGGTGGTTATGTTTCCTGGCCGGTTCTGAGAATGGCCGCAAGGAAAAAAATTACCGCCGTCATCCAGGAACAAAACTCTTTTCCGGGTATCACCACCCGCAAGCTGGCGCCGAAGGTCGATAAAATTTATCTCGGCTCGGAGAAAGCCCGGGAGTATTTGAAAACCACCGCTCCGATAACGGTGACGGGCAACCCGGTGCGGCGCTCGCTGCTCGGCGGTGACCGAGTCGAAGCCCTGGAAAAATTCAAGCTCGACCCGACGAAGAAAACCATCCTTATAATCGGCGGCTCGCAGGGCGCCCGGGCGCTTAACCGGGCGATTTTGAAAAATCTGGAACAGGAAGCACTAAACGAAAAATATCAATTGTTATGGCAAACGGGAAAAAGGGATTACAAGGAGGTAATCGCATCGTCGGGTGAGAAGGTCAAGCATCACTCCCTTTTTCCCTTTGAAAATAATATGGCGCTGGTGTACGCCGCCGCGGACCTGGTCATTTCCCGGGCCGGGGCGCTGGCCCTGGCGGAGTTCGAAGCCTGCCGCCTGCCAGCGATTCTGGTTCCCTATCCCTTTGCGGCCGGGGACCATCAACGGCACAACGCCCGGGAGTTCGTCGAACGGGGATTCGCGGTCATGTTCGATGAAAAGGAACTGCCGCAGGTGAGCCTGCTGAAAAAAGCGACCGCCCTTATGGAATCCGGCGAGGCGGGCACCTTGCGGGAAAATATCGTGAAAGCGACTGCAAACAAAAAGCCGGCGGTGGATATTATCGCCGAGGACATCATCAACCTTATTTCCGAACGGGAAAGGCGGGAAGGACAGATTGACAACGGAAGTTAAGACGGTCGTAATTAAAAAATTCGCGCGGGAAAAGCTTATGTTTGGAAGATTCAAAAAACTTTATTTCGTCGGTATCGGCGGCGCGGGCATGTCCGGCATCGCCGAGATACTCTGCAATCTGGGTTTCCAGGTAAAGGGTTCCGACAGCACCCCCAGCGAAGTGACCGAGTACCTGCAGACGCTTGGCATCGTCATCGCCCCGGAGCACCGCGCGGCTAATATCGAGGACGCCGACGTCGTGATAATCTCCTCGGCGGTGGGGGAGAATAATGCCGAAGTGGTCGAAGCCCGGCGGCGGGGTATACCCGTCATCAAACGGGCCGAGATGCTGGGTGAGTTAATGCGGTTGAAGTTCGCTGTCGGAATCGCCGGCACCCACGGTAAGACGACCACGACTTCGATGGTGGGCCGGATTCTGCAACACGGCCAGCTCAACCCGACCCTGATAGTCGGCGGCATCGTGGCCGAACTTGGCACCGGCGCCAGTCTTGGCAGCGGCGATTACATGGTCACCGAAGTAGACGAGTACGACCGCTCCATCCTGGCCATGTTTCCCAGCATGGCGGTGGTGCTCAATATCGAGCCGGATCATCTTGATTGCTACGCCGACATGGATGATTTAAAAAACGCTTTTCTCAGTTATATCAACCGTGTGCCGTTTTTCGGTTCAGCTATTATCTCCGCGGATGATGACAATATCAGTTTGCTGAAGCCGCGCATTACCCGGCCGTACAAGACCTTCGGGTTTGCGACCGAGGCTGACTACCGGGTTGTGGACGTCCGGCTGGAAACCGGCCGCTCGCTGTTTTCTGTCTATTACGAAGGAGAACTCCTCGGAGAAATTATTCTTAACGTGCCCGGTCGGCACAATGTCGCCAACGCCCTGGCGGCGGTGGCTGTGGCCAACGAACTGCAGGTGCCCTTTGTGACGATAGCCGAAGCCCTCAGGGGCTTCCGGGGTGTCGGCCGCCGTTTTGAAATTGTCGGCGAGGTTAACGATATTATACTGGTCGATGATTATGCGCACCATCCGACCGAACTCAAAGCCGCCCTGACGACCGCGCGGGGATACAACCGGCGATTGATAGTCGTTTTCCAGCCGCACCTGTACAGCCGCACGCAGTATTTCATGCGCGAATTCGCCGAGGTTCTTATGCTGGCCGACAAGTGTATCCTGACCGATATCTATCCCGCCCGCGAGGAACCGATCGAGGGAGTGACCTCGGAACTTATCAAGAACGAAGCCGAGAAGTCCGGTCGGGGTGATTTCAGCTGTGTCGGTAAGAAAGAAAACGCCGTCGAGGCAATCGCCGAAGCGGTCCGGCCGGGTGATATGGTTATGCTCGTCGGGGCCGGTTCGATCACACACATAAAAAGTCTGGTGTTGAATAGATTGAAGAAGTTATGAGGTTCATGACGGTTAAAATAAAAGCGGCTATGCTTGTCTTTATCGCTCTGGGTTTCGCTCTGGCGGTGGTGGTGAACCTGACCGACGTCTGCCGTCTGGAGGCGGTGGCGCTGGACGGCCGGGATGTTGACGGCTGGGATAAAAAATACGGTCTGGACGAGCACGGTACGGTGTTCAGCCAGCCGCTGGACAACCTGGCTCTTCAGCTCCTCGGCCGCAGGGATATCGCCCGGGTGGAAATCGATTACCATTTGCCCGACGGGCTGGAAATCACCACCAACGATTTCGAGCCGGTCTGTTTCGTGGTCAGCCGGTACGGTGGCCGGCTCTACGGCCTGGACGAACAGGCCCGGGTCATTTCACTGGACCGAGGCAACATTAACTGGGAACATCCCTGCCTGACCAATGTAAAAGTCAGCCGTCTTTTTGAAATGTGCGGCGATTACCGGGTGAACCTGGTCGTGTCCCAGCTCGAGGAACTGCGTCGGCAGCACCTTGACCTTTATCGCCTGGTCAACGAAATCGATTTCGAAAGCGACCATTTTCTGCTGGTGTCGGTTTCGGGTTTGTCTTTCCGTCTGAAAGTAAAGGCCGAGAGTTTCCTGAGACAGTTTAATGTCTTTATTCGTTTCCTGGAAAGTTTTAACACGCATTTGGACAGCGTCCGCGTTGTTGATTTGCGTTTTGACGATATGATTATAACGGTGGGGAAGGATATCTGATATGACCCGGGAAAACATCATAACCGCTCTCGATATCGGCACCACCAAGATTTCAGCTGTGGTGGCGGAGATGGATGAACAGGGGGGAATATTCATCGTCGGTCACGGCCGGGCGCCGGCCGAGGGTTTGCGCCGCGGTGTGGTCGTGAACATGGATAAAACGGTGAAGTCCATCCGCAAGGCGCTCGACGACGCCCAACTGGTGTCGGGTATGGAAATCGATTCGGTCACGGTCGGTATCGCCGGTGAACATATTCGCTCCATCAACAGCCATGGGGTGGTGGCGGTCGGTCGCTCGGACAACGAGATTACCGCGGCCGATGTCGAGCGGGCGGTGGAAGCCGCCAAGACGGTGGCAATCCCGGTTGACCGGGAAATTATCCATGTCATTCCCCAGGCTTTCTCTGTCGACGACCAGTCGGGCATCAAGGACCCGGTGGGTATGACGGGGGTGCGGCTGGAGGTCGAAGCGCATATCGTCACGGCCTCGGTGACTTCGGCTAAAAATATTTTCCGGGCGCTGGAGCGCTGCCACCTGGCGGTGGACCACATGGTGCTCGAAGCCCTGGCCCTTTCTCATACTCTGCTGACCGAAAACGAGATGGAAATCGGGGCGGTCACCGTCGATATCGGCGGGGACATAACCAATATCGCCGTCTTCCACGACGGCGCCATCCGGTACACGGCGGCGGTGCCGCTCGGCGGCAAGAACGTCACCAACGATATCGCCATCGGCCTGCGCACCTCGGTGGACCAGGCCGAACAGTTGAAAATGAACTACGGTTCGGCGCTGGCCTCGATGGTTGACCCCGAGGAAATGATTGCCGTGCAGGGACTGGCCGGACGCCCCGGCCGCGAGATTTCCCGCAACGTTCTAGCTTCGATTATCGAGCCGCGTATGGAAGAAATCCTTTCGCTGGTAATGCGCGAGGTCAGAAAGGAACTGCACGGTGATTTGCTCACCGCCGGACTGGTGCTGACCGGCGGCGGTTCCCTGTTACCGGGCTGTCTCGAACTGGTCGAGCAAATGGTCGAAATTCCGGTCCGCCTCGGTCAGATTACGGGGGTGGAACATTCCCCTGAGGAATTGAACAATGTCCGCCACGCTGTCGCGCGCGGCCTGCTCGTTTACGGTTTCACTCACGAGCCGATGGGCGGAACCAAGAGCGGCGGCCTCAGTCGGCTTTTGAAAAGAATAGAGAATTGGATAACAAGACAATTTTGACAAATAAAGTTCAAGGAGGAACAGTGATGAGTGAAAGCAAACACCATTTCAACTTTTCGCCCGAATATATCGGGTACGCCAATATCAAGGTTGTCGGGGTCGGGGGGGGCGGCGGCAACGCCATCAACCGTATGATTTCTTCGGAATTGAGAGGGGTGGAGTTTATCGCCGTCAACACCGATTCCCAGGTCCTGGACCAAAACCTGGCGGAAAAGAAAATACAAATCGGTCGGCAGATTACCAACGGCCTGGGTGCCGGGGCCAATCCCGATGTCGGCCGCCGTTCCATCGAAGAGAGTCGCGAAGAGGTCCTGCAGGTGCTGGGCAAGCCCAACCTGGTCTTCATCACGGCCGGGATGGGGGGCGGTACCGGAACCGGAGCGGCGCCGGTGCTGGCGGAAATAGCCAAATCTACCGGAGCGCTCACGATTGCCATCGTCACCAAACCCTTCCGCTTCGAGGGTCAGAAGCGCATGAAGAAAGCCGAGGAAGGTCTTGAGGAATTGAAAGCGAAAGTCGATACCCTTATAACTATCCCTAACGAACGGCTGCTGGAGATAGTCGATAAAAAGACTACTCTGGTGCAGGCTTTCGCCACCGCCGATGAAATTCTGCATCAGGCCACCAAGGGCATTTCCGACCTAATTACCATCCCCGGTCTTATCAACTGCGACTTCGCCGACGTCCGGACGGTCATGCAGGAAATGGGCGATGCTCTCATGGGTACCGGTTATGCCGAGGGTGACGACAAGGCCGTCAATGCCGCCCGCGAAGCGATTTCCTCACCGCTTCTCGAGGATGTCTCCATCAGCGGCGCCAAGGGCGTACTTATCAACGTCACCGGTGGTGAGGATATGACCCTCTTCGATGTCAACAGCGCTACCTCGCTTATTTATGAGGAAGCCGGTTCGGAAGCCAACATTATTTTCGGCGCCGTGATTGACTCCACCATGTCGGACAAGATGCGCGTGACGGTTATTGCCACGGGATTCGGCAGCGCGGAAAAAGCGGCGGAAAAACCGATCGAGGAAAAAGTCGAGGATATTAAACCGGGGAAAGTAATTTCCTTGTTCCCCGATGAGGTGGTAACCCGGCCCAAGCAAAACGTTATAGAAGCCGGGGAGGCGGTTATAGCCAGCAGCTATAAAAAAGCCGCGCCCGGTAACTATTATCCGGAAAACAGCGAGTCGAGAATCAGAGGCGCCGGCAACGGTGAAAGACATCGGGTACCGATTTTCACCGAAGCCGACCGGACTATTCCGGCTTATATCAGGAGACTCGAAGATAACTGAAAAAAGATATAATTAAAAGTAGCTAAAATCACACTTTTATTCGTTCCTCCACAGTGCCGTCGGTCAATCTACCCTACCGGCGGCATATTTATATTAATTATCATATTTAATCCTTCAATCTATGGGAAACAGACCATATAATTCCCCTGACAATTCTTTCCCCGGCACCGTAACTTCTTATATGATTTGCACTTATTATTAAATTTAAGGCGGCACAGAGCTTGCGTTAATTTAACCGGGCAAAACCTCTGGCGTTATTACAAGGAGGATACATGGGGTTTAACTTGAACTCAGTTTACGGCACCGGAATGAGCTTGATAAGCGTCAATACCTCGCTGTCAACCATGCTTCGCTCGATGGAAAAGTTGTCTTCGGGTCTGCGAATCAACCGGGCTTCCGACGATCCCGCCGGTCTGGTTATATCCGAACAACTGCGCTCTCAAATAGCCGGTCTGAATCAGGAGATTGAAAACCTGTCGGCCTCTATTAATAAATACGAAACCGCTACCTCAACTGTCAGTTCGCTGAGGTCTTCCCTGACCGAAGTGCGGACGATGGCTCTGGCCGCCGCCAATGAGGGCTTTTTAAGCGATGATACCCGGGCGGCTTATGCCGCCACGGCGGAAAGTATGACGGAAGCTTTTAACGAGACGGTGCAAAACGCCGAGTTTAACGGGATGAAACTCCTGGATGGTTCCGCGGGAGCGCTGGCCGAAGTGGCCGAACTGAGCGGAATCGACCTGTCCTCGGCCGAGGCGGCGGCGCAGTCGGTCGAGGTTATCGACCAGGCTGTCAAAGACCTTGACGCTGTTCAGGTGGATTTAGCCGTCACCCAGAAGAACGACCTGGAAAGCCGCCGGGTAACTCTCGAAATTACCCGCGAAAACCTTACGGCTGCGGAATCCCAGGTAAGGGATACCGATTACGCTCTGGAGGTTTCCAACTTTATAGGAAGTATGATTCGAACCCAGGCTTCCCTGGCGATGCTGACTTATTCGAACATCTCCGGGGCGAGCATTTTGAAATTATTTGAGTAATATCGGACTTCTACCTCCCCTGTTGCTATAGGATAGCCGTTTACCACCGCCGGGTTCTGCTCCCTCCCGGCGGTTTTTTTATGTCTGAGAATAAACAAAAAAAACCGCTCGTCTGAGCGGTTTGATTTTTCCGTTTATATCCTGTAACAGCTTACGGACGCTTTTATCAGGCCATAGCCTCGGGACGGGTTTTTCTGTTTTTGACGTTTTTAAAAACCTTCCCGGCCTTCAGACAGGATGTACAGACCGTAACCCTTTTGGGGACACCGTCAACCAGGGCGCGAACCTTCTGGAGATTGGGGTTCCAGCGCCGTTTGGTTATATTGTGGGCATGGGATACGTTATTGCCGTAAAGCGGCTTTTTGCCGCATATTTCACAAACTTTAGCCATTTCTCGACATCAACTCCTTTTCCAAAAAAGTAAAGCAATATATACCTTTTCTCGGAAATGACAAGAAAAATCTTAAATATATTATTTTTTATCTAAAAGTGAAAAAGCCGGTTTGTACTCTCATACACTATAAATTGGGATTTTAGAATATTTTTTTGCAGGTTTGACTATCTTATTTGTTTAAATTATAATAACCGAATTGACAACTGAGAAGCCCTTGATATATATGTTTTTTGGAGTGTAAATGCTTGATTTGAAATTCATAAGAGAGAATCCGGAACTGGTTAAAACCGGGGCGGTTAAGAAAAACGAGAAAAAATGTAACGTTGACCTGATTCTCGACCTGGACAACCAGCGTCGGGATATAATTCGCGAAGTGGAACAACTGAAAAGCGAGCGGAACCGGGTTTCGGGCGAAATCGCCAAAAAGAAAAAAGCCGGTGAACCGGCTGAGGATACAATTGCTGCCATGCGGGACCTGGGTGAAAAAATACAAAACCTGGATAACGACCTCAGGGATATCGAGACCAGATTGAATGCCGAGCTGGCCTGGGTGCCCAATATCCCTCACGATTCGGTTCCGGTTGGCAAGGACGAGAGCGCCAATATTGTCGTCCGTGAATGGGGCGAGATAAAAAAGCCCGCCTTCAAGGTCCTGCCTCACTGGGAAATAGGAGAGAAGCTCGGTTTGCTCGACCTTCCCGCCGCCGCCCGTATATCCGGATCCGGTTTTTACCTGTTAAAAGGTGCGGCCGCGCAACTTCAACGGGCTCTTATAAACTATATGCTGGATTTGCATACCTCCGACGGTTACCGGGAAATCTGCGCCCCCTTCATCGTCAACGCGGACACCATGTTCGGCACCGCCCAACTACCCAAGATGGATGAGGATATGTATAAAACCGAGGGGGACGGCCTGTACCTTATACCCACTGGCGAGGTGCCCTTCACCAATATTTACCGCCAGGAAATAATCGATGTTGATTTACTGCCGCTATACCTGGTCGGTTATACGCCCTGTTTCCGCCGCGAAGCCGGGGCGGCCGGGAAAGACACCCGCGGCATGCTGCGGGTGCATCAGTTCGACAAGGTCGAGCTGGTGAAAATCGTGCGACCGGAAAATTCCTACGAGGAATTCGAGGGTTTGGTCAACCAGGCCGAGAAAGTCATCCGGGGTCTCGAAATCCCCTACCGGGTCAGCCTGCTGTCCACCGGGGATATGACTTTCGCTTCCCGCAAAACCTATGACATCGAAATCTGGTCGGCGGGGGTGGAAAAGTATCTGGAGATTTCGTCGATTTCAATCTTTGAAGATTTTCAGGCCCGACGGATGAACTGCCGGTTCCGCGATAAAGACAAAAAGGTGCAGTTCGTACATACCATGAACGGCTCTGGTGTCGCCCTGGCGCGACTTATTCCGGCTATCCTGGAAAATTATCAAAACGAGGATGGGACGGTCACTATCCCGGAACCCCTGCGGCCGTATATGAAAGGAGCGGACCGAATAACCTGATGGAAAGGAAGTGGCGATACATAAGCCGGCCTTCGGATCTCTATATCGGCAAATCCACCCTTTTAAAAACTTTTCTGCTCCTGGGCATTGTCGTTATCGCGGTGGTATTTATCTGGTACACATTCTCGGTTATCGACTATCTCAAGGAGGACACCCGCTCCCAGGTGGAAAAATATGTTCGGCTCTGGCAACTGGCCGCCAATTCCCCGACTTCGGGTAACGAGCTTCAGTTCATTTTCAATGAAATTATCGTCAAAGCCACCTTCCCGATTATCGTTCTGGATGGCGACCGGGAACCGTTGTACTGGCGCAATGTCAAGGGGATTTCCGACGACGATACCACCCGCAGCAGTTATCTCGAAATAAAAAAGAAAGTCGAGGCGATGAACCGCGATAACGGTGAATATCCCCTTTATTTCGGCGAGGGATATGTAAATTATTTTTATTACGGTGATTCGGAAGTCATCAACCGATTGAAGATGATGCCCTTCATTGAAATTGGCATCGTGCTGGCTTTCATGCTGGTGGGTATAATCGGTTTTCAGAATATCCGCCGCAGTGAAGAACGGCATATCTGGGTGGGAATGGCCAAAGAAACCGCTCATCAACTGGGCACCCCCATTTCGTCGCTGATGGGCTGGCTGGAGATGCTGGAAGGTGACCCGGAAACGTTGCCGGGCGAGTCCCGGAAAATGCTCGACGAAACGATCGACAACATGAAAATCGATATTACCCGCCTCCAGAAAGTAGCTAAGCGGTTTGGGATGATCGGTTCGGTGCCGGAGCTCGAGGAAAGCGATTTGAATAAAATTATCGAAGAAGTGGTGGAATATTATCGCCGCCGCCTGCCCTTCCAGGGGCGGGGGATCCGGATAGATTTCAACGCCGGTGAAGTTCCCCGGGTACAGTTAAATCCCGAACTTTTCAGCTGGGTGCTGGAAAATATGATAAAGAACAGCCTCGAGGCGGTGGACTCCAAAACCGGTCGCATTGAGATAAGGACCGGACCCTCATTCGACAACCGGGGCGTGATTATCGAACTTACCGATAACGGCCGGGGTATAAGTAATGCCGCCGCTCGAAAAATCTTCCGCGCCGGTTTCACTACCAAAAAGCGGGGCTGGGGGTTGGGATTAACGCTGGTGAAGCGCATCGTCGAGGAATACCATGTCGGGAAAATTTGGCTCAAAACATCCCGACCGGGAGAAACCGTGTTTGAGATAATGCTGCCCGTCAGGGCTAAAAAGTAAGGACAATTGATGATACAAACGACCGCAAGCAAAAAAATTCTCTGGGTTGACGATGAAATTGATTCCCTGAAACCGCATATTTTGTTTCTGGAAAAGAAAGGATTCGAGGTGGACGGAGTCATGTCCGGCGATGACGCCATCGTGGCGGTGCAGAAAAATATGTACGATTTGGTCCTGCTTGATGAAATGATGCCCGGCAAGGACGGTCTGACGACCCTGGAAGAAATAAAAGATATCCGCCCGCACCTGCCGGTCGTCATGGTGACCAAGTCGGAGGAGGAAAGCCTGATGGACGAGGCTATCGGCCAGAAAATCGATGATTACCTGGTCAAGCCGGTTATTCCCTCCCAGATTCTGCTGGTCATAAAAAGGATTCTCGACTCCAAAAAAATAATCAGCTCGTCTTCGATGAAGCGCTATATAGCCGAGATAAACCGGTTCAACCAGAAACTGTACGGCGACCTGAGTCCGGAGGACTGGTACGAGGCCGCCCGGATTCTGGCCTCCTGGGATCTGGAGCTGGACGAGAGCAACGACGTCGGTCTTTTTCAGACCCATGAGGGCACCAAGAAAGAATGGAACATCGAGTTCACTAAGTATATCGAGAAGGAATACACCCGCTGGCTGTTTTCGGATGACCGACCGGTCCTCTCCCCGGATGTCTCCGGCCGGTTTGTCGTGCCGCGCCTGAAGGAAAACAAAAAGGTGCTGTTCATCGTGGTGGACTGCATGCGCCTTGACCAATGGATGATGGTCGAGCCGCTTTTGGCGGAATTTTACAATATCGAGCGTCATTATTACTTTTCCATCCTGCCCAGCGCCACCCCGTTCGCTCGCAATGCCCTGTTCGCCGGGCAATTTCCCGAAGATATCCATGAAATTTACCCGGATAATTATAAGGTTCAGGATGAGGGTTCGCTGAACCGCTATGAAGACAAATTTCTGGAAGACAACCTCGCCCGCCGGGGGGTGCGACTTCAGAAACAGCTAAAGTACGTTAAAATATATAACAATACCGAGGGTGAGGAGCTGACCCGGAGGACGGCCGACTATTACGAAAGCCAGATTGCCACCTTCGTGTTCAATTTCCTCGATATCCTGGCGCACGGTCGCTCGAACAACGTTATCCTGAAAGAGGTGGCCGGGACCGAAGCAGCGTTTCGGTCTTTAATGAAGAGCTGGTTTAACCATTCCCCGCTTTTCTCCCTTTTGAAAGCCTTCGCCGGGCGGGATTTTACGGTTATAATAACCTCCGACCATGGCTCGGTGCTGTGCAAGCGGGGTACGGTGGCGCACGGCCGTAAGTCCACCTCGACCAACCTGCGCTACAAATACGGCGACAACCTTAACTCCGACCTGAAAGAATCAATCCTGATAAAAAAACCCGAACAATGGCGCCTGCCGTCGTTTACCCTCGCCACTACCTATATTATCGCCAAGGAAGATTTTTATTTCGTGTATCCCAATAATTATAACGAGATGGTCCGGCAGTTTATGAATTCCTTCCAGCACGGCGGCATATCACTGGAGGAAATGGTGGTGCCGCTGGCCATATTAAATCCGAAATAATTTCCCGTGAGAGTTTTAAGTATCGTTTCACATTCCGAAAAGCAGACCATCGCCCTGGCTCATAAGCTGGCGCCTTCTTTCCAACGCGGGGATGTTATCTCTCTGAACGGCTCGCTGGGTGCGGGTAAGACCGTGTTCGTGCGGGGCCTCGCCGCCGCGCTTAAAATTGACGAGGCTGAGGTCAGCTCCCCCTCGTTCACTTTCGTCAACGAGTACCCGGGGGAACTGCCCCTTTATCATTTCGACCTCTACCGCATCAAGGACCCCTCGGAACTCTACGAAATCGGTTGGGATGAATACCTGGGACGAGAAGGCCTGGTCGTGGTCGAATGGGGAGAGAAGGCCGCCGATATGCTGCCGGAGCGTTATTACCAAATCGATTTTAAAATTATAAGTGAAAACGAACGCGAGATAAATATTTCCTTGGTGCAGCGATGACCGAAAAAGTCTATCAAAATATCCTGGCGGTCGATACCTCCAGCCTGTATTTGAGACTGGCCCTTCTGTTCGGAGGTGACCGGTTGGTAAAATCCGATGAGAAGATGGACAAATCGCACGGGCAACTGATAATCAAAAAAATCAACGAACTCTTTTCCTCGGCCGGCCTGGCGGTCAGACAGCTCGATGCCCTGGCGGTGTCAACCGGACCGGGCTCGTTTACCGGCTTGCGGATAGGCCTGGCGGTGGTTAAGGGAATAGCGGTGGCTCGGGATATCCCGATTGTCGATATTAACCTTTTCGAGTTAGCCGCGTTTAAACTTTCGGAGCGCCCGGAGCCGGTTAAAGTTTTCGTACCCTTTAAAAAAGGGGAGTTTTTCATGGCCGAAGTTAAAAACGGTGAATACCTTCTTGAAAATATTACAGTTATTACCGAAAGTAATTTTTCCGAGAAAGTCGGCGGCAGTCCGGTCGCCGGAATTAATTTCAATATTATCGACCACTTTCCACAGGCTGTCACTCTGCCCGGTCTGGCCGAAATCGGTTTTGATGCAGCGGATCTTGTTTATCTAGGTCGCATTAAACTCGAGCAGGGTCAAAAAGCCGACCTGGCCGGGTTGGAACCTCTCTATCTTCTCAGGTCTCAGGCGGAAATAAAATTTGAAAAGCTTAGAAAGAAAAAGTAGGCTGAAATTCACGTTGCGGGATATGACATCAACCGACTTAAAGCCGGTGTTGGTACTGGAACGGAAAATTTTTCCGGATGCCTGGCCGGAATCGGCATTTCGGGAAATCCTTGAAGATGCTGATTGGTCGGCGGTTGTGGCGGAATACAAAGGAAAAATTATCGGCTATGCTATTTATTTGATTGTTCTCAATGAGTCGCACCTGGCCAATATCGCTGTCGATGAACCCTTCCGGAGAAAATCTGTTGCCAAACATCTTTTGGAACATATCTTAAAGGTCGTACAAGAGAAGAAATGTGAGGTTATTTTACTCGAGGTCCGGGTTTCCAACCGGGAAGCCAGGGCTTTTTACGAACGTTTCGGTTTCAAGGAGTTGTATCGCCGAAAGAAATATTACCGGGAGCCGGTCGAAGATGCCCTGGTAATGGCGCGAGCGCTTAATTGACGGCGAGTTGAGATATGGCCTGGTTCAGAAAAGAAAAAAGCGGTTTAGCCGCCCAGGAAAAGAAAAATATCCCCGAAGGATTGTGGACCAAGTGCCCCTCCTGCGGAGAGATTGTTTACAGCAAGAAGATGGAGGAGCTTTTCTGGGTCTGTCCCAACTGCCAGTTCCATTTTAAAATAGCGAGCCGTAAATATATCAGTATCCTTCTCGATGACGGTCAGCTCGAGGAATATGACCGCAACCTGTTCTCACTGGACCCTTTGAAGTTCAAGGATTCCAAAAAATATCCGGATCGCATCCGGGCCGCTCAGGAAAAATCCAAAACCAACGACGGCGTAATCGCCGGCATGGGCAAGATGGGCGGGATTGATATTTCTTTCGCTATAATGGATTTTTCGTTTATCGGCGGTTCGATGGGTTCGGTGGTCGGGGAAATGATTGCCCGGGCTATCGAGCGGGCTATTGACAGAGAAGTCCCCCTGGTGATAGTATCCTGTTCCGGCGGCGCCCGCATGCAGGAAGGTATCCTCTCGCTTATGCAGATGGCCAAAACCTCGGGTCTTCTGGCTGTTCTGGCCGAAAAGAAAATACCGTATATCTCGGTTCTAACCAACCCGACTACGGCCGGGGTAATGGCTTCGTACGCTTCGCTGGGTGATGTCATCATCGCCGAACCGAAAGCCCTGCTAGGTTTCGCCGGGCCGAGAGTGATTCAGCAGACTATCGGTCAGGACCTGCCCGAGGGTTTCCAATCCTCCGAGTTCTTTCTCGAAAAGGGTTTCCTTGATAAGATTGTTGAACGGAAAAAACTGCGGGAGACGGTTATCGCGCTCCTGCGTTATATGTGGAATAAATGATGTCCCGACACGACTATGTCGCCGCTGAGAAATTCATCCTGTCCCGGGAATTTTTCGGGATGAAATTGGGGCTGCAGAATATAACCGAATTCCTGGATTCTATCGGCAATCCCCAGAGGCAGTACGCTACTGTCCACCTGGCCGGTACCAACGGCAAGGGTTCCACGGCGGCTATGCTCGATGCCGTTTTACGCGCCCAGGGCTACCGGGTCGGTTTGTTTACTTCCCCGCATCTGGTCGATTTTCGGGAACGGATTAAAGTGAACGGGGAAAAAATCGCCAAACGAGCGATTATTTCTTTTATTGACCGGTACCGCCGGGTACTGGTAAAAAAAAAGTCTCGTTTTTCGAGGTCGTGGCCGCTTTAGCCTTTGATTATTTCCGTCACAGCGGGGTCGATATCGCCGTTATCGAAACCGGCCTGGGCGGCCGTCTTGACGCCACCAACGTTCTCTCGCCCCTTTTGACCGTCATCACCGATATCAGCCTTGACCATGTCGAAATACTCGGGGGCACCCTGAGCAAAATTGCCTACGAGAAAGCCGGTATTATAAAATCCGAGACGCCACACCTGATAGGTTTGTTGCCTCCCCCGGCGGAGAAGGTTGTTCGCCGCGTCTGTAAGAAAAAAAGAGCGCCTTTTTTCTGTCTGAACAGAAGAGATTTTCGCATATTTCCCAACCGGCTGAAACTTGATTTTTCCTCGGACGGTCTGAAGTTCGACTCCCTGGCGCCGTCCCTGGTGGGGGTGCACCAGTTGAAAAACACCGCCCTGACCGTTAAAGCCCTGTCGATTTTAAGGGATTTCTACGGGTTGAAAATCTCCAGGACGGCTATCAAAGAGGGTTTGCAGCATACCGACTGGCCAGGGCGCTTTCAGGTTATAAAAAACAACGGCCGGCCCACCCTGGTGCTCGATGTCTGTCATAACGCCGCCGGAGTAAGAGCTTTTGTGGATTCATACCGGGTCTTGTATCCCAACCGTAAGGCTTTTATTATAGCCGGTTTCGTCAAGCGCAAGGAGCATCAGTTGATGTTCGACGAATTGTCCCGTATTACCGGGGAAATATACCTTGTCCCCCTGAAGACCAAACGCTCGATTGACATCGACGAATTGATGAGGACTATTAATTGGCGCGAACTTCGGGTGAAAAGATGCGGCAGCCTTAACACCGCCTATATAAAAGTCTTGAAAACAGCCGGGCCGGACGATATAATAAATATAATCGGCTCCCATTATTTGGTCGGTGAATTTCTTAAAAATTATATTTGGAAATGAAAAACCAGAAAACCAACAGCAAGAAAAAGAAAACATCCTCGAAAAAAACGACTTCGCCCGCGAAAAATACGAACGTCGAAAAAAACAGCGAGTCGGTAGCTTCGTTAAAGATACAACTCGAAGAAAAAATCGCTCTTTTAACCGAGACCAACCGCCAGCTCAAGCGCAAGATTTTCGATTTATACACGATCTTTGAAATCAGCCGCAATTTTAACGCTGTTCTGGACTATTACAATTTGCTCGATACGTTCATTTTCACCTGTCTGGGGCAGGTGGGGGCTTTGAAAGGGGCCATCTTTCTCAAGAAGGAAGTCCGCGGCGACCGGTTTTTTCTGGTGAAATCCAAGGGTTCGGGAGAGCTGCCCGAGCCGGAGCAGTTTTTCCGGACCGATTCCACACTGGCGCAGTATTTGACCAGCCTTAACCGCCCGGTACCGACCGCCGAGGTGGCCTGCGATGTCGCCGAGCCGGACGAGGTGGCCATTGTCAAAATGTTCGAGCCGGGGATAATCGTTCCCCTGGTTTACCAGACGCGTCTGACCGGCATCTTTCTTATGTCGGAAAAAATATCCGGGCGGGAATTCCGGCTGGATGATATCGAATTTCTCTCCATCCTGGGCAACCAGATTGCGGTGGCGATAGAAAATGCCCGCCTCTACGAGGGGGAAAAGATGGCTATCCAGCAGCTTCGCTCCGCCCAGCAGCAACTGGTGCAGACAGAGAAAATCGCCGCTCTGGGGGAGATGTCGGCCAAGGTGGCCCACGAGGTGAACAATCCCCTGGGCATCATCAAGAATTATATCCTGCTAGTTGAACGCGCCTGCCGGGATAACAAAGAGACCGAGGAATTTGTCGGCATAATCGGGGAGGAAATCGACCGTATCGCCCGCATCGTCAAACAGCTCCTTGATTTTCATCGTCCCGAAGGGGTAACTTTTCAGAAGGTCAACGTCATTCAGGTTATCAACGACGTCGTGACCCTCATGGAACGACAACTGGCCTCGCATAATATCGAACTGGTGAAAGAATTCGACGATTCCCGGCCGTATATCCTGGGCGCCCCGGAAAGCCTCAAACAGGTCTTTTTAAACCTGATCATCAATTCCCGCGATGTCCTGGAGAAGGGGGGCACTATTACGATCGAGGTAACGCCGACCGATAAAGAACTGCGTATAAATTTCAAAGATACCGGTCCGGGCATTCACCCGGATTATATCCCGCGTATTTTTGAACCCTTTTTTACAACCAAAGAACTCGGGAAAGGCACCGGCCTGGGACTTTCTGTCTGCTATGGCATAATAAAAAACCATAAAGGGTCGATAACCTTTAAAAACCTGAACCCCGGAAGCTGTTTCGATATCCGGTTCCCGTCACTTTTTGAAGAGTAGTAAAATGAGCTCCGCGACCGAGAAAATAATTATTATCGACGATGAAAAGCGCATGTGCGATTCCCTGACCGCCCTCCTGGAAGGTGAGGGCTACCTTGTGCAGAGTTTCCAGCAGTCCCCGCTGGCCGTCGAAGTCATCCGCAACGAAAAAGTTGACCTGGTAATCACCGATATCAAGATGCCGCAGATGGACGGCCTGGAAATATTGAGGGTTGTCAAGGAGATTGATGAAGATATCCCGGTTATCCTGATGACCGGCTATGCCTCGCTGGACACCGCTGTCGATGCCATCGCCCGGGGAGCTTATGATTACCTGATGAAACCGGTAGAGTTTACCTACCTGGAACTGGCCGTCAAACGGGCGCTGGATAAACGCCGTTCGGAACTGGCCCGGCTGCGGCTTCTGGAGGAGTTGAAACTTTCCAACCTGATTCTGCAGCGCCGGATAGGCGAACTCAACGCTCTCTACGAGGCGGGGAAATCCATCGGTTCCTCGGCTAACCTGACCGAACTGCTCCGGCAGCTGGTAGCCCTGGCCTCGACCGTGACCGAGGCTAAAACCGGTTCGATAATGCTTCTTGACGAACGCAAGGAATACCTGACAATAGAAGCGGCTATCGGACTCGATGACGAGGTAATCAAAAGCACCCGCCTGCCGATCGGGGCATCTATCGCCGGTTTCGTGGCCAAAACCGGCGAAGCTATTATTGTCGATGATGTCGAAAGTGATGACCGTTTCAAACGTATCAACCGCGAACGATACCAGACCACCTCGCTTTTGTGCACACCGCTGCGGATAAAAAATAACATCCTGGGCGTTATCAATATGTCCAATAAGGAGAACAACCAGCAGTTTACTTCCAATGACCTGCGCCTGCTGACCACTTTTGCTTCCCAGGCGGCGGTGGCGGTTGATGATGCTTACCAGTTTGAGAAAAACCGTCGGCGACTGGTCGAGTTCCAGATTCTGCACGAAATTTCCGGCGAATTACCGAGTATCGATTCCTGGACCGATTTCGGTGATTTGCTGGTAAAGAAACTTTCCCGTCTTTTTTCAGTCGAATATGCTATCCTGTTTTTTTGGGACCGGAATATGAGAATGCTGCTGCCCGATGGGGTGGCCGGTAAAACCGATATTCCCCTCACCGACAGCGGTAAAATCGACCTGCGTAAAATCGACCGCACCAGCATTTCCCTGTCTAATATCGACCTCGAAGAATTCGACTTCGAGGACATCCCCCGGCTTTCCCTGCTGCTGGGCGAAAACCTGGGCGGCAATGAAAATTTCCCCTCTCCCAAACAGGCCTTTATGGCTATTCCGATTATGAAAAGCGGCGAGCTGGCTTATATCTTTTACCTGGGTTCGGACCGTGACAAAGCTTACAGTGATGAGGATATCTCCCTGGCGAAACTGATCGTTTCCCAGGCCACTCTTCTTTTCGAGAAGGAAAAGGCTATACTCAACGCCACCCGCCTTTTGACCATGGGCAATATGATTTCGGAGATATCCCATGATTTGCGTAAACCTCTGACCTCGATAAAGGGCGGATTGCAGATTATCAAACAGCGCATTCCCGATGATATAAACGGTTCCGATTTCTTTAGAATGGTCGAAGATGAAATTCACCGGATGAACGAACTGGTTCGGGAACTGGTCGATTTTTCCAATCCAAATAAATATGAGACCGAGAAGGTAGACCTGCAACAACTGATCAAAAGAGCCTCGGAACTGGTCAAACCGGATTTGCGCAAACAGAACGTAACTTTCGAAACCGATTTCGAGAGCATCAACTGGGAAATGATTGTCAATAAAAACCAGATTCTGGAAGTGTTCCTGAACCTATTTATTAACGCCATCGGGGCTATGCCCGACGGAGGCACCCTGACCGTCAAAGGCCTTATAGAAAAACCCCGGCATAAAGACAAGGATTTTCAGGCGATAAAAGTACTCGACACCGGCGTCGGTATCAAAAAAGAGAACCTTCCCCGTATTTTCGAGCGCTATTACACTACCAAGGAATCCGGTACGGGTCTGGGCTTGTCGGTTGTGGAGAGGATTATTTCCGCCCATGGCTGGTTTTGCCGAGTGGAATCAACCGAAGGCCGGGGAACGACTTTTTCCATTTATATTCCCCTTGACAACTAGTGCATTTTTTTGCGAAAAAACGGCAAATATATTGAAAAATTAGCTTGATTTATCCTGTCGTATGCCGATACTTTTATATGAATTGGTAACTTACGAATATGGCAAAGATTAAGACAAAAGTACTGGTCATTGACGACGACCCCAAAGTCTCCTGGATATTATCCGAAGGGCTCGCTTCGAATTTCGAGTTCGTCTCGGCCCGGGACGGTATTGAGGGGATTCAGATGGTTTCCACCGAGAAACCGGATTTGATTCTGCTGGATATAAAAATGCCGGGTATGACCGGGCTCGAAGTACTGGAAAAATTGAATAAACTCGACACGCGCCCGGAAGTTATTATGATTTCCGGCCATGGCGAGACCAGTTACGTCGTCGACTCAATGAAACACGGTGCGGCTGATTTTATCAATAAGCCCTTTGAAGTCAGAGAAGTCGAGATTCACATTAACAACGTCATGGAGCGCAGCCGGCTCAAAAAGGAAGTCACCGAGCTGAAAAAAGAGCTGCAATCGAAAAATGTTTACAATAGTTTTATCGGTGATTCCGAGGGTATGCACAAGGTCAAAGCCATTATCGAACAGGTGGCCAGTTCTGAATTATCCGTGTTGATTCGGGGTGAGTCGGGTACGGGTAAGGAAATAGTCGCCCGCTCCCTGCACGAACTTTCCAACCGCAAGGACCAGCCTTTTGTAAAAGTCAACTGCGCGGCAATCCCCCGCGACCTTCTGGAATCGGAGCTTTTCGGTTATGAAAAAGGCGCCTTTACCGGGGCGCACAAAAACAAGCAGGGCCGCTTTGAACTGGCCAATTTGGGTACTATCTTTCTCGACGAAATCGGTGATATGCCCCTGGAACTGCAGTCAAAACTGCTGCAGGTACTCGAACAGCAGGAATTCGTTCGGGTCGGCGGTATTAATAATATCCATGTCGATGTCCGGATTATCTGCGCCACCAACAAAAATCTGGAACAGGCGATCAACCAGCAGTTTTTCCGGGACGACCTCTTTTACCGGCTGAATGAGATAACCATCTTCCTGCCCCCCCTTAGGGACCGGAGGGAGGATATTCCCCTGCTGGTAAATCATTTTCTCGATAAATACAATAATCTTTATAATAAAAAATTCTACCAGTTCTCGCCCGAGATCATCAACCGGCTGGTAAGTTTCGAATGGCCGGGTAATATCCGCCAGCTTGAAAATATGGTCAAGCAGGTGGTGGTCCGCGAGGATGAATCGATTATAGTTGAGCTCATCGCATCCGCCCACAGCCAGGGGATAAATGTAAACTTCACCCAACCCCAGACCGTCAACAATCCCCAACCGGTAGCCGTCAATTCCAATCCCGATGATTTTTCTCTAAAAAACCGGGTGGGTAAAACGGTCGCCGTGGAAGAAAAGCGGCTTATCGCCGAGGTTTTGAACAAAACCAACTGGAATCGCCGAAAAGCGGCGGAATTGCTTCAGATTAGCTATCGTTCCCTGCTGTACAAAATAAAAGATTACGACCTGAACGTCACCAAATAAGCTCATCAATACAATAATATTAGTGTATAGCTGTGCAATTTTTGAGCAGCTGATTGCATTTTAGTGAGGTCAGTTTTCCTGTTCAAAGATAAGTTTATCAACTGGCTGATTTTCTAAGTACCTGGATAGCAATAGGGTAATAAGTACGACCTTGATAACGACTGACAGAAACAGGAAATTTTTTACTGATTTCACGCGGTTTTTCAGAAGTGGAATAGTTATTGCTGTATAATTTATGCACAGATTTATCTGTTTCAGAGAGGAAAGCAGTGCAAGTGAATAACTTTACAGAAGTCGACACATTTCTAAACCAGGCCGGCATCGAACTTAAAAGAGCGGAACGGTATCGTGTATTTATTTCTTTGATTGTTATTGACCTGTCTTTTACAAATGAACTTTTCGGTGAACAAGCCCGGGAAATGAAAGAGAAAATTATCGAGGTCGCCCAGCAGAATGTTCGCGGCAGTGACCTGCTGTCCCGGGTGGGCGATGATAAACTGGTTTTGTTGTTTCCGGAGACTTCCCGCCAGGGAGCCGAGGTCACCTCCAAGCGCCTTTCTGAAATTATTCGCAACCGGTTGTCTATGCTGTCGGAGCGCCGGGTGGACAATATCATCCATCTGGAGATGAGTTCGTTTCCCGACACGGCCGGAGCTAAAACGGTATCGGCATTTTTGGAAGAACTGGCCAAAAGAAGCAGAAATTAAGATTTTTATAAAAATTCCCATTTCCATTGAAGGTCATCCACACCCTCCGGATGGCCTTTTTAAATATAAAAAGCCGGAATCAGGGATGATTCCGGCTTTTTCATTTATAGAAACCGAATTTGTTACCAGCCCATAATCTGTTCGAGGTTCTTGTTTAGCCGCTGGCTGCGTTCCTGGAAATCCTCCTTTTTGCCACGTTCCCGCTCGATAACGTCTTTGGGAGCGTTGGCCAGAAAGTCCGGGTTGGCCAGCTTTTTGGAAATTTTTTCCAGCTGGACTTTCAGGTCGTCGAGGTTTTTCTGAAGGCGTTTTTTCTCCAGTTCGATATCAATCAGTCCGGAGAGGGGGACATAAATCTCCGCCCCGGAAATAACAGCCGAAGCTGAGAAGGGCGGTTTTTTGATATCCACACTGCAGTGAAGGTTTTCCACCCGGGCCAGGGAACGGAAATACTGGATGTGATTTTCTAGCAGGGTTGCGAAAGCCGGCTCGTTGACCCTGATATAGAGGTCGGATTTCTTGCCGGGGGGGACGTTCAGTTCCGCCCGGATCGAGCGCACCGCCGTGACCACATCCTGAATCTGTTTCAGACTTTCCTCGAGCCTTTCGTCGATATGCCGCCGGTCGCTTTGTGGCCAGGGACCGAAAGTTATCGTGCCGGGCTGGTTTTCATCGCGTTTGTACAGCTGTAGATATATTTCCTCTGTTACGAAAGGAACGAACGGGTGCAACAGTTTCAATATCTGGTAGAGTACATAGGTGGCGACGTTGAGAGAGCTTTCCCGAATAGGCATATCCGGGCTGTCGGGTTTTATCAATTCGATATACCAGGAACAGTAATCGTCCCAGACGAAATTATACAGTGTCTTAGCGGCACTGGAGAGACGGTAATCCGTGAAGGATTTATCGATCGCCTCGATTGTCCGCTCCAGGCGGGAGAGAATCCAGCGGTCGAAAATAACCAGGTCCTCGTCCTTAACAACCAGTTTCACGGCCGGTTGGCTTTCCCCCAGGCGCATGTTGACAAAGCGGGAGACCTGGTAGAGTTTATTGATAAAATTACGCCCTATTTCGAAAGTGTTTTTGCTTATCCAGGGGTCCTGGCCGTCGGGGGTGGCCAGTACCAGGGATATGCGCAGGGCATCGGCGCCGTGCTTATCGATAATCTCCAGCGGGTCGATGCCGTTACCCAGCGATTTGGACATCTTGATACCGTTGGCGTCGCGTACCGTACCGTGGATGTAAACATCGGAGAACGGGCTTTCACCCATGAACTCATAACCGGCCATAACCATCCGGGCCACCCAGAGGTAGATGATTTCCGAGGCGGTGACAAGGACTCTGGTCGGGTAGAATTTTTTAAGCTCGCCGGTTTTCTCCGGCCAACCGAAAGTCGAAAAGGGCCAGAGCCAGGACGAAAACCAGGTATCCAGAACATCCTCGTCCTGGACGAGACTCTCCGGGTCAAAACCGGGGCACTGCTCTTTGGTGGGGCGGTTGGCGGAGACAAAAACGGTACCATCCTCGGCGTACCAGGCCGGGATACGGTGGCCCCACCAGAGTTGGCGGGAGATACACCAGTCGCGCACGTTTTCCAGCCAGTGCAGGTAGGTTTTAGACCAGTAATCGGGGTGAAAGCGAAGTTTCCCGGTATTGACGGCATCAATAGCCGGTTTGGCCAGCTCGTCCATTTTCACGAACCACTGGTCGGACAGATACGGTTCGATTACCTGATGGCAGCGGTAACAGGTTCCGGCGGCCATCTGGTATTTTTCTATTTTTTCCAAAAGATTCTTTTTCTTGAGGTCCTCGACCAGCTGTTTCCGGGCGACATAGCGGTCCAGCCCCTTGTACTTACCGGCGTTTTCATTGAGGGTGCCGTCGGTGTTGAGGATATTGACCTCGGGCAGGTCGTGGCGATGGCCGATTTCGAAGTCGTTCGGGTCGTGGGCCGGGGTCACCTTGACCACTCCGGTACCGAACTCCGGGTCAACATAGCTGTCGGCTACGACGGGTATTTCGCGCTCTAAAATAGGCAGGATAACCGTCTTCCCGACATATTTCTTGAAGCGGCTGTCTTTGGGATTAACCGCCAGGGCGGTATCGCCCAGCATGGTTTCCGGGCGCGTTGTGGCCACCGTCAGGTATTCATCGGAGCCTTTGACCTTGTATTTGATATACCACAGTGAACTGTCGAATTCCTGGTGTTCGACCTCATCGTCGGACAGCGAGGTACGGCAGGAGGGACACCAGTTGACGATGCGATGACCGCGATAAATCCAGCCCTTGTCGTAGAGGTGCTTGAAAACCTCCGCCACGGCGTTGGACAGGCCCTCATCGAGGGTGAAGCGGGTTCGTTCCCAGTCGCAGCTGCAGCCGATTTTTTTGAGCTGGTTCAGGATAATATCTTTGTTGCGATAAGCCCAGCTGCGGGTCCGTTCCAAAAACTTCTCCCGGCCCATCTCGCGGCGGGTGGTACCTTCGGTAAGCAGTTGTTTTTCCACGATTACCTGGGTGGCGATGCCGGCATGGTCGGAGCCCGGCAGCCATTCGGTTTCGTAGTTTTCCATCCGGTGCTTGCGCACCAGGATGTCCTGAATGGTATTGTTCAGGGCATGGCCTATATGTAAGACATCGGTGACGTTCGGCGGGGGAATAACCACGGAGTAGGTCGGCTTTTCGGAATCTTCCCGGCCGTGAAAGATATTGTCTTTCAGCCATTGGTTATAAAGCCGGTCTTCGACTTCCACCGGATTGTACGCCAACGATTTTTTGTTTTTTTCCAGGTTTTTATTGTCCATAACACCGTAATTCTATATATTTTTGAGCCCGTAAGGGGCCGGTTAAAGTAATTACCGAATCGAAATAATAGTTTTACCAACTCATTTTGTCAAGGGTTGAAACTTTATTGAAGATTCGGCCTCAAAAACACACAACAAAAGGTATTATCGGCAAAAATGACGGATTTAAAAGCCAGAGTATTAGATAAAAAGCTTACCCCCTTCGAAAGAATTACCCTGCTTATGTCCCTTTTACGGTCTCCCGAGGGCTGCGCCTGGGACCGGAAGCAGACTCATAAGTCATTGTTACCCTATCTGATAGAGGAGGCTTACGAGGTCGTGGAGGTGATTGAGTCGGGACGTTATGAGGACCTCCGGGAAGAACTGGGGGATTTGCTCTGCCAGGTGGTATTTCATGCCCAGCTGGCCAGTGAGAGGGGTGATTTCGACATAAACGATTCCATAAATCTCCTGGTGGATAAGCTTATCCAGCGGCATCCCCATGTTTTCGGGGAGAAGAGAAAGCTGTCGCCTCAGCAGGTGCGCGACCAGTGGGAGTTGATAAAAACCCGGAACGTTGACGAGAAAACGGTACTTTCCGGACTGCCGCGTTCGATGCCGGCATTGACGATGGCTTTTCGGATAGGCGAAAAAGCCGGGGGGGTTGGCTTCGACTGGAATAATCCTGTGGAAGTACTGCAGAAAATCGATGAAGAGATATTGGAAATTAAACAGGAACTCGAAAGGAGTCCGGGAAAAAATAAAGAATCGTTGACAAACGAAATCGGTGACCTTTTATTTGCAACGGCGTCATTGGCCCGCAAGCTGGATATCGAACCGGAGACGGCTCTGAGAACCGCTCTGGGTAAATTCAGGAAGAGATTCGAGAAATTGGAGAAAAGAGTGGTGGCTTCCGGAGGCGGTTTCGATGATTACACGCTCGTGGAACTGGAAAATATCTGGCAGCAGGTCAAGAAAGAATAAGCCGTTGAATTTGGATAATTTCATCCTGAATATATAAAAAGTTTTATTTGACTTAATTTATTAAATTGCAATAATTTTAATGATTTTTTAGTTGTTTTAAATTTTATTAAAACTTAATATTGCTTTTTAAGGAGAGGTATATTTGATATAAAAATTAAATATAAACAAGGACGTTGAACGAGTCATCGTATGTGCTGACAAAAAAGGAGGAATGCCTATGTCAATTCTTTAAAGGTTTTTTCAACATGTGAGATTTCGTATCGGTTGAGAAAATTTTTCTACGGGAAAATTTAATTAAACTATAAAATATAGAGGTTTGGTTATGAAGAAAATTTTACTCCTGACAATTTTTGCACTTCTCTTAATGAGCCTGAGTTCTTTGGCCACCGACACCCGGGTTTTGACCATGGGTGAGAACAACACCATCCTCCTGGATGACGCCAATATCTGGCTCTTTCCTTCGCGCATCAACAACTATCCCGACCTGGCTTTCGCGGAAGTCAGTTACGGACGGTACAAAAATGACAAGCAGTACGGCGATTATACCGACCCTATCACCCGCTTCGGTATTAACTGGAAGTTCGGCGGCGACAAACCCTGGGTGCTGGGGACCTATTTCCATAACAACGACTATTATGACGAATTCCCGTACGGCGAACAGGATATCATTCCGACCTGGTCGGTGATGCCCTGGCACGGCCCGTATAATGGAGCTTACGAAGAACAAAGCTATTCGAACCGCCGTATGGACCTCTTCTGGGGTTACCTGCTGGGCGAGAATCTGCTCGGCCTGCATATCGGTTATGTCCATTCCTCCTACCAGGATGAAGATGTGGAACAATATGCATCACCCGGTGTCAGCCTCGACGAAAGAGGTTTCAATAAATACGATTTCGGCATTGGCCTGACCATGATGGAAGGCAAGCTGGACCTGGCCGCCGGCATTGAAATGTTCTCCTTCACTTATAAAAGTACCGGCGATGAGAATCCGTCAGGCGAACCCCAATATGTCGCTTACGATGAATACAAACCGGAAGGCAACACCCTCTTTTCCCTGCGCGGCCGTTACTTTTACGAGTACAACCCGACCTATACCTTCGTGCCGCACGCCGAGGTTATGTTCGGGAAGTTCGAGTACGGCTGGTATTACTGGAACGTTGATCATGATACCCTCGTCTATACCACCAAATACAACTGGACCAGTTTCGACATTGGGGTCGGTATGCACTATGTCCCGACCAACAACGTCCTGGGCGTTATCGATGTCGGTTTCATGTACGTCAACCTGAAAGAAGAATACACTTTAGAGCCGGTTGACCCGACCCAGACGGATGAGTACAAATGGGGTTATACGGTGCTGCCGTATCTTAAGCTGGGTATGGAAGCCGACGTATTCAAATGGCTGGATGTCCGTTTCGGCGCCACCTCGTACTGGACTAAATATAGCTACGAAAATACCCTGTATGACCTGGGTACCGAGAAATATACCGAAAAGTATCCGTTCAACAACACCTATCTCGGTCTGGGCTTTAATTTCAATCGTCTCCATGTCGACTGCTATGTCGATCCGGAGCTGTTCATGGACGGCTTCTACTTCATCAGCGGTGTGGATTCGAAAGAGCGCGGCATGAATTTCAAGATTTCCGCTCTATATGAAATGTTTTAACGGCGCATTCAGAGAAAGAGTGAGGTTTAAATTATGAAGAAAATAATTGTCTTATCAGTTTTAATGTTACTGCTCATGGGCGTCAATTCCTTCGCGACCGATACCCGGGTGCTGACAATGGGAGAAAACAGCACGGTTCTTCTGGATGACGCCAATATCTGGTTGTATCCTTCCCGGATTAACCATTATCCGAATATCCTGACGGCGGAGATGAGCAGCATTGAGTATTATTATTATCCCTCGAAGGCCGACTGGGGCGGAGACCAGCCTATTTCCAAAATCGGCATTAACTGGAAATTCGGCGGCGACAAGCCCTGGATTCTGGGCACCTACCTGCACAACAACGCCGTGTATATGGACGAGAACAATCTACTTGGAACGGTAACGCCGTCCACAAGTATCATACCCTGGCACGGCCCGTACTGGTATGACTCCGAGGGCAGCTACTCCAACAAGCGGGTGGACCTGTTTTGGGGCACCATGTTCGGCGAGAATGCGTTCGGTATTCATATCGGCTATGTCCATTCATCCAACAAGAACGATGACACCGAGCCCGACGACGGCATTTATCTGAACGAAAGAGGCTTCGGCAAGTACGATTTCCAACTCGGTCTGACCATGATGGAAAACAAACTGGACCTGGCCGCCGGTATCGAGCTGTTTAGCTTTACCTATAAGAACACTTATTATTATACTACTCCCGATACCAGTATGGGTAACTATGACCGTTACAAACCGGAAGGTAACTCAACGATGTTCATCCGCGGCCGTTATTTCTACGAATACAGCCCGACCTATACTTTCGTACCGCATGCCGAGTTCAAAATCGGCAAGTATGAATATACTTCCAATCTCTGGAGTCACGCCCAGGATACGGATTCCCTGCTTTACACCGATAAATACAACCTGACCTCCTTCGACCTCGGGGTGGGCATGCAATATACTCCGGCTACCAAGGTTTTGGCGGTTATCGATGTCGGCTTCATGTACGCCGGCTTGAAAGAGGAATATACCCAGGAAAATGTAGACCCGACGGAGACGGATGAGGAAAAGTGGAACTACACCGTGCTGCCGTATTTCAAGGTCGGTCTTGAAGCCGAAGTTTTCAGCTGGATGGACCTGCGTATGGGCGCGATCTCGTACTGGACCATGTACAAGAACGAGGAAGATACATATATTAACGACACCCTTACGGTAAACACTACCTACAAAGAGAAGTATCCTTACAACCATACCTATCTCGGTCTGGGCTTCCATTGGAACCGCCTCCATGTCGATACCTATGTCGACCCGGAACTGTTCATGGACGGTTTCTATTTCCTGAGCGGCGTCGATTCCAAGGTCGCCGGGATGAATTTCCAGATTTCCGCGAAGTACGATATGTTCTAAACGATGACATAAACAAAAAAACCCGGTCCTGAGACCGGGTTTTTTTTATGCTTAAAATAAAACCTATTTCAACAGGTTCTTAATATACTGGGGCAGGGCAAAAGCCGCGCGGTGGGTTTCGTCATTATAATAGCGGGTGGTCAGTTTCAGATTGTCGTAGCGGTTCTGGTCGAAATCTCTGAGCGGGTCGTATTTCTTGCTGCAAAAGGCGAAAGCCCAGCAACCGGAGGGATAGATGGGCATGAAACAGGTATAGAGGCGGACGATGGGGAAAATATCCGCCAGGTTGGTGTACATGGCTCTGATGGTTTTCTGGTTGAAAAAGGGTGATTCGGCCTGGGCGACTAAAATACCATCGTCGTTGAGCTGGTCATAAACGTTCTGGTGAAACGGTTTCTGGAACAGGTCAGCGGCCGGTCCGACCGGGTCGGAAAGGTCGAGCATTATGATATCATACTTGTTTTTGGATTCCTGCAGGTACACCTTGCCGTCCTGGTAAACGACGTTGGCGCGGGGGTCCGCAAGGCCGGTGGTAAGATAAGAGAAATGTTTTTTGGAAACTTCCACGACCATCTCGTCGATTTCACACATGGTGCACTTTTCGACCTCGGGGTGTTTCATAACCTCGGTCAGGGCGCCGCAATCGCCGCCGCCGATAATGAGAACATCCCGGGGTTTGGGGTGGCAGAAAAGGGGGATGTGGGTAATCATCTCGTTGTAGGCGTTGTTGTCCCGGTCGCAAACCATCAGCGACCCGTAGAGCACCAGCAGCTTGCCGAAATCCTTGTTTTCGATGACTTCGATCCTCTGGAAATCGGAGGCGGTGGATTCGTAAATGCGGTCGATTTTAAGGGTCAGACCGGCGATACCATCGTGCAGCTCCTTATACCAGATATTCCAGAGGTCCTCCATGCCTTCTTCTTTGATTTTAATACCGTCGGGGGTGTTTTTATCCGTCATTTTATCCCTTAGTCTATGATTTTGTATTCTGGTCTTCTCAGCGAGTTAAAATCGGACCCGGACACGGCGCAGTAAGCCCCCGTCATGGGGAAAATCAACATGTCGCCGATATGGTGTTCCGGTATCATCAAACCGTCGTACATCACGTCGAACGAGTCGCAGGTCGGCCCGGCCAGCACCGAGAGTTTTTCCTCGCCAGTTCGGTTGGTGATAACCGGGTACTGGCAATGGTCGAAAACGATTCCTGAGAAAGTGGAATAAAGACCGTCGTCGAGATAGTACCACATTTTGCCGTCGCGCAGGGATTTGCCCACGATGGAGCAGATAAGCGTAACCGGACTGGCGGAAATGAACCGTCCGGGTTCGCAGATGATTTTGATATCCGGCCGAATGTTGTCGTCCAGAGCCTCGCCTATCGGCTGGCAGAATTCCTCGATACCCGGGATGGGTTCTACGTACTCGACCGGGAAACCGCCGCCGATATTAAGAATGCTCGTTTTGAAACCGGCCATATCGAGTTCCTTAATCAACTCCCCGGCGGTAGTGATGGCCTTGACATAGTTTTCGGAGTAGATGCACTGGGAACCGATATGAAAGCTGAGGCCGTAAAACTCGTGCCCGGCTTCGCGAATCAAATGCGCCAGCGGCAGGACATCATCGACGGTACAGCCGAATTTGTACTGCAGATTCACTACCGCGGTGGTATTGGTATTGATGCGGTAGCGAATCATGATTTTCAGTTTTTTGTCGCGGTAGCGCGACAGTTTCTGGATTTCGTCGGGGTTGTCCACCACGAAAATATTGACGCCCCGGCCCACCGCATTGTCGAACTCGTGCACCGGCTTGACCGGCAGGGAGTGCATCAGGTCCTGCGGTTTGACGCCGGCTTTGATTGCCCGGTCGACTTCCCCGGCCGAGCAGACATCGAAATTCCCGCCGCAGGAGAAAATCTCGTCCAGAATAACCTGGTGGTTGTTGGACTTGACGGCATAATGAATATCAGCGCGTGGCAGGGCGGCTTTGAGGGCGTTGTAGTTGCGGACTATCTCGCCCCTGGAAATGAACAAAACCGGGGTCTCAAATTTCTGATTAAAGGTTTCCCGAATAAATTCGAAACTTATTCCTCCGGTAAGATTTGAATCTTCCATCGTCGGAAAATTCATGGTACGCGTCATTACCATGTTCATTTTAGCTTATTTTCCTTTTAGGCTAAAGCGATTCAACAAATTTATGGCTGATAACCTCGTCGGTGGGAGAGGGGATGCCGCGATTCAGGTCCCGGACATCAGCCATTTCGGCTTTCAGCATTTTCTGCATATATTGGTGCGCCTTGGACGGGTCGACACTGTTGCCGCAGGTGAAGAAATCTACCGCCGCGTAACCGTATTCCGGCCAGGTATGAATCGACAGATGTGACTCCGCGATAATTATCATACCCGAGATACCCTGAGGATTATACCGATGCATGACGGAACGGACTATGGTGGCGCCCGATTTTCGAGCCGCTTCCTTCAAATACTCTTCTATCAGAGCCATATTGTCCAGAGTACTCCGGTCGCATCCCGTGTACTCCACAATTAAATGACGCCCGAGTATTTTCATTTTTTATGGGTCTCCTTCCGTAATTTTAAGGTTACATCTGAGGTGGTGAAATAATCCATAGGATGTTGACCGTCGATTTATCTTTATTTAAAATCCGGTGCGTCCTATCCGAGGCGAAATAGAAACAATGTCCCTCGGGAACCTTGAAACTTTTCTTGTCGATTTTCAACGTCGCGGTGCCCTTCAAAACATAACCGAACTGCTCGCCGGGATGCGGCTCGAAACGGTCGGTAGCTTCTCCCGGTTCCAGGCTTATCAGTATCGGATCCATCAGGTTGTTGGTCGAACCGGGCACCAAAAGTTCAAATCTGCTGATACCCTTGCCCTCGATACTGACTCGTTCCTCCGGGCTGTACACCGTCTTTATCTCATCGTTGTCACTAAAAAATTCGGACATGGTCAACCCGAAAACCTCGACAATATCCGCCAGAGAATCGATCTGAATCGAAGTCTGGTCGTTTTCCAGCTGGGAAATGAATCCCTTGGTGAGTCCGGCCCGGTTGGCCAATTCTTCCTGGGTCAAATCCGAAGCCAGTCTCATCGCCTTAATCTTTTGTCCGATATTCAGTTCCACGTTTTTTGTTCCATCATAATTGTTTAGTAAGGGCTTACTTTTAGTTTAGTAAACAATCCAATTATAACTTCTTTAATCGTCATGTCAAGACAAAAGTTCATTTTTTTTTAGTTAAATGTAAAAAAAAGTTTAATATACTGTCACTGAAAAGTCTTATTTAAAGTGGTACTTTAAGTTAAGAGGATTTAGGAGAGGTCGTTTCAGCCCCACCGCAGTAACTGCTTATAACCCCCAGCAGATATTAAAATAACTCCCGTAGTATTTGCGCTCACATAAGTCCTTATATAAAAATAGCTTATCGGACTATTGCAAATTCATATACCTTAAATGGGGTCGCATTAAATGCGCTTTGATGTTTTGGGAGACAATCATGGAGATTTGTCGATATGAGTTAAGCTGCTGTTAATAAAGAGGTTAATAATAATTTATGGGTGTTGTAAGAGGTTTGGCACAGAGATTGATTATTAATTGGGCTGAAGTTTGTTATTGGCGGTGAAGGGTATTACCGAGGTGAGGGGAAAGAAGTTCCTTTGTGAGGGAGGAATTTCTTTCTAAATGAAGCCTTCAAGTCTTGGATGACTTGGAGGCTTTTTTATATTTTTTTGGAGCTGAATGATTTGTCGGGGTGTACTAATTTCTTGACTTACCCGATATTTTACATAAATTCCGGTTCTACAAAAAAATAATAAATGGCGGTGTAGCTCAGTTGGTTAGAGCAGCGGAATCATAATCCGCGTGTCCGGGGTTCAAGTCCCTGCACCGCTATTTTTTTATGTCGTTGTATCATCTGGCCGCTAAAAATAAAATAACCGGTTCCCCGGGTATGACCTTGCTATTGTCGTAATAATGGACATGGTGGACAAATATTGGTTACGGGTAAAATTCCACCGTCCTTACAGGAACAACTCGCCGTTGATCGAGTCATGCTCGAAGAAGGTTATTGTTAGAAACTTCTCCCGGGTAACTTCCTGTCGGTGGAAGTTTTTCATTTTATAGTCACTATTGTATTTGAGCTCTAATCGAATTATTAATTTATTAATTCTGGGGGCAATTTTTTATTTGGCTGACAACTTGAAAATTTCACAGGCACCGGTGTTAAATCTTGTTCAAGCGTATATATTTGAGTTTTTTTATAGGGATTTCGGTCAGCCATAAGAAAATCCCATAACAACCTTAAGTCATTCAAAGATTTACCGATATATGCCCGTATGGGGAAAAGTATGTCCGATAACCTGATTATATACGGAAATATTGTCGGCCACAAGGAGCGGCAACAAATTGAGGAAGACAGTCTCAACTGTGCCGCCTCGTTGATATGGCGGGATGACCCCCGTTTGTTCAAGATTACCGACGGTTCCTATCTCGTGTTTGTGGACCTTGATGACAAGCGTTTCTCCGACCCGAGTTTTTTAATGTCGGTGGCCACCGCCGGGAGGAAAGTCCGGCTGGTCGGCAAAACCGTCAGCCCGGACCAGGAAAGCACTATCAGGTTTTCCAAGCTGGGTATATCGGAGATTCTCACTCCGGATGAATGCCTTAAGCGGTTGAATTCCTTTCTGAACGAACTGGAAACCGATGTCAAAAAAACCGGGAGCCGTTCCCCTCAATACAATCTCGATATGCTGGTGGGAAACTCCACCAATATTTCAGAGATCAGGAACAATATTAAAGTCCTTTCCGAGGTAGATTTTCCCAGCGCCATGATTCTGGGTGAGACCGGTACCGGGAAAAGCCTGATTGCCAAAATTCTTCACCATACCGGTTTAAGGCGTTATTACAACCTGGTCGAGGTAAACTGTTCGGCCATTCCCGACGAGCTTTTCGAGTCGGAGCTTTTCGGTCATGCCAAGGGGGCTTTTACCGACGCCAAATCGGAAAA
>JAFGNW010000080.1 GCA_016926795.1 Candidatus Zixiibacteriota bacterium
CACAATATTGTACCGGTTCGAACCGCTTCACCCAAACAGGAATACGCCGCCTATACTTTCCGACCGAAAATGAATAAACTGCTGGTTGGACTTCTGACTCCTTTCCCGAAGTTAAAAAAACATCCTTATTTATTGGATAAATATTATAAAAAGCCGGACTGGTCAAAAATATATCGCTCGCTTAAAATTGACCGGTCGGTACCTGAAATTAGCTGGCTTGAGCCGGGGGAGAAGGCGGCTCTTAAAATAATGAAAAATTTTTTTGAAAAACGTCTTGAAAATTATAACGAGAAGCGCAACGATCCGGCGGTTGACTTCCAGTCTGAGCTGTCGCCTTATTTTCATTTCGGCCAGATTGCTCCCCAACGGGTGGCGCTGGAAGCCCAGTGTTATGACAAATTTATCAAAAGCCAGGAAAGTTTTCTGGAGGAGATGATTGTCCGGAGAGAGCTGTCGGATAATTTCTGTTTTTACAACGACCGCTATGACTCTTACGAGGGTTTTCCCGACTGGGCGAGGCAAACACTCGATGAACATCGAAGTGATCCGCGCGAACATATTTACACGCAGGAACAACTGGAAAACTCCGAAACGTACGATGAACTCTGGAACGCCGCCCAGACGCAGATGGTGAAAAGCGGCAAGATGCACGGTTATATGCGGATGTACTGGACGAAAAAAATTCTGGAATGGTCGGCGGCTCCCGAAGAAGCCCTGCGAACAGCGATTTATCTCAACGATAAGTATGAGCTCGACGGTCGCGATCCAAACGGCTATACCGGTATTGCCTGGTCGATCGGCGGGGTGCACGACCGTCCCTGGTTCGAGCGGGAGATATTCGGCAAAATCCGCTATATGAGCGAAGCCGGCTGCCGCCGTAAATTTCCTGTGGACGATTACATCAAAAAAGTCGAAAATCTTGAAGGGTGAGGGAGATGAAAATCTATATGTTGGAAAGGACTCAGCTGGTCAAAAAGCCTCTTGAAGAGGTCTTCGCTTTTTTCGAGAGGCCCGAAAACCTGTCAAAAATCACCCCATCATCGCTCGGTTTTGAAATCCTGACACCGGAACCAATCGCCATGCAAACTGGCGCGATCATTGACTATACGGTTAAGCCGCTGGGGACCCGCCTCCACTGGCGCACGCTGATTACCAATTATGAACCGCCTTATAAATTTGTCGATGTGCAGCTTAAGGGACCTTATAAATTCTGGCACCACACTCACACTTTTGAACAGACCGTCGAAGGTACGCTCATAACAGATAGGGTGCGTTATATCCTTCCCTTCGGCTTTCTGGGGCGCCTGGCGCATGGGCTGCTGGTCAAACGGCAGCTTGAATATATTTTTGATTATCGCCGCCGGATAATAGAGAAGTATTTTTCAGAAGACGGACGGAAGGGCTGAGTAGTGAAGAAGATATTGGTACTGGGTGCAACCGGCTATGTTGGCGGACGTCTGGTCCCCCGGCTTCTCAAGCGCGGTTACAATGTCCGCTGCCTGGTTCGGGACTGTCGTAAAATCACCGGTAAGAGCTGGGCGGCGCAGGTTGAGGTGTTCGAGGGGGATGTCCTGAAATCTGAAACGCTCTCAGCGGCTTTTCGGGATGTCGAGGTCGTTTACTATCTCGTGCATTCGATGGTTTCGGGGGAGAAGAGTTTCGAGGACCTTGACCGCAAAGCGGCTTTGAACGTGGCTGCCGCTGCCAAAGAAGCAAACGTCAAGCGTATCGTGTACCTGGGCGGCCTGGGCAGGCGTGAAATCGAACAGTCGCCGCATTTACGCAGCCGCCATGAAGTCGGTGAGGTCCTGCGTTCGGGAACGGTACCCGTTACCGAATTCCGGGCGGCGGTTATTGTCGGTTCGGGAAGCGTCTCGTTCGAGATGGTGCACCACCTGGTCAACCGCCTGCCGGCCATGATTTGTCCCCGCTGGGTGCTGACTCGCACCCAGCCTATCGCCATCGCCGATGTCCTTCGGTACCTTATCGATACTATCGAGAAGCCGGAATCGTACGGAAAGACTTTCGATATTGGGGGGCCGGAGGTACTGACCTATCGGGATATGATGCTGACGGTGGCGCGGGTGCTGGGGTTTAAGAGATTTTTGATACGGGTGCCGGTGTTAACGCCGCGGTTGTCTTCGTACTGGGTGAACCTGGTCACGCCCGTCCCGGCCCAGGTAGCCCGGGCGCTTATCGAGGGAGTCCGGTATGAAACAGTGGTTGAAAACGACGAGGCTTTGGAGATATTCGGTTTCCCGCCCATGAAATACGAGGAAGCGGTGCGCCGGGCGCTGGCGAGTGTGACGGCGCACGATGTCGAGACCGCCTGGACCGATGCCTTTTCTATTTTCGAAGCGCCATCAGTGGACCCCTCGCACCTGCGGGTTGACCTGCGCGAGGTAGCGGCGGCCGTGCCCGCAGAAAAGCTGTTTAAGGTCGTAACCTCGATCGGCGGCGACAACGGCTGGTACTTCGCCAACTGGTTGTGGCAACTGCGCGGTTTTATCGACCAGCAGCTGGGCGGGGTCGGCTTGCGACGCGGACGCCGTCACCCGGAAAAAATCGCTGTCGGCGACGCCCTTGACTTCTGGCGCGTCGAGGAGTACCTTGAAGGGGAGAAATTGTTGCTCCGCGCGGAAATGAAAGTCTGGGGACGGGCCTGGCTGGAATTCAAGGTTGAAAGAGTCGATGACAACAATTCCCGGCTTATCCAGACCGCACGTTATTACCCGCGCGGGTTGTTCGGTTTGATTTACTGGTACGCCGTTTATCCCGTGCACGCCCTCGTTTTCCGGGGAATGAGCCGGGCCGTCGCTCGACGGGCGGAATCATTGTAAAATTTAAAAAAATGGTGTAGGAAATGACACAAGAAAAAACCCGCATCAAAGTCGGCATCAGCACCTGTCTGCTGGGGCAGAAAGTCCGTTTTGACGGCGGCCACAAACACGACCGTTACATCACCGACATCCTCGGAGAGTATTTTGAGTTTATCCCGGTCTGTCCCGAGGTGGCGGTCGGCATGGGTACCCCGCGCGAGGCGGTGCGGCTGCAGGGAGATGTCGAGGTGCCGCGAATGGTTGGCGTCAGATCCGGCAAAGACTGGACCGATCCGATGAACGATTATTCCCGTAAGCGGGTGAAGCTTTTTAGAATCCAGCCCGTCAGCGGGTACATTCTCAAAAAAGATTCCCCCAGCTGCGGGATGGAGCGCGTGCGGGTGTACAGCACGACCGGGATGCCGGCCCGAAACGGCCGGGGACTGTACGCTATGGAACTGATAAAGCAATACCCCCTTCTGCCGATTGAGGAAGAGGGTCGTTTGAACGATGTCAAATTGCGGGAAAATTTTATTGTGCGGGTTTTCGCCTATGACCGGCTGCAGAATCTATTCAACGATTCGTACAAGCGCGGGGATTTAGTAAAATTTCACACCGTTCATAAATACCTGCTTCTGGCTCACTCCCCGGAGTGTTATAAACAACTTGGCAAGCTGGTGGCCGATATCAAGAAACACGCTCCGGCCGAGATGCGCGACCGCTACAGCGAGCTGTTTATAACAGCCCTGACTTATAAAACCACTACCCGGAAAAACGTCAATGTCCTGCAGCACATTCTCGGGTTTCTTAAAAAGCACCTGACCGATTTCGAGAAACGGGATATCCTGCGGGTTATCGAGGATTACCATAAAGAGATGGTACCACTGATTGTGCCGCTGACGCTTTTGAGGCATTATCTGGAAAAGTACGAGGTGGCATATATCCGCGACCAGGTTTATTTGAATCCGCACCCGAAAGAGCTGATGCTCCGCAATCATGTTTGAGTTGTCTGTTTAACTACCTCGGACCGCCCGAAAATCTTATTGAACAATTTGAAGATGTCCGTGCGCACGACATAAAGGCACGGCACCAGCACCAGCGTCAGCGGGGTGGCGAACAGCAATCCGTAACCCAGCGCGAGCGCCATGGGGGCGATAAACGGGTCGGACCCGCCGATACCGTATGCCAGCGGAATCAGCCCGAACACGGTCGTCAAGGTGGTCATGATAATCGCCCGCAGACGGTTGGCGGTGCCCTCGGCCACAATGAGTAAAATCGGTTCGTCCGGTTTCTGCCGTCTCAACTGGTTGATATGGTCGACCATGACCAGGGAATCGTTGACGACCACCCCGGTAAGGCCAATTAATCCCATCATGGCCAAAAAACCAAGCGATTGCCGGTGAACGGCGAAAGCGATAATAACGGCGATGACGCCAAAGGGGATCGCTACCATTACCATGAACGGCTGGGTGGCGGAATTGAAAAGCAACATGAGAATAAAATATATAGCCACGACCGCGATGATGAAGGCGATAAAGAGGCTGCGGAAGGATTTAGCGGTTTCCTCGGCCTCGCCGCCGATGGAGAACCGCATCCCCGGCCAGTCACGGTCGAGATTGAAATGGGCCACCACGGTGTTGGTGACTTCAAGCGGAGTGGCGGCGCCTTTTTCGAGTTCGGCCGTGACGGTGGTGGTGCGCTCCCGGTCGAAATGATAATAGCTGGCGGGACCGGGTCCGGTGGTGAAGCGGGCGACCTCGCCCAGCGATATCAGGCGACCCTGTTTATTGGGAATTAAAAGTTGACTTAAATACCTGGTGTCGGTTCGCGCCCGCCGGTCAAGAATAACCCGGAAATCGACATCTTCATCGCCGTAACGGACACTGGTGACAATCTCGCCGTCGTAGGCGATACGGGCCGTGTTGGCGACATCGGCCACCGTCAAACCCAGCTGCGAGAGTTTCCGGTAATCGATATCCAGCCGGATCTGGTCCTTGCCGAGCTTGTCGTTGCGGTCGATATCCTTGACGCCTTCTATAGAGCCGATGAAATTAATCAGTGAATCAGTCAACTTCCGGCGCATTTCGTCATCCGAGCCGATAATGCGCATCGTCACCGGGGCGCCGACCGGCGGACCGCCGCCGTCCACGCTGTAGATTATCTTCTCGAAACCGTCGAGCCGGTCCGTTTGGGGACGAAGAGCTTTAATTATTTCATCGGCGGTTCGGTTGCGACGGGCATACGGTGTCAGGTTTATCTTGACAAGGCCCCAGTGTTCGTTCTCGCCCGGCTGGCGCTCACCGTGGGTGCCGATGCGGGTGGCGAATGAAGCCAGCTCGTTTTCCGGCAGTTCCAAAATGAATTTTTCTATTTCCTTGACTTTATCCGAGGTTTTTTGCAGCGAGGAACCCATCGGCAGTTCGACATAGACGTTGAAATTATCGGCGGCGGTGCTGGGGAAGAGGATGAACCTCATTTTGGTTGCGGCATAATAGATGGAACCGGCAAAAAGCACAATCGACAGGAAAATAAACAAATAGCGCAGTTTAAGAGCGTAATAAAAATATTTTTGAAAGTAATCGCGGATGGTATCGAACCATTTTCGGCTGGTGTGCGCGCCCGGCTTGATTTTTTTAAGCCCCGGCACCAGGTGAGCCGGGAGGGCTATAACCAGTTCAAGGAAGGAAACAAAAACCGCCAGTGAAATTACCAGGGGGATGCTGACGACGAATTCACCGAAGACTCCGGTCATAAAAAACATGGGGGCAAAAGCCAGAAAAGTGGTAAGGATAGTGGTTAATACCGGCTTAAAGACCTCGCCTATGCCCGTATAAGCGGCCACCAATGGTGGGTCGCCCTTTTCTCTTCGGCGCACGATATTCTCGGCTACAATTATGCCGTCATCGACAATTATCCCGATAACCTGGATCATCGCCGCCAGGGCAATAATATCCAGGTAGGCCCCGGTAATGGGCAGGATAAAGATGATTCCGAGCAAAGTTACCGGGATACCCAGCGCTACCCAGAAGGCGGTGCGGATATTGAGAAACAGCGCCAGTATCACCAGCACCAGCAGAAGCCCGATGGCGCCGTTGTTGAGTACGACATTGAAGCGGTTGCGAAGGTAAAAAGAGATGTCGTCGGCGAAGATAATCTCCACACCCTCCGGCAGCAACTCCTGTTCTTTGGCGGCCAGTTCTTTGATGGCGTCCACGGTGCGGATAATATCCGCCGATTTCTTTTTGAGAACCGAGAAAGTAATGGCCGGCATGCTGTTCATGCGGGTGATGAGGTTCGGTTCCTCGAAAGTGTCGTTAACGTCAGCCAGGTCGCTGACGGCGATAGCCGGCCCGTTGAAAGTGGACCGGACAATGACCTCGTTGACGTCGGCGGGCTTTTCGAACTGGGCCAGAGTCACCAGGCTCCGCTCGCTGGTATAGGATTCAAACGAACCGCCGGTGGAGCGGATATTACGTTTGCGGATAGCCGAGGCGATATCCTGCAGCGGTACCTGGTAACGGTCCGCTGCCTCGGGGGAAACCTCGATATGCACCTCCCGGTCAAGGTACCAGAGCTCGTCCACACGGGAGACACCGGTGACGTTCTCCAGTTTCTTTTTGAACAGACGGGCTATTTCGCGTAGTTCCCGGTAGGGTTTGTCGCCGGAAATGCCGACCTCGATGACCGGCAGGATTTCACTGTTGACCTCGGTGATGAGCGGGGCGTTGGTCACCTCCGGCGGCAGGTCCGTCACCCGGTTGACAGCTTCGCGAATGTCGTTGCGGATGTCGTCCTTGTCGTCGGCCTCGAGGTCGATTTCGACGGTTATGATGGACAGGTTTTCCATCGAATAGGAAGTGATTTTATCGATATCGGAAACACCCTTGATTTCTTCCTCGATGCGGTTGGTGATATTCAACTCGACATCCTCGGGCGAGGCGCCGGGGTAGCGGGTGGTGATAACCACCTGGCCGAAATCGACCTCGGGGAAAATGTCACGCTTGATCTGAACGAGTGAACCTACCCCCAGCATGATAACCATGATGGTAAAAAGGTTGGCCAGCATGTGCCGTTCGGTAAAAAATCTGAAAAAACCGTTCATTACTTATTTCCCGTTATATTTCCATGTCTTAAAGTTCCACGACCAGAAGACGGTCGGTTAAAGCAAGGTATTGTAAGAGCAGTTTATGATAACCGGCGGCATTTTCCGCGTAGATGAGACGGGCATTCTGTTCGTTGTCCTGACTCTGGATTACGAAAGTCAACTCCCCCCGTCCCTGTTCGTACAAATTCAGCTCTTCAGCGGTTTTTTTCGCGGCGGATTCCATCTGCTCGCGGTTAAGGGCCAGTACCTTTTCGAGTTCTATGAGTTGTACCAGGCGATTGTGCAGGGTTGATTCCAGTTGCAATGATACTGTTTCATATTGTAATTTCAGCTGGCGAAGTTGCAAGTCCGTTCGGGCGATATCGGCCTTGGCGGCATTGCCCCCCAGCTGATGGGTGAAAGAGAGTAAAACCGTGAAGTCCGGCTTGGTAAGTTCCAGGGCGTTGCCGAAATCATCATCCCCTCCTTTGAGTCCGACCCCCAAGCCTAGGTCGAGATTAGGCCGCGAGGTCTCGGTATAACCGCCGCGCAGCCGGGTGAGTTGTTGTTTCTGAAGGTCAATGGTCTTGAGAAGCCGCGACTGAGGTTTTAAAAGTTCGTAAGCTTCCGCCGGTGAAGGTAACTCCATCTGCCGGTAAATATCATAATCGGTAGTCATGTCGGTCAGGTTGCTCAAACCGGCCAGGACGGCCAGCTCGGCTTTCTTGGCTTTGAGTTGCGTTTCCAGAAGGACCAGGTTCTGCCGGGCCTGGCGCACGGCGTCTTCCGAACGCAGGACATCGACCTCATCGACCAGGTTGGCTTTCCGCTTTTCCCGGGTATGGTCCAGTTCATCGTTGGCCAGGCGCAGCCGCTCTTCAGCAATTATTTTCTTCTCCTCGAGAAGCACCCAGTCCAGAAAGCGATTCCCCAGGTCCAGCAGAAAATCTTCCTGGTTCTCCAGTGCCTGCAACCGGCCGGCGGCGACCATATAATCGGTCAACTCGTAATCGAGACGGTCCAGCTTGCCGCCGTAGTTTTTCAAGAGGGGCTGGGTGTAATTCAAGGACATGGAGTTTTCGTATAAGCGGGACAGGCCGGTTGAGATGGTGGCGGAACCGCCGTCACCCGGGAGACTTATGCCCGGCAGGTTCTGGTCGGAAAAATTCGACTGCCAGCCAACCGACAGACGCCCCCCGGTCGACCAGAGCGACCGTTGAAAAGAGGCTCGGAGGCCGATTTCATCGACGCGGGTCGGCGAGAACGGGCTGGTGCTGATAGGTTTGGTGTGGACAAACGACTGTTCGGCACTGACTGACCAGTTCCGGGCACTCAAAGCGCGCGCCCGGTTGGTAGCCTCGATTTCCGGGGTCAATGACTCCCGGCCGATGAGCGGGTGGGTGGTTTTTACCGCCTGGAGAAATTCGTCCAGAGTTATTGTTTGTGCTGTACCTGACAATGGTAATAGTAACAAAAAAATAAATAAATAAAATATTACACGGCCTAACATTTTCTCCCTCCGTTACAGGATTATAAACGTTACACCCGGATTAACATTCATTATCCACTTCGGTTTCAAAGATTAGAATTTAGAACAGGTTATTATCAGTAAGGTTCCCCTTTTTGATAAAGTCCGGAAAAGTTAATACAATTTTAATAAACAGAGCTTATCTTAAAGCCGAGAAAGTACTTGTATTAAAAAAAATGTCTTGTATTTTCCTTTTTTAAGAATTTACCTGTGTTGTAAGATAGTCAAAAAACAATTAGCAGTAAACAAGAATATCTTATGCTTAAACTGGTAGGAACCGACGGTAAAAGATTTTACACCTGGGCTTTGAACCCGGGTAAATATGTTATCGGCCGGAAACAGGAATGCGATTTCTGCATTCCCCATAAAACCATCTCGCGGCAACATGCAGAAATCGATATAAAAACCGACGGTGAGGGAATAACCCTCACCGACCTGGACAGCCACAACGGTACCTTCGTCAACAACCACCGCCTCACCGGCTGTATTTCGGTTAAAGAGGGGGACCAAATTATGTTCGGCGGTACCGAGTTTCGTCTGGCTGTTAAAGACGAGGTCGAAAACGACTCAATCACCCCGACCCGCACCAGGCTGTCGGAGAACGAACCGGCCAACTCGGTTTTCCTTTCTATTAATGAAGCTCTTAAGCCCTTGCCTACCAAGGTGACCGAGAAACCGGAGCTTCTGCCGGTCATTTTCGAGATGGCCAAAATGCTGGTGCTGCCGGAACCGAAAGAGGTTATGCTCAAGCGGTCACTGGGAATGATTGCCAAGATTATCCCGGCTGAGCGGCTGGCGGTTTTGTTCGTATCCGACGACCAGGAGGAGGTTTACACGGCCGCTTCCCTGCTTCCGGGCGGCAAGGACCCGGGCGCGTTCAACCTTTCGCGCACCATCGTCAATGAAATAATATCCAACAAAAACGCCATTCTGATCGGCGACCCCCATAACGACCCGCGTTTTGCCGAGCAGAAATCGATTATCATGTCGGAGATGAAATCAGCCGTGGCGGTACCGTTATTCGACGAGGGCAAGGTGCTGGGTATTCTTTACGCCGATACCACCAGCCCCCTGCATCGCTACGATGACGACCACCTGCGGGTGCTGGCCACCTTCGGAAATATCATCGCCTCGCGTTTGCAAAACTATTCCCTCTTGACCGAACGTCAGGAGAAACAGATTATCGAGGCTGAATTGCGGCGCGCCTCGGACATTCAAAAAAACCTCCTCGTCAGCGACCCGCCCCAAGTGAGCGGGTACCGGGTCTTTTCGTTCCAGGAACAGTCCCGGTCGGTCGGTGGCGACCTTTACGATGTCAAGCTTTTGCCCGACGGCCGCCTGCTTTTTATGGTGGCTGATGTTTCCGGGAAGGGCATGGGGGCAGCCCTGTTGATGTCCAACATTCTGGCCTCGTTCAGGATCCTGTACGAATCCGAGGAAATTGACCTGTGCCGGATGGTTCAGAAAGTTTCCCTGCAGATGTATCATTCCAGCGCCCCGGGGGATTTCGCCACTCTTTTTATCGGTCTGGTGGAGCCCGACCGGCACCGCATCCGTTATATCAACGCCGGGCACAATCCGCCCCTGATGATTCGGGCTGACGGCGGCTTGACCCATCTTGACTCCTCGGGTGTGATGATCGGCGCTTTCGATTTCGCTGCCTGGAGCGAGGATATTATCGAGCTGTCCGAAAACGACCTGATATTTGTTTTTTCCGACGGTGTCACCGAGGCCGAGCGGGAGAACGAGCAGTATGGAGACAGCCGCATGGAACAGTTAGTCATAGACAGTCGACAGCAAAGTCCCTGCGACATTGTCGGCCGGCTGATGGGCGATATAAACGAGTTCATGGGGAGCGCTCCCCGTTCGGATGATATAACCATCCTGATAGTGAAGAGAGCTGAAAAATGATTTTAAAAGCAGAACAGATATTCGCTCATTTTAAAATTTTGAGACAGATCGGCGAAGGCGGCATGGGCGAGGTTTATCTTGCCGAGGATTTGAAACTGAACCGCCGGGTAGCCCTGAAAATATTACAGGCGGAGTTTTTCGACAATCCCGACCGCCTGGAACGTTTTCGCCGAGAGGCCAAAACCGCCGCCAGCATCTCGCACCCCAATGTCATGGCCATATATGATATGGATACCGCCCGGGACGAGGAGTCCGGCCGGGATTTGAATTATATCGTCATGGAGTATATCAAAGGCGAATCGCTCACCGACTATTTGCAGAAGAAAAGTCTCAATACCTCCGGGGTGTTGCGTATCGCCGAAAAAATCGCCTCCGGTCTGGCCGCCGCCCATAAGCTCAAAATCGTTCACCGGGATATCAAGCCCGACAATATCCGTGTCAACGAAGAGGGCGACCCCAAAATTCTCGATTTCGGTCTGGCCAAACCGATTGACCTGCTCGGTTCCGCCGAGGACAAGGATACCACTGACACCATCTCGAAAGAACTGACCCAGGAAGGCAAGATTATCGGGACGGTCAATTACATGTCGCCCGAACAGGCGCGGGGTGAAGCCGTCGATACCCGCTCGGATATTTTCGCCTACGGGATAGTCCTCTATCGCATGCTGACCGGCGAGTTTCCTTTCGACGGCAAGGACAAGGTATCGGTCATCGCCAAGATACTCGAGGGACGGCACGTTCCGATTCGCCAGAAAAACGAGAGTCTTCCGCCGGAACTGGAACGGATAATCGACAAATGCCTGCAGAAAAGTCCCGACGACCGCTATCAGGACACCCGCGACCTGGTGGTGGATATCCGCAGTCTCCGTCGGCAGTACGAGAGCGGGATTTCCGACACAACTTCCATCATATCCGATAAAACTCCGGCCGCATCGAGAACCTTCACTTTCAGCGGCAAGAAATTGCTCTATACTTTCGGTTTCCTTATAATATTGGTAGCCTTCGCGGCGCTTTGGGGGGACGTATTCTTCAAAGGTAAACCGGCGGGCGGTCCGGCCCTGCAGGCCCGTGAGAACGCCCTGGCAATCCTCGGCTTCGAAAACAAAACCGGCGACCCCGAGCTGGACTGGCTCCAGGCCGGCCTCCCGGAAATTCTGCTGACTGACCTGGCCCAGAGCGGCGCCGGCAATATTATCAGCCGCAACCGAATTCTCGATTGTCTCGAGGGAGAGGACGCGCCGTTAGCCGGTTTTCCGAGTCACAAAGTCTGTATCGACGCCGCCAGAACCCTGGGCGCCTCGACCGCCCTCTCGGGTTCTTTTTATAAACTGGGTGATAAAATCCGCATCGACGCCCGTCTTGAAGATATCGAAACCGGTAAGATTATTCTCGGTGAAAAAGTGATGGGGGAGGACCCCTTCATTCTGGTTGACAGTCTGACCCATAAAATCGCCCAGTCGCTTAATATTCAACTGGCCATGGCGGACAGAAAAGATGTCACGACCTACACCTCGTCTTCCCCCGAGGCTTATAAGTATTACATTCTCGGGATGGAAAAATTCGGTTTGAATCTTTTCGATGAAGCTATTGACAACTTCAAGAAAGCGATTGAAATCGATTCCACTTTTGCCCTGCCGTATATGCGTATTGGTATGGCTTATACTTTCATGGGCCGGGACCAGCCCGGAATCATGTATTTTATCAAGGCCAAACAGTACGAGGACAAGCTGCCCATCAAAGAAAAAAACCTGCTGGATATCTATACCGATACCTGGCTGGAGTCCAAGTTCGACGATGCCTATATAAAACTCAAGACCTTCGTGAACAATTACCCGGATGATAAGGAAGCGCGAACTATCTACGCACTCTTCCTCAGCGAACTGGCCAATAATAAAACGGAAGCCATCGCACAGCTGGACACGGTGCTGATTCTAGACCAGAAAAATCCGCTGGCCTTGCAGCATATCGGCCGTATCTATGCCGTACAGGGTGATTATGACAAGGCCATCGAATATGCCGACCTTTTCAAAAAGCATTATCCCGAATCACCCATCGCCTATGAACTGCTTTCTGCGTATTATCAGGATATCGGGCAATATGACAAGGCCGAAAAAGAGAGCCAGGAGCTTTTAAAAATGTCTCCTACCAACCAGGATGCCCTGAGGCTGCTCGTCAGGATCGATATACTGTTAAGAAATTTCGAAAGTGCCGAAAAGTATGCTGAAATGATTCGGGAAAACTACGCGAATGATCCCTATAATATGATTATATATTACGGGTTCAAGGAGAACCTGGCGTACTGGCGGGGACAATTCAAAAAAGCCGGTGACTTTCAGCGCGGGGCGATAGATGAGGCCAGAAAAACAGGTGACAGCGTCCAGATATACAATCAAATGTCCGGCCTGGCTTCTTATCTGGAAGATATTGCCGGCCAAACCGACAGCGCTTTGGCGCTCGAGCGGAACGCGTATAAATGGGCGCAAAAATTCCAGCCTATAAACCATGCTTTTAAAATGGTCCAGTTCGATGTGACTACCGCACCCGAAGTCAAGCAGATGTTTTATGATAAAGTTCAGGAATTTAAAGCCAGCCTGCCCAAGGAAATGTGGTCGCTGATAGATAACCTGTCGGTGATGTTCGAAGGTCTTCTGAATCGGGATACGGCTAAAGTAATCACCGCCTACGAGGAAATGATGAAAAATCCCAACCAGGTAAGCTCCGGGGATAAATTTGAATACGGGAAGTTACTCGTTCTGAACGGGCAGTATGAAAAAGGCATTGAAATTCTGAACAAAATGACTTCGGGTATCGATGTTACCGACCGCGCCCTGCGTTATTTGAAGTCCCGATATTATATCGGCCGGGCTGAGGAGAGTCTCGGTCACACCGATAGGGCTGCAGAAAATTATCGCGAGGTTCTCAAATACTGGGGCAAGCCGGATATCGAACTCGAAGAAATCGCCGATACCCGCATTCGGCTGAACCGGTTACAAGGGTAAACCGGTATTTGTAAAAAAGGATGTATTTCATTCGCATTTCAAGTCGGCTATTAATAGCTTGACAAATGTATATTATATTGTATATTATTTAAAGTTTAGTCAACTGGCTCATACATCAAAAATATTATTCTGATTACTTGCCTTAAGGGGTTACTTCGATACGCTTGTTAAAGTAACTGTGTACTTAAACTAAAACTTAATTCATCAAAGGAGCGTACCTATGAGGTCTTATCAACCCCTTACCTCTTTTTTAAGAATTTCCGCCCCGCTCGTTTTTGTTGCTCTGCTACTAGCGGCGGGAGTGTTCGCTCAGGATACCTGTGAGTTTTACAAACCCGGCTTCCATGATTACTGTCCCAACGGTGTGCCGGATTTCGACCAGAAACAGACCAATCTCTGGCAGAATCCTTTGTCCGGCTTCTGGAGTTGGGACGGTCCCGCAGCACTGGCCGATTGCATGTGGTGGTTTGATTCGAAGTTCGAAATCATCCCGGTCGACCCGCGGCCTTTCTGGCCCGACCAGGAGCATCATTTCAACGACTTTTATCCCCTGGTTTTCTCTCTCGATCCGGAAATACACTGGGACGACCATGACACCAACAACGCCTTTCCCTTTATTACCCGGCTCGGTTCTTATTGCAACGTCGATGATGGCGAGGGCACCATCCCCGGCACCACCATCTGGGATCTGGAACAGGGATTTCATGCCTGGCTGGAAAATGAAGTATTCGACCTGATGGGTTATACCACCCGGGTGGTGGTCGGTCCCGATTTCGAAGAAATCCGGCACAGTGTTACAGCCTGCCAGAACGTGATTTTGTTGCTGGGTTTTTATGAGGAAGAAGTGGGCCTTGCCTGCCGGTGGCTGGGCAACCATTATGTAACGGTGGCCGGGGTGTCCGGCACCGCTCAGAAGCTCTGTATCTCCGACCCGTATTTCGACCATAACGAGGGCGAGCCGCCGGTGGGAGCCAGCGGCCATGGCCCGACTGTCCATAACAACGCAGCCAATATTTCCGGCCCGCACGGCACGAATTATCACGACTGCTACCAGGCCAGCCCCAGTACGGCGGATTTGTGTCTTTCACCGGCCACCTGGATGCTTACCGATTATCCCAATCTATGGACGGATATCGAAAATTTCGCCGGTATGAACCCACTCAATCCGGAACTGCTGCCCGGCCAGTATCTGGGTGGTAATATCCTCGTTCTTATCGAAGCTGCCTTGTTCATTACCCAGGAAATGTGCGCCGGCACCGGCGATGTCAACAATAACGGCATTACCCTGGAAATTGCGGACATGATATTTCTATTCAATTATGTTCTCTACGGTACGCCGGTGCCGGTTCATCTGTGGGTGTGTGATTTGAACGGCGACAATTATATCGATGGTCTCGACGTCGAACTTTATCAGGCTTATCATGAAACGGGTTTGAGTGTTTTCCTCCCTTACGGCGGTTTCCCGGTACCTAATAACTGCTGCCCGGTCACAGTACATGGAGCTTGCTGTAATTTTGATACCTGCCGGGTACTGTCACCTGAGAATTGCCGAGCCGCAGGTGGTTATTATATGGGCGATGGCACCACCTGTGAGCCCGACGCCTGTTATCACTGCTGCATCGGCTTTACCGGTAACGTTGATTGTTCTAAGGAAGAGGAACCCGATATTTCCGATATCACTCGTCTGATAGATTATCTGTATATTACTCACAGTCCACTTTGTTGCTGGACGGAGGCCGATGTCAATGTCAGCGGCGGTCAGCCCGATATATCCGATATCACCCGCCTGATTGACTATCTCTATCTCAGCCATGACCCCCTGCCGGACTGCCCGGAATAATAAATATTCTTACACCAGCGATAAAGCCGACCTGTAAGGGTCGGCTTTTTTTGTCTTTTAAATTGACGACCGGGTTTTCTTTATTAAATTCAAGTAATGGTTTGTGAATTCCAATATAGGCGAAAAGAACGATGCATGATTTGACTTATCTGCGGGACCTGGTCATTATTCTGGGGCTGGCGGTGGCGGTGGTGGCCGTGCTGCACCGCCTTAAAATCCCCTCCATCGCCGGGTTTATCATCGCGGGTATAATTGTCGGTCCCGGGGCACTGGCTCTGATTTCAGATATCAGTAAAGTCGAGCTGCTGGCCGAAATCGGCGTCGCCCTGTTACTCTTCGGCATCGGCTTGGAACTTTCCCTGGAGCGGTTAAAACGGCTCTGGTGGGCGGTTATTATCGGCGGTCTGGTCCAGGTCGGGCTGTCAATATTGATTGCGTTCGGGGTTGCGTCCCTGATGGGTTATTCCGCCCGGACCTCCCTTTTTATCGGATTTCTTTTGGCGGTATCTAGTACGGCCATCGTTCTGCGCGGGCTGGAGACCCGCGGTGAACTGGACGCTCCCCATGGTCGCCTGACTTTGGGTATCCTTGTTTTCCAGGATTTGTGTGTGGTGCCGATGATGCTGGCTATTCCGCTTTTGAGCGGCGGTGATGCCTCGATGGGAGACCTCCTGAAAACCCTCGGTAATGCCGTCCTGGTCATTGTCGGGGTGCTGGTGGCGGCTCGCTTTATCGTCCCGCATGTCCTGCATTTTATCGCCCGCACCCGCCAGCGGCACCTGTTTGTCCTTTCGGTCCTGTTGATTTGTATCGGCACCGCCTGGGTCATTTCCCGGGCGGGTGTATCGCTGGCCCTGGGCGCTTTCCTGGCCGGACTGGTCGTCGCCGGCTCCGAATACCGCCAGCAGGCCCTGGCCGACATGATTTCCTTCAAAGATGTTTTCACCAGTATTTTTTTCATATCGGTGGGGATGCTGCTCACTCCCGCGAACGTTATCAACAATATCGTCGCTGTCCTGCTTCTGCTGGCGGCTATCCTGGTCGGAAAATTTATCGTGGTTTTTATAACAGCTACAATTATGCGTCTGCCGCTTCGGGCTTGTGTCTTAACCGGGGCCGCCCTGGCCCAGGTCGGGGAATTTTCGTTTATACTGATGAACGGTGCGCGCGGCACCGGCCTTCTGACCGCCGCGCTAGAAAGCAATTTGCTGGCAGCGGCCATCCTGTCGATGCTGATAACGCCGTTCCTGCTCGCATTCGGGCCGCACCTGGCCGCCGGGGTGGGGAAAATCCATTTCCTGACCCGCCTTCTGAACGTCAAGACAGCCGATGATATCGCTGTCGCAAAAGGGAAACTGAATGACCATGTCATTATCGGTGGTTTCGGTTTTGCCGGTAAGGAACTGGCCGGCGCTTTGAAAGATTGCGGTGTGCCTTATTTGATAGCGGAACTCAATACCGAAACCGTGCGCCGGGCAGTTAAAGACGGCGAGCCGGCTTATTTCTGCGATATCACCGACCACGAGGTGCTGGAGATGCTGGGTGTGAAACATGCCCGTGGCCTGGTGATTGTCATCAACGACCCGGGTGCGGTCGAGCGGGCTGTGCGGGCGGCCCGGAGCGCTTCCAGCTCGATTAGAATCATCGCCCGAACCAATTACCTGCTTGATGTCAAACCGCTTCTGGACGCCGGGGCCGACGAAGTCATCCCGGCCGAGCGCGAGGCGGCGGCAGGCATCGTGAAAACCATTCTAAACCGGTGTGAAATCGACAGCGCGGTGGCCGGTGATAAAATCGCTTCGATTCGGAAGAAAGTGCAGGAAGATTTCCATGATTAAAAAAAAGCCGCCTTTATATGCTCGCCTGATGAGACAATTCCGGAAAATAATTATCGGAAATTATATTCCCACTTGCCCGTCCTGTGGCGGGGACGGGAAGGACAGCGACTCGGTAATTTGTCTGTGCTACTTACCGAGCTGGTTTTAGACTTGTCAATCCGACAATTTAATAACTGTGCGAGGTCAATTTCACTTTACCCCGGAATATCCAGTAGATGCTCGCGGTATAGGCAATCACCAGCGGCATGCCGATAGCGGCAATCATCAGCATTATCTTCAAAGTCTTTTGCGACGAGGCGGCGTTATACACCGTTAGACTGTTAGCGACGCCGGGGTTCGATAAAATCAAGTTCGGAAACATATCCAGGCCGAAAGTCGCCAGAAGCAGCGCCACCGCCGCACACGACGACA
>JAFGNW010000081.1 GCA_016926795.1 Candidatus Zixiibacteriota bacterium
ATCACTGCCGCGAATGCTGTTCTTGTTTCTGCCGATGCTCGGGATAGCCTGTTCGTTTGTTTCCGAACATGCCCTGATAGCGTTTATCATGCCTATGATAATGATGGTTTATGCCGGTTCGGTGCGTATGGCCGGGGTTCGGAAAGATAAGGCGCTGGTAGTGATGTTCGTCCTGTCGATCTGTTTCGCAGCTAATTGCGGCGGACCCGGTTCACCGGCGGCGGGCGGACGCAACGCCGTCATGATGGGTATCCTGGCTGATTATGGGATGGCGCCCACTTTCGGCCAGTGGGTCCAATACGGTCTGCCCTTCGTACCGGTCATGGCGCTGGTTATCGCCACTTATTTCTTCTTTATGTTCCGGGGCAAGATTGCCGTCAAATCGTTAAACGTGTCCAGCCTGGTCAAGCAGGCTTCAGAAAAAATCGGCCCGATGAACAAGAACGAATATATTACGGCGGTGATACTGATTCTGCTGATTCTGTTATGGGTAACGGCCAGCGGTTCGCTGGGGATGGGCGGACCGGTCATACTCTGTATCGTCTTACTGAACATATTTCGGATTCTTCGCTGGCGCGACATAGCCGGCATTCAATGGGATGTGGTGGCCCTCTATGCCAGCGCCTGTGCCCTGGGGAAGGGACTGGCCGTGACGGGCGCGGCGATATACCTGGCCGATAGTTTTGTCAGCCTCCTGCCGGAATTTTTGCGCAGCGGCGAGGGGCTGGCAATCGCTACCAGTTTATTTACCGGTATCACGACCAACTTCATGAGCGACGGCGCCACCGTTTCGGCCATCGGCCCGATTACCGTCCCGATGGCGACTATCTCGGGGACGCATCCCTGGATGGTGGGATTGGCCACCGCCTTTGCCTCGTCGTTTGCTCACATGCTGATTATCGGCACCCCCAACAACGCCATTGCGTATGCCATGGCCAAGGATCCCCTGACCGGGGAACAACTGGTCACCTTAGGTGACTTTCTGAAGCACGGGACGGCGATCCTTCTTTTATCTTTCGCAGTGCTCTGGTTGTGGGTATTTTTCGGATATTGGAAATTGATAGGCTTTTAAATGGGAGAGAATCCTATGCCGCATAAAATAAAACTGTTGATTATCGACGATGAGGTTAAATTTCTGGATTCCATCGCCAAGCGGCTGGAATTGCGGGACTTTGATGTGACCAAAGCCGTTAACGGCCGGGAAGCGATTGAAGTGGCTCGAGAGGGCAAATTCGACCTGGCCCTGCTCGATTTGAAAATGCCCGGCATGGATGGTCAGCAGGTGCTGGAAATTTTGAAAAAAGACCATAAGTTTCTTGAGGTAATTATCCTGACGGGTCACGGTTCGGTCAACTCGGCCGTCGAATGCACCAAGCTGGGAGCGTTCAGCTATCTGCCCAAACCATATGAGTTCGATAGTCTTCTGGAAACGTTGAAAGCAGCCTATGAAGCCCGCCTGAAGAAAAAATTCGAAAAAGACCAGAAGCGTATGGATGAGATATCCCGGCTGGCGACCGGTTCGTCGCCGCTGGGAATTTTACGGGCTATGCAGGAGTTGGACGACGAAGAAAAGTGACAACCGTCAGGAGAGATATACCCGAATTGGAAAGGTTTTTTCGCTTGACATCAACATCTTTTTAGGATACTCTGCACGATAGCTAAGTTGTTAAGATTACTAACTTTACCTGTCTGGTGTCAATTAGAAATGGCGAAAAAGCAGAGCGACAATAAGCTGATTCATAAAAGTCTAGCTTTTTTCAATAATTCCGGAGAGCTCGATTATTCCTTGTTGACTCACCGGATAGCCGAACTTGCCGATCTGGACCAGCCCCGTTCAGATTTCATTTTTGAAATCTCAAAACTGTTCTTAAAATTTCTGAAATGCGACCGGGTCGAGCTTTGGCTGAACGAAAACCGGCAATGTTCCCGGTATGTCACCGATATCCGGGATGCCGAGTTCTTCAATCATCAAATAACTACGGGGTGCCTGGATATAGAGGGTTGCACGGACGATGACCTGGAAAAACTGTCTGATTATGAAAAGTTGTGCAATGAACTTTATGACGAAAAACTGGAGAAATATTTACCGTTTATAAGCAAACGGGGAAGTTTGCTGACCGGCGATTTTGTAGAAACGCTCAAAGCCTGGAAAAGGCAGGCCGGTGTGCGACGATGGGCCAATGTCGATTATAATGAAAAATATCGGTCGGTAGTTATCATCTCGCTGTCCTGTCTGAAGGAAAAACTCGGCCTCCTGATTCTGAAAAGCGATAGGTTCGATTTCTTTTTAAGGAAGAACATCGAGCAGTATGAGGAAATCGCCCGCGATTTTAGTTATGCCCTGGTCAATCACCAGGCCCAGGTGGATTTGCGGGAGAGGCTGAAAGAATTAAGGTGCATGTACAGTATCGCTCACCTGGCGACCATGCCCCGTATGAGTCTGGACGCAATCCTGCTTAAGATAGTCGAACTCCTGCCCCCCGCCTGGCAATATCCGGAAATAGCCGCGGCGCGAATAGTTTTTGACGGTTTTGAGTATACTTCTTCCGGTTTTAAAAATGTGCCGGCCAAACAGGTTGCCGATATAACCGTCGGAGGGAAAAAACAGGGTCACATCGAGGTAGTCTATTTAGATGATGCCCCGAATCACGATGAAGGTCCCTTCCTGAAAGCGGAACGACGTCTGCTTAACACCGTCGCCAGTGAAATTTCGTTGTTAATTACCAAAAAACAATCCGAAGAAGAGCATGAGCGCCTGCACTCCCAGTTGATGCATGCCGACCGGCTGGCTACTCTCGGCCAGGTGGCGGCCGGGGTGGCTCACGAGCTCAACGAACCGCTGGGAAATATCCTCGGTTTTGCCCAGCTGGCTATGAAGTCTCCCGATGTACCCAGTCAGGGGATAAAGGATCTGGAAAAGATTGTCGCCGCCTCGCTGCATTCCCGGGAAGTCATAAAAAAACTGCTGCTGTTCGCCCGGCAGGTACCGTCCCATAAGGAACCGGTCAACCTCAATGATATCGTTTCCAACGGCCTTTATTTTCTGGAATCGCACTGCACCACCGCCGGGATTGAGCTGGTGCGCTCTCTGTCACCCAATTTGCCGGCCTTTTTCGGCGACTCTTCCCAAATACACCAGGTCCTGGTAAACCTGGTGGTCAACGCCATGCAGGCGATGCCCGATGGCGGCACCCTGACAATACGCACCGCGTTCGATGAAAAATTCGTTTACCTGACGGTTCAGGATACCGGCGAGGGAATGGACGAAAAGCTTCTCAAAAAAATATTCCTGCCTTTTTTCACTACCAAGGATATTAACAACGGTACCGGTCTGGGCCTGGCAGTGTTGGATGATATCGTGACCGCTCATCACGGAACGGTTGATGTACAGAGTAAAAAAGGCGAAGGTGCCCTTTTTAAACTCTGCTTCCCTTTGGGGAATAACAAACCCCGGAAATCAAAAGGAGTTGCGTCATGACAACAATAAGGAATGAGAGTATTTTGGTGGTCGATGACGCCCCCGGTACGCTCGAGGTTCTCCAGCGCAACCTGCTCTCGGCCGGGTACAAGGTCTTTACCGCTCCGGGAGTGACCGAGGCTGTGCGGCTGCTCGAGAAAATATCGGTGGACCTGGTGGTGACCGACTTCAAAATGCCAGGTATCAGCGGCCTCGACCTGGTGCGCCATATTCGTGAGAATCTGCCCGGTACCGAAGTTATTATGATTACCGGTTACGCCAGTGTCTCCGGGGCGGTGGAAGCGGTCAAATCGGGCGCTGAAGAATACCTGGCTAAGCCTTTTACCGAAGAAGAACTGCTGCAGGCCGTGCGCCAGGCCCTGGAAAAGCTGCACCTGCGTCAAACGGCTCAGCATCAGGTGGAAAAGTCACCCTCCGAGCGATACGGCCTGCTGGGTAATTCGACGGTGATGAGTCGGGTGCTTAGCACGATTGCCAAAGCAGCCAGTGTCCCCGCCACGGTGTTGATTACCGGCGAGAGCGGCACTGGCAAGGAACTGGTAGCCCGAGCCATCCATTACAACAGTCCACGCGCCTCGGCACCCTTTATTCCCATCAACTGCGGCGCGATTCCTCCCGAACTTTTCGAAAGCGAACTTTTCGGGCATGTCAAAGGAGCCTTCACCGGCGCCACTGTCTCAAGGGCCGGTTTTTTCCAGACTGCCGACGGTGGCACTATTTTCCTGGATGAAATCAGCGAAATCAGCCAGCCCCTTCAGGTCAAGCTCCTGAGGGTGTTGCAGGATAAGGAAATCTGTATGGTCGGAGCCTCCCGACCGCACAAGGTCGATGTCCGGATTGTCGCCGCCACCAATAAGGACCTCGAAGAACTGGTTAAAAAAGGGGCTTTTCGTGAGGAACTGTATTTCCGGTTGAGCGTCATCACCGTTAATCTGCCTCCACTGCGCGAACGCGGCGACGATAAACTGATTCTGATCAATCACTTTCTCAAAAAATACGCCGAGGAAATGGAATGCGAAACACCGGTTATATCCGACCGAACCCTCGAAGTATTGAATAATTACGACTGGCCCGGCAATGTGCGCGAACTGGAAAACCTTATTCAAAGGCTGATTGTCATGTCCGAAGACGGCAAGGTCGATATCACTGATTTACCCTCACAGATGCGTTTTACACCTAAAAGGACAACCGGCTTCACCCGTCCGCTGGCCGAAGTGGAACTGGAATATATCTGTAACGTGCTCGACAGCGTGAAGGGCAATAAAACCCAGGCCGCCGAAATATTGAAAATCGACCGAAAAACGCTTAGAGAAAAACTTAAAAACTCCCATGACAAAAAAAGCTGATGTTTTCGGTCTAAAATTACTGTGCGAGCCTGAAATCGGGTAATATCTCGTCGGTGGTGCAAAATTCCCCACCTTTTTATAAGCTGTGTGATGTTCTTTCGGTGACCGTAATAATATAAGCAGGTTAATTATATTATATCCCAATTCTTTCACATTCATAGACTTAGTTACTTTTTTCACATTATGAAAATGTGATTTTTTTAACAAGTATCGAAGACAACAACTTGGCACACAACTTGCCTGTATAATAATTGAATAAATGTGTAAGGGTTAAAGCTGAATATTAATTAAAAAAAGTAATTTTTAAGTGCGGAAGAAATGCTCACACCCCGTTTTTAAAACATCCCGGCATATTCAGCTTTTTGGTATGGTCGAATATCTTTAAGGCGTAGAGGAGATGACTTTGCTCGATCAGGGAGGAATTATCAGAGTGACGTTGTGCCCGAGCTGTGTGAATGCCGGAACTTGTGTGAACCGGGCAATACGGGGATATGATATTTTATTTTGCGATATGTTTGAGGATTCCGGGTATATGAATATGAACGACGAAAACAAATCATTGGGAAAGCGACAGGTTTCACGGTCCAACCGGGAACAAAACGGGAAAGAAACAACAGCAGCCTTAAAAGGTTTGTGTCAGAATTGCGTACAGCGTGACACCTGTGCCCTGCCGCGCCCTAAAACCGGGGTCTGGCATTGCGAAGAATTTGAAGAGATACCATAAATAAATTAACAAATCTAGAATAGAAGGGAGAAAATGGTTTCAGAAGAAGTATCGAAACTCCTTGAAAGACACGAAGGGAAACAAGGAGCGCTAATATCCATATTAGAAGAAATCCAGGCCCGGTACAGTTATCTTCCCCAGGAATTATTGAGGGAGGTGGCCGTACAATCTGGACGCTCACTTACCGATGTTTACGGAGTGGCAACCTTTTACAAGGCTTTTTCGCTTCAACCTCGAGGAAAGCATTTGATTTCGGTCTGTCTGGGTACCGCCTGTCATGTTCGCGGGGGACCCGCTATTGCCGATGAACTTGAAAAACAACTGGGTATAAAAGCCGGTCAGACGACCCCCGACAGAGAATTTACTCTGGAATCGGTCAACTGTCTCGGCGCCTGTGCGTTGGGGCCGGTTGTTGTGGTTGATGGTCACTATTTTTCAAATGTCAAATCCTCACAGGTTAAGGAGATTCTGGAAAAGTCGAAAAAAGGTCTCGACATCGTAGAGATCGATACCGACGAGCGAATTTTCCCGATCGAGGTCAGTTGCGCCCGCTGTAACCACAGCCTGATGGACTCGGAACATCAAATAGACGGTCACCCGTCGATCAGGGTCACGGTATCTTTCGGGCAGAGACACGGCTGGATGTGTATTTCCAGTTTGTGGGGCAGCTATAACGTTACTTCGAAACATGAAATACCTTATGAAACTATTGTCAACTTTTTCTGCCCGCACTGTCATGCGGAATTAATCGGTGGTGCCTCCTGCAGTGAGTGTAACGCGCCGATGGTACCGATGGTTATCCGTGGCGGGGGGGTAGTACAGTTGTGTTCCCGGAGAGGATGTAAAAATCATATTCTCGACCTGGGTGGAACCGTGTTTGAATGATGGTTGATTAGGTTCTGTTAAAAGGAGAAACTGTTTAATGAGGAAACTATCAACAGTTAATGAATTTGTTGATTTCCGACAACGAATAATAGGCGAAAAAGACATACTATATGCCAAGCCGACTCTGACGGTGTGTGCCGGAACGGGCGGGCAGGCCAGTGGCTCCAATGATGTCATTAGAATTATTAAAAGATATATATTGGATCGCGCCTTACAGCAAAAGCTCGCTTTGCGAATCACCGGCTGTCAGGGTTTTTGTGAAATGGACCCGTTCATTGTTGTCGAACCCGGTCGACATCTTTATCCAAAGCTAAAGATGAAAGATGTCCCTCGGGTTATCGAATCGGCTTTAAGCGGGCAGGTTGACGAAGAATTGATTTACAAGGATCCGCGGGATAAGAAAAGTTATTACACCCAGAACGATATCGCCTTTTTCAAGAAACAAACGCGGACCGTTCTGGGCAATAACGAACGGCTGGATCCCATTCGTATTTTTGATTATGTACAGCAGAACGGATACGCCGCACTTGAAAGAGTGTTAACCAATCTTGACCCGATCTGGGTTATCGAGGAGGTTAAAAAATCCGGCATCAGGGGCCGCGGCGGGGCTGGTTTCCCGACCGGCCGTAAGTGGGAACTGGCACACGCCTCAAAACCGGTGCGCAATCAAAAATACCTGGTCTGTAACGCCGACGAGGGTGACCCCGGGGCTTACATGGACCGGAGTCTGCTCGAAGGTAATCCCCACATGATTCTGGAAGGCATGATGATCGCCGGCTTTGCTATCGGAGCCAGTCAGGGTTATATCTATGTCCGCAGTGAATATCCCCTGGCCATCAAGCATGCGATGATTGCTATTCGCCAGGCTCGCGACCTGGGTCTGCTGGGTGAGAATATTCTCGGCACGGGCTTTAATTTTGAGATAAGTATCGTTCGGGGAGCCGGCGCCTTCGTTTGCGGTGAGGAAACCGCCCTTATCAAATCGATTGAAGGTTTCATGGGTGAACCGCGCCAAAGGCCGCCGTACCCGATTGAGAAAGGTATCAACAGTTGTCCGACCTGCATCAATAACGTCGAAACCCTGGCCAATATCCCGGTCATTATTCGCGATGGCGGTGAGGAATATGCTAAAATTGGTGTCCCCGGCAATACCGGCACCAAGATCTTCTCCCTGGTCGGTAAGGTCAAGAATACCGGTCTGGTTGAAGTACCTCTCGGTATCAAAATCCGCGAGGTGGTATTCGATATCGGCGGCGGCCCGGTCGGTGATGCCAAGATTAAAGCCGTGCAAACCGGCGGCCCGTCGGGAGGCTGCATTCCCGCCAGTATGTTTGACCTGTCCATAGATTATGACAGTCTCACCAAGGCCGGCTCTATCATGGGTTCGGGCGGTATGATTGTCATGGACGAAAACACCTGTATGGTTGATGTCGCCCGGTATTTTATGAAATTCCTCAAAAGTGAATCCTGCGGCAAGTGTTTCACCTGCCGCAAGGGCACGCAGCGCATGTACGAGATACTCGATGATATTACCAAAGGTCGGGCCACGATGGCTGACCTCGACCTGCTCGAGGAACTGGCTCTGGTGGTCAGGGATACCTCGATGTGCGGTCTGGGTCAGTCGGCGGCCAACCCGGTTTTAAGCACGCTGAAGTATTTCCGTCATGAATTCGAGGAACATATCCGCGACAAGCGTTGCAAGGCGTTTGTGTGTAAAGAACTGGTCGGTGCTCCGTGCCAGTCGGCCTGCCCGCTGGGAACGGAAGCCTGGCGCTATGTGGCTTATATCGGTAAGGGAGAATATGAGGAAGCCTACCGGGTTATCCGTGAGGCTAATCCCTTCCCCTCGGTATGCGCCCGCGTCTGTCACCATCCCTGTGAGAGTCGCTGCCGCGCCGGTGTCAGCGGAGGCGACCCGGTCGCTATCCGCGCCCTCAAGCGCTTCATTACCGACCGCATCGAGCCCTCGATGTATAAGCCGGAAAAAGAAGCCTGGACGAACGGACAACCGCCCCGGGTAGCCGTTATCGGTGCCGGACCGGCCGGACTTACCACCGCTCATTATCTGTCGCTGAAAGGTTACAAAGTGACGGTGTTTGAAGCCGAAGACGATGCGGGCGGGATGCTTTACTGCGCCATCCCCTCGTATCGCTTACCCAAGGAAGTCATTAAAAAAGAAATAGATGCTCTTATCGATGAAAATATAACCCTTAAATGCAACACCGCCCTGGGCAAGCAGCTCTCGGTAAACGGCCTTTTTGAAGAGGGCTACAAAGCCGTGCTGCTGGCTATGGGAGCACACAAGAGCCGCCCGCTGCAACTCGAGAATGAGGATGTCGAAGGGGTTTATCCCTCGATTGAGTTCCTTAAAGCATTCAACCAGAAAGGGGAGTTGAACGCTCGGGGCAAGGTCGGGGTTATCGGCGGGGGGAACTCGGCGATTGACGCCGCCCGGATGGCGATCCGGCAAAAAGACGTCGAGAGTGTGACGATTCTTTATCGTCGCACCCAGGACGAAATGCCGGCATTTGCCGAGGAAATCGAGGCGGCCGAGCAGGAAGGCATCGAGCTGAGAACCCTGGTGGCGCCCACCCGCATTCTTTCCGAGAAAGGTCGTTTGACCGGTTTGGAATGTATCAAAAACGAACTGGGCGATACCGATGCTTCCGGTCGCCGTAGGCCGGTGCCGATTCCGGGGTCCGAGTTCACGGTAGAGCTGGATACGCTGGTGATTGCCATCGGCGAAGACTCCGGCACCGATTGTATCTCGCCCGCCCGTTCGAGCGGTATTGAAGTGACGGACCGGGCTACGGTGCGTATCGACGCCGCGACACTCCAGACCAACCGTCCGGGAGTGTTCGCCGCCGGTGACGTGGTCACGGGACCCAATACGGTGGTCGACTCCATCGCGGCCGGCAAAAAAGCGGCGGTGATGATTGACCGCTATCTCAAAAATGAGCCGCTGATTCAGGAGCCGGCCGAGCCGCGGTTGCCGAAGGTGTTTGTCGAACCGGTACAGGTCGACAGTGAGGTCGTGCCGTTTAACCGGGCTGAGACACCGCGCGCCCCGGCGGAGTGGCGAAAACGCAATTTTGCCGAGGTCGAGGTATCCTTCTCCATCAGAGAAGCGACAGCCGAAGCCTATCGGTGTCTGCGCTGTGACCTGGAATTCACTCAACCCAAGGAGGAAGAGATTAATAAAGATGAACTCGATGTATTGGTAACGGGAGGGAACTAGTTATGGTTACTCTGACTATTAACGGTTTACAGGTTTCGGTTGAGGAAGGTACGACCTTGCTGGAAGCGGCGAAGTTTCTCAATTTCCCCATTCCCACCCTGTGCCATATGGAAGGTCTCTCGCCTTACGGCGCCTGTCGGCTGTGCGTGGTAGAAATCGGCGAGGGGCCGCGCTCCCGCCTGGTGACCTCCTGCACCTATCCGGCTGAAGAGGGTCTGGTTGTTCGCACCACCTCGAAAAGGGTTGACCGGGCGCGGCGGATGGTTATCGAACTGTTGCTGGGCACATGCCCGCAGTCGAAAATCATTCAGGATATCGCCTCCAAGTACAACGTCCGGCAGCAGCGATTCCGGCAGGAATACGATGACTGCATTCTCTGTGGCCTGTGCGTGCGCATGTGCGCCGAGCAGATGATGGCGAAGGCAATCGGCTTCCGCGGTCGCGGGGAAACCCGCAGTATCGGGACGCCCTTCGATGTCAAGTCCGACGTCTGCCGGCTCTGCGGCGGCTGTATTTACGTTTGCCCGGCCTGTCAGCTTCGATGCACTTACAACCAGCCGGAGAAGGCGGTCTGCGGCGGGTGCGCCAACATCGCCGCGCCATGCCTTAAAAAACCCGAGTTTGAGGATATGATGTGTTACATGGACCCCTGTGTGGCCTGTGAAATAAAAAAAGACTGAAGATAACAAATAATGAGAATATAATTAGGAGGATAGTGAAAATGTCACTAACCAGAGTGAATGCTTCGGCGGCAACCCTGACAAAAAACAGAACCGAGGATTCAATAATCCCGACTTCAGGAATGTGCGTAACCTGTGTGGACGGTTGTATCGGCATGTGCGAGATTGGTAAATCCGCCTACCGGGGTCACGAGGTTATTTATCCGCAGCCTTTCGGCGTCATCACTACCGCGGGCGAGAAAGCCTACCCGGTCGATTATTCCCATTTCAATATCATGGGAACGGCGGTCGGCGCTCACGGTATCGAGGAGGACAGCGACAAGGCTATTTTCCCGAATGTCAACCTCGAGGTTAAATTCGGTCATGACCAGGGTATTAAATTCCGTTACCCGTGGATTATCCCCGGAATCGGCTCCACCAACATAGCCAAGAACAACTGGGAAGGGTTGGCAATCGGTACGGCCCTGGCCGGCACCGGCTTGACTATCGGTGAAAACGTGGTCGGTATGGACGTCGAGTCAAAGATTGAAAACGGCCGCGCGGTCGATACGGTCGACCTCAAGCGCCGGGTGAAGCTCTTCACGGACCATCAAGTCGACGGCTGGGGCGCGATTATCGTCCAGGCCAACGTCGAGGATACTCGCCTGGGCGTTCAGGAATATGCTATCAATGAACTGGGCGTACAGGTAGTCGAGCTGAAATGGGGCCAGGGCGCCAAGGATATCGGCGGCGAGGTCAAAATCACGAACCTCGAAAAAGCCCAGCTTCTGTATAAGCGCGGCTATGTGGTTCTGCCCAACCCGACCGACCCCAACGTCATCGAGGCCTTCAAGCGCGGGGCTTTCAAGGAATTCGAGCGCCATTCCCGGGTGGGGATGGTGACCGAGGAATCTTTCGCCGCCCGGGTGGAAGAACTGCGCAAAGCCGGCGCTAAGTATGTTTTTCTCAAGACCGGCGCGTACCGTCCGGCCGACCTGGCGCGGGCCGTCATGTTCTCGTCGAAATACAAAATCGACCTGCTCACGGTGGACGGCGCCGGTGGCGGCACCGGCATGAGTCCCTGGCGGATGATGAACGAGTGGGGCATTCCCCCGGTCGAACTGCACGCGATGCTCTACGATTATTGCAAACAGCTCGATGACAAGAAGAAACATATCCCCGCCATAGCGGTGGCCGGCGGCTTTACCTTCGAGGACCAGATTTTCAAAGGGTTGGCGATGGGCGCCCCCTATGTCAAGCTGGTCGGGATGGCTCGCGCGCCGATCGCGGCGGCCATGGTCGGTAAGACTATCGGCCGGACCATCGAGGAAAACCAGGTGCCGGTGTATATCGAAAGGTTCGGCAACACCAAGGACGAGATTTTCGTTACGGCCAGCGAACTCCGCAAGCAGTTGGGTGACGCCGAATTCGAGAAAATCCCGACCGGGGCGTTGGGTTTGTACACTTATTATGAGCGCCTGGCCCAGGGTCTGCGTCAGTTGATGGCCGGGACCCGTAAGTTCGGTTTGAAATACATCACCCGCGACGATATCTGCGCCCTGACACACGAGGCTGCGGAGAGAAGCGGTATCCAGTTCGTGATGGATATCGACAAGGCCGAGGCTCAGGAGATTCTTAAGAAAGCCTGATTGATTACACACTTTTTTGAGTGAGGTTTGTTACTGAGACCGCCCCGATGGTTCGCCCACCGGGGCGGTTATTTGTTCATTTCCTTAATCTGTTTCCGTTCTTAATTTGTTTTTATCTTTTAATTGATATGAGTACTGCTGCCCGTTATAATTTTGTAAAGACGGAAAGTTATTTATGAGCGAACATTTACTTCTAGGTCTGGCCAGTATTATCGTGCTGGGAATTGCCGCCCAGTGGCTGGCCTGGCGGTTGCACCTGCCGTCGATACTGTTGCTTTTGATTTTCGGCTTTATCGCCGGGCCGGTATCGGGCGTGCTCAATCCCGATGAGCTGTTCGGGAATCTGTTGTTCCCGCTGGTCTCGGTTTCGGTGGCGATAATACTCTTCGAGGGCGGTCTGTCGTTGAAAATCAACGAACTGCGCCAGGTCGGGACGGTCTTTACCTCGCTGGTGACGGTCGGCATTATGGTTACCTGGTTTTTAGTCACGGTACTGGCGCATTTCGTGGCAGGGATTCAATGGCCGCCGGCGATTTTGCTCGGTGCCATCCTCGTCGTCAGCGGTCCGACCGTAATAATCCCCCTCCTGCGGCAGGTCCGACCGGTGGGGCATCTAAGTTCTATTGTCAAATGGGAGGGTATCGTCAACGACCCGCTCGGTGCTATTTTGGCTGTAATCGTCTTCGAAGTTATCCTGGCCGGCAGTATGCAGGAGGGAACGGCTCTTATAATATTCGGGGTTTTGAAAGCCCTCATATTCGGCAGTATGATAGGTATCGCCGGAGCGGCGGTGATGGTCCTCATGTTGAAGCGATACCTGATTCCCGATTTCCTGCAAAACCCGGTAGCCCTTATGGTGGTCGTGCTGGTTTATTTTGTGTCCAATACTATCCAACTCGAATCGGGTCTGCTGGCCGTGACGGTTATGGGCACGGCTCTGGCCAATCAAAAGTTCGTGCCCATCAAACACATCCTGGAGTTTAAAGAGAGCCTCCGGGTTCTCTTGATTTCCAGCCTGTTTATAATCCTGGCGGCTCGCGTACCGCTGGGGCAGCTGTCTCTGACCAGCCCGAACACCTGGATTTTTGTCGGCCTGTTGATAGTACTGGTGCGACCGGCGGCCGTGCTGGCTTCAACTTTTAAATCGAAATTAAAATGGAACGAACGGGCGTTTCTGGCCTGGATGGCGCCCCGCGGCATAGTGGCAGCGGCGGTGGTCTCGGTGTTTGCCGAACGGCTGATGGATACCGGCTTCACCCATTGTTCGCTATTGGTGCCCCTGACTTTTCAGGTTATAGTCGGTACGGTAGCCGTGTACGGTTTGACCGCCTCACCGGTGGCGCACCTTTTAAAAGTTGCTAAACCCAACCCCCAGGGTGTTCTGCTGGTCGGGGCGCATACCTGGGTGCAGGATATCGGCCGCCTGCTGCGCGACGAGGGCTTACAGGTCGTTATGGTCGATTCCAACTGGACCAATATCGTCGAAGCCCGGCGCAACGGCTGTCGGGCATATTACGGCAATGTCCTGGCGGAAGATTTGTTGTACGATATCCAACTCGATGGGGTCGGGCGGCTTTTGGCTCTGACCCCCAACGACGAGGTCAATTCCCTGGCTGCTTTACATTTTCTGGATATTTTCGGCAGTTCCGAGGTTTATCAACTGCCCCCATCGGGAACCGAGGACAACAGTAAAAAGCACGCCCTGCCATCGTACCTGAGAGGCCGTTTTCTTTTCGATAAAATCGCCAATTACGAATACCTGTCGTTTCGTGTCCGTTCCGGGGCGATTATCAAAAAAACACCGCTAACCGAGGAATTCGATTATAATGCCTTCATCGAAATATACGGTCAGAGCGCCATCCCCCTGTTTATCATCACCGAAAATAAAGAACTGAAGGTGTACACTACCGATAAAAAACCGACTCCCCGCGCCGGGCAGACCCTGATAAGCCTGGTCGGTCCTTAAGCCTCGATATAAATTAATTAAGCTTAAAATAGACTTGAGGTATATTTTTTTACGCAAGACAAGACAAGTTAAGTATTATCAATGGCTTACCTTGTATGCGCCAGTCAGGGAATCAAGGATAGACACAATAATCCGATATGAAATAATAAGCTACCTAAAACAATAAAAAAGAAATAAAGACATTTTTCGTTTAGCAAATCAGGCTTACTGTCGGGAGGGCAACGACATGATGGTAAGGGGGGTGGCTGAGTGAGAGGGGGGAGTGAAACCACGAAGCTTTAAAGCTAAACGCGATGACCGACAGGTTTTAAAACCTGTCGGTTTTTTTTAATGTGGTTATCTATAAAAGTGAAAATTCTCCGGGTCGTTTCTATTAAGGCTTAAGTTAGTATATTGACGGTCGATATTCAAATGAAGAGATTTTTCGTTATCTTTTGAAGAATCTAAAAACAATTTCAGATTAAGATTGTTTAAAGATATGAAGAATATTTAATAATTCTTCAAGGTGTAAATAACAATCCCGCTGAAAAAATTAAAAATAAATAAGTAAGGAGAAAATTATGGCAGTTCAGCGCTTGATAAGCAAATTCGGCCTTGAAAACCACGGTATTATCAATATTCGCAAGGTTCACTGGAATCACAACACCCCCATTTTATACGAAGACATCGTCAAAAACGGCGAGGGAATGATTACCCACCTGGGTCCCATCGCGGTTCGAACCGGCCTGCATACCGGTCGGGCGGCGAAAGATAAGTTTATCGTCCGGGAAGGGGAGACAGGAGATAAAGTCTGGTGGGGAAAAGTCAACAAACCTTTCGAACCGGAAAAGTTTGAAATGATGTTCCGACGTCTGCAGGCTTATTTACAGGGGCGCGATTTGTACGTACAGGATTGTTACGCCGGTTACGACCCGAAATACCGGCTGCCGGTGCGGGTTATAACCGAAACCGCCTGGCACAGTCTTTTCGCCCGAAATATGTTTATCCAGGTCCCACCGGAACAGTTGACCGAGCTTGTCCCGAAATTCACGATTATTCATGTTCCGAATTTCCAGGCCATTCCGGAAGTCGACGGAACCAATTCCGAGGCGTTTATCCTGCTCAATCTGCGCCGTAAACTGGTGTTAATTGGCGGCACCAGTTATGCCGGGGAAATCAAGAAATCGATCTTTACCGTCATGAATTTTCTGCTCCCCCAGGAAAACGTCATGTCCATGCATTGTAGCGCTAATGTCGGGCCTGATAATGAGGTTGCTATATTCTTCGGTCTCTCCGGAACCGGAAAAACCACCCTGTCGGCCGATCCGAACCGAAAACTTATCGGTGATGACGAACACGGCTGGAGCGCCTCGGGGGTGTTCAATTTCGAAGGCGGTTGTTATGCCAAAATTATCAACCTGTCGCAGGAATCGGAACCGGAAATATACGCCACCACCCGACAATTCGGGACCATCCTTGAAAATGTCGGCTATGATATCATCACCCGCCGGCTGGATTTGAACGATGCCAGCCTGACGGAAAACACCCGGGCGGCCTATCCGCTGAGTCATATTCCCAACGCCCTCAGGGAAAGTATGGCCGGCCATCCCAAAAATATCATTATGCTGACCGCCGATGCGTTCGGGGTGATGCCGCCCATCTCAAAAATGAGTCCCGAGCAGGCCATGTATCATTTTATTTCCGGTTACACTGCCAAGGTGGCCGGTACCGAGGCGGGGATAACCGAGCCGCAAGCGACCTTTTCCGCCTGTTTCGGGGCGCCGTTCATGGTATTGCATCCCTATCGCTATGCCGAAATCCTGGCTGAGAAAATAAAAAAGCACGATGTCGCCTGCTGGCTGGTCAACACCGGCTGGAGCGGTGGGCCGTTTGGTGTCGGCAAACGAATGCCCATAAAATACACCCGAGCTCTGGTCAACGCCGCTCTGGAAGGTCGATTGAAAAACAGCACTTTCGAGGAAGACCCGGTATTCGGGGTGCAGGTGCCGAATTCCTGTGAGGGCGTGCCGGCAGAAATTTTAAAACCGCGCCAAACCTGGTCCGACAAAAACGCCTATGATGAAAAAGCCAGGTATTTGGCCGGTCTTTTCAAAGATAATTTCAGCCAGTTTGAAAACGAGGTGCCCGCGGCTCTCAAAAAAGCCGGTCCTCGGGAAATGGCCAGAGTTTGATATTGAGCGGTGAATCCTTCATAAACCGTCCCAATTATTTCGGGGCGGTTTTTTTATGGAGCTTAATCGTGCTTTGAATATTGAGCCTCATCTGTTATTCTTAAGCCATGAACCAGCCCGATGAACAGACTTCGCTTCGACCCGTTCTGATGTTGATTTTCGGGGCTCTTTGTGTCAGTTTCGCCGCAATTTTCGTCAAGCTGCTTCCGACCGAACAGATAGGCCCAACGGCGATCGGTTTCTGGCGGACACTTTTTGGTGGTATTATTCTTTTTATTCTCGCGGGTATTAAAAAAAATAAACTGCTTCTACCGCGTCCCCTGTACATTTGGTCAGCGCTGGCCGGGTTTCTCTTTTTCCTGGACTTGTTTTTCTGGCACCGTTCGATTATTTTCGCCGGGGCCGGGATGGCCACTATTTTGGCCAACACCCAGGTATTCGCTACGGCTGTGTTGAGTTTTTTCATTTTCAAAGACAGGTTGACAGTTAAATTTTTCGCCGCCGCCCTGAGCGCCCTCGTGGGGGTAGCCCTGCTGGTCGGGGTGGTCAGTGATATTGAATTCAGTATTTTGTATTTACGGGGAGTAATATTCGGTCTGGCTACCGGTTTGGTATATGCCCATTACCTGGTAACCCTGAAATTAACCATGGTCAAATTCAGCCGGGTTCAAGTGTTGACTTTCATGAGCTGGACCTCGATTTTCACGTCCCTGTTTCTCGGGCTATCAGCCCTGATCGAAAGCGCTCCGGCCGTTCCGCCCGATTTGTATTCTTATATGATTCTTTTTTTATTGGGGCTGGTCGCCCAGGCGCTCGGGTGGTGGTCGATTTTCAGTTCCTTCTCACAAATCAGGGCCTCCCGGGCCGGGCTTATCCTGCTCTTACAACCCGTTCTGGCTACCGTTTGGGGCATGCTCTTTTTTAAGGAACAGTTTGCCCCGACCCAGTTCCTTGGAGCGGCGGTGACTATTGCCGCTATATACTACGGCTCCTCCCGCAAATAAAAAAAAGCGGCTCCCCAAGGAGCCGCTTTATTCTTTTAAAATATTCTTGTCAGTCAACCAGGACTTTTTCCAGTCGCTCGATCATATAATCAATCTCGGCCTCGGTGATAACCAGGGGCGGGGATATCCTGATAGTATGACCGTGGCTGTCGTTGGCCAGCATACCCAAATCCAGAAGCTTCCGGCAATACTGCATGGCGTTGCCGTTCTTGACCTCGATACCGATAAACAGGCCGCGTCCCCGAACTTCTTTGACGTGTCTGGAACGACCGGCGATATCGAGAATCTTCTCCTTGAGAATTTTGCCCATTTCAGTTGAGCGTTCGGGTAACTTTTCTTCCCGGATGACATCCAGAGCGGCGTTACCGGCTACGCAGGCCAGCGGATAACCGCCGTAAGTGGAACCATCGCTGCCGGGGGAGAAGACCATGTCCATCAGTTTGGTGTTGGTGACCATGACCGACAGCGGAATCAAGCCGCCGGAGATGGCTTTGCCGAGCGTGATAGCGTCCGGGACGACGTTCTCATGTTCGAAACAGAACATCTTGCCGGTCCGGCCCAGGGCTACCTGGATTTCATCGAACATCAGCAGCAGGTCGTGCTTATCGCACAAATCCCGCAATCCTTTGAGGAAACCGGCGGCGGGCTGATACATGCCGCCCTCGGCCTGCATCGGTTCGACCAATATACCGCAGGTGTTCTTATTGATGGTTTTCTCGACCGTTGCCAGGTTGCCGAATTCAACCGATACAAATCCGGGTGTCAGCGGCCCGAAGCCTTCTCTATATTTGGGTGTGCTTGAGAACGAGATAATAGCAATCATACGGCC
>JAFGNW010000082.1 GCA_016926795.1 Candidatus Zixiibacteriota bacterium
GGCGAGGTGCTGGAAATTACCAGGAAAGGATTGAAATCGACCTTCCCTTTCAAAAAAACCAAGCACGCTTTTTGTATATTCGAATATATTTATTTCGCCCGACCGGACTCCCGGATATTCGGTGAGAACGTGGACAAGGTCCGCCGCCGGCTGGGCCGGCTGCTGGCCCGGGAACACCCGACCGAGGCCGATATCGTCATCGGCATCCCGGATTCGGCCAATACCGCTACCCTCGGTTATTCCGAGGAATCGGGCATTCGTTTCGAAATCGGCCTGATTCGCAATCATTATGTCGGCCGCACTTTCATCGACCCGCACCAGAAAATCCGCGACCTGGACGTCAAGGTGAAATTCAATCCTGTCAAGGGCGTCCTGAAAGATAAGCGGGTGATTGTGGTCGATGATTCTATCGTTCGCGGTACGACCTCCAAAAAGCTGGTGAAAATAATCCGCGACGCCGGCGCCAGGGAGATTCATTTCCGGGTCTCCTCGCCGCCGATAACCTCCCCCTGCTTTTTCGGCATCGACATGCCCACCAGGAAAGAATTGATCGGGGCTAATATGACGGTCAGGCAAATCGAAAAATTTATCGGGGCCGACAGTTTGCGCTACCTGTCCCTCGAGGGGATGCTGAGCATGCCGTCGCTGCCCGACACCACCTTCTGCGCCGGCTGCTTTTCCGGTAAGTACCCGATTAAAGTACCGACCATTAACGGTAACAAATTAAAACTGGGCGGCGATTAGTCTAAGAATTTTCCGGATAATAAAAAAGGAAGTCCAATCGGGCTTCCTTTTTTTACGCTAAAATAATTTTTTACAGAAAAGCGAATATGGCGGACTGCGATAGTTCCAGCAGTTTTTGAGGGAAAAAGCCCAGACCCAGCGTGCCGAGCGCGGTAATAACCAGCACCAGGAATATCGACGGGACCATCTTGACCACGGCCGGCTGCCCCTCATGGGCATCCATATAACTCGTTTTGATAACCCGCAAATAATAATAAACTGAAACGAACGAATTCATGACGCCGATAACGACCAGCCAGATAAAGCCGGATTTGACCGCCGCCGAGAAAATGTAAAACTTACCGAAGAAACCGACCGTGGGCGGAAATCCGGACAGGGCGAACATAAACAGCGCCAGCACCGCCGCCAGGTAGGGATTGGCTTTACTGATACCGGCCAGCTCGACGAAATCTGATTTACAACCGGACCGGGTTTCCAGGATAGTTATTACGGCAAAGGCACCCAGGTTAAAGAAGGTATAGGCCACCAGGTAAAAGATAGCCGAAGATATGGCTTCGGGACCGCCCACCACCAACGATATCATGATGTAACCGGCATGGGATATAGATGAATACGCCAGCATCCGCTTGACATTGTCCTGACGCAGGGCGAGCACGTTCCCCACCGTCATAGTCAATACCGCCAGCACCCAGAATACATCGGAGAGTATTTCCATACCTTCGAAACCATAGAGGAAAATACGCAGCATCACGGCGAATCCTGCGGCTTTGGGGGCTACTGAGAAGAAAGCCGTGACCGGCGTCGGGGCACCCTGGTAGACATCGGGCACCCAGGTATGGAACGGTACGGCGGCGATTTTAAAACCGAAACCGACCAGAATAAGAGCTGCCCCCGCATAGAGATATACTTTGTAGTTAGCCACGATATAACTGAAATCGGCCACGATGCGGCGAAAATCGGTGGTTTCAGCGGCGCCGTAAACAAAGGCGATGCCCATCATCAGGAAGGCCGAGGCGAACGCACCCATGATGAAATATTTTATGCCCGCTTCGTTGGATTCCAGGGAACGTCGGTTGAAGGCGGCCATAACGTATAACGGGATGGACATAATCTCCAGACCCAGAAACATCACCACCAGGTCCACCGTATTGGCCATGACCATCATTCCCATGGTGGAGAACATGAGCAGGGCGTAAAATTCCGGGCGGTTAATACCCTTGACGGAGAAATACCGGTGGGCGATAAGCAAAGACAGGAACGAGGCCAGCAAAAATATCAATTTGAACATGACCCCGAAACTGTCGCAGGTCAAAAGGCCGGCGAAACCGGAACTGTGTTCGCTCCATTGCCCCATCGCCAGGTAGAACGAGACTATAAAACCGACCACGGCTATGACCGGGGCCAGGTAATTCATTTTCCGAAAAGGTATAAAAATCAGAATAAGCGACGCCGCCACCAGGAGCACCAGCTCCGGGCCCAGCAGACTCAAATCAACCGATAATGTCGAAACGTAATCCGTCATATCAAATTCACTCAACGACGACCGCCGTTATTAAAAGCCTCAACCACCGCCAAAACCCTTGGTGACCTTGCCGTCCCGCACGATGACCGGCACTATTCTATCACCACCGGTCAGTTTCAGCACTTCCGACTTAAACTGCGGCTGGTCGGTGACATTAATTTCTTTGAACGCAATACCCCGGTCAGTGTAATCTTTCAGGGCCGCCGCGCAGTACGGACAGCCGGTTTTGGTATATATAACAACTTCACTCATTTTATTTCTTCCTTTTCCCCGAAAGCGACATCCACCGTCTCGGTCTCCCCGGCGACGGTTTTTTCGATTATCGTTTCACTGCCATTATCAGCCAATCGGGCATTATCGATATGCACCAGAATTTGTTTGACGGCCGGCTCGATTCTCTCTAAAAACGGTTTGGGATAAATACCAATCCAGAATATGAGCAGAACCAGCGGCACCAGAATCAGTTTTTCCCGCGGGGTCAGGTCTTTCAAATTCTCGTTTTCCGGGTTGGTAACTTTGCCGAAAATCACCCGCTGGTACATCCAGAGCATATAGCAGGCGGCCAGGACAACTCCGCTGGTAGCCAGTACCGCCAGGGTGACGTTTGTTTTAAAAGTCCCCAGCAGAATCAAGAATTCCCCGACAAAGCCGTTGGTGAACGGCAGGCCGATCGAGGACAGCACGACAATCATGAAGAAGGCCGAAAAGGTCGGCATGACCCTGGCGATACCGCCGAAATCCTCGATAAGCCGGGTATGGCGGCGCTCGTAAATCATCCCGACGATAAGGAACAGTGCCCCGGTAGAAATGCCGTGGTTGATCATTTGTATAACCGAACCCTCGAGTCCTTCCATATTCAGGGCAAACATGCCCAACATGACAAAACCCATATGCGACACCGAGGAAAAAGCCACCAGAGACTTGACGTCCTTCTGCACCATCGACACCAGCGCCCCGTAAATGATGGCAATCACCGCCAGGATACTTATATAGGGGAGGTAAGCCAGGGTGGCTTCCGGGAACAGCGGCAGGCAGATGCGGACAAAACCGTAGGTGCCCATTTTAAGGAGCACCCCGGCCAGGATAACCGAACCGGCGGTCGGCGCCTGGACATGGGCGTCCGGAAGCCAGGTATGGAACGGGAACAGCGGCACCTTGATGGCGAAAGCCAGCGCGAAAGCCCCGAATATCAGAAGCTGGGGCTGGTAGGCAATCGGCATATCCATAATTTTGAATAAATCGAACGTATACTCACCGGAAAAGCGGGCGTATTCGAAATAGAGATAAAGCAGCGCCACCAGCATCAAAAGCGAGCCGAACATGGTGAACAGCACGAATTTTATAGCGGCGTAAATTTTTCGCGGGCCGCCCCAGACGCCGATTATGAAATACATCGGAATCAACATGACTTCCCAGAACACATAGAACAAAAAGAGGTCGAGGGCGCAGAAAACACCTATCATCCCGGTGGACAAAAACAGCATCGAGATATAGTAACCCTTGACGTTGACCGTGACCGAGTTCCATGACGAAAGAATACACAGCACCGTTAATATTGTGGTCAGCACGATAAGTAAAAGCGAGATGCCGTCGATGCCCAGGTGATAATTGATGCCCAGCGAGACTATCCAGGTTTCGTTGATCTCGAACTGCATGCCGTTGCCCAGGGTGTCGAACATGTAGTAAATCCCGAACGAAATGAGCATGGTGATGAAGGCGATTATCAGACTCACGCCCTTGAGGGTATCATGGTTCTTCGACGGGATAAACAGCATGATAAGTACCCCGACCAGCGGGAAAAAGATAACCAATGTCAGCCAGTCAAAAACCATATCTTATCCAAAAGTAAAGTAAGCGATTAAAATCAAAACTCCGACCACGAAAAGGGTGGCGTACCGGCGCACCTGACCGGTCTGGATGTTCTTCAATAACTCCGAGATATCCCTGATAATCGTAGCCATACCGTTGGCGAAACCGTCGATTATGACAACATCGACCACTTTCCAAAGGAAGATGGAGCCGTACACCACCGGCCTTACGATAACAGCGCCGTAAATTTCATCGACGTAGTATTTATTCAAAAGGAGTTTATGAACCCCGGATAATTTTTCGCGTAACGAGGTTGCCGCCTGGGTGTTTTTCAGGTAATAGTAGCGGGCGGCGAAAATGGCGACCAGTACCAGGACCACCGAAACCACCATCAACAGCACCTCGGTCCCGGTATCGCCGCCGCCGGCGGCCAGCATCGGTCCCTCAACCTCTCCCCCGCCATGCGCCATGACCGGTTCCAGCCAGTGTTCGAAATAGTTGGCCACCCCGAAAATATGCGGCATGCCGACCCAGCCGCCGATTACCGAAAAGATCGCCAGGAATATCAACGGCACCGTCATGGTACGCGGGGATTCGTGCAGGTGATGCCTGGTCTTTTCGTCCATGCGCTCCTTGCCGTGAAACGTCAGGTATATCAGGCGGAACATATAGAAGGCCGTCAGTCCGGCCGTAACAAAACCGATGACCCACAGAACCAGATGACCGTTCATCGAGGAAAACGATTTCCACAGGATTTCGTCCTTGGAGAAGAACCCGGACAGGCCGGGGATGCCGGCAATGGCCAGGGTAGCGATAAGCATGGTCGGATAGGTTATCGGCAGATATTTTTTTAAGCCGCCCATTTTGCGCATATCCTGCTCGGCCGACATGGCATGGATAACCGAGCCGGCGCCCAGAAACAGCAGGGCTTTGAAAAAGGCGTGCGTCATCAGATGGAAAATACCGGCGGAAAAGGCCGCTACCCCGCAGGCCAGGAACATGTAACCGAGCTGACTGACGGTCGAATAAGCCAGAACGCGTTTGATATCGTTCTGAGCCAGGCCGATGGTGGCGGCGAAAAAGGCTGTCACCGCACCCACTATGGCAACTACCAGCAAAGCATCTGGCGCCATTACGTACAGCGCGTTGGTACGGGCGATCATATACACCCCGGCCGTAACCATCGTGGCGGCGTGTATCAACGCCGAGACGGGCGTCGGACCTTCCATGGCGTCGGGCAGCCAGACATATAAAGGAATCTGGGCTGATTTACCGGTAGCACCCACGAATAATAAAATGCAGGCGGCGGTGATAAGTCCGCCCCCGGCCACAAACACCGTCGGAGCGGTTTTCATAACCGTCGCGAAATGCAGCGACCCGACCTGCCAGAAAATTAAAAACATACCCAGCAGAAAACCGAAATCACCGATGCGGTTGACGATAAAAGCTTTTTTACCGGCGTCGGAGGCGGACTTTTTCTCGAACCAGAAACCGATCAGGAGATATGAACAGAGACCGACGCCCTCCCAGCCGACGAACATCAACAGGAAATTATTAGCCAGCACCAGCGTCAGCATGGAGAAAGTGAAGAGATTCAAGAAACAGAAATAGCGTCCGTAACCGGGATCGTGATGCATATACCCAACCGAGTAAACATGAATCAAAAAACCGACACCGCTGACCACGAGAATCATCACCGCTGACAGGGGGTCCAGAAGGAAGGCGATATCGACCTGGAAAGACCCGGCCGGGATCCAGGAAAAGAGTACCTGCTCGATAAAGCGCGCTTCGGGCGGCAGGTTCTTCAGATTGAAAAACAACAGGACCGACAGGAGGAAGGACAGCCCGACCGTGAGACAGCCGATAAAAGAAATCAGCGGTCGGGGTACACGGCCTATCATCAAGCCATTGAAAATAAAGCCTGCCAGAGGAATCAGCGGTACTAAAAAGATATAATCAAACATCCCCATCCTACCATTTCATAATACTGAAGCGGTCTATATTTATCGATTCCCGGTTGCGGAAAATCAGGACAATCAGGGCCAGTCCGACCGCGGCTTCGGCAGCCGCCACGGTCAGAACCAGAAAAACGAACACGTGCCCGTCGAGAACGTTCAAGCCGCGGGAAAAGGCAATCAAAGCCAGGTTGGCGGCGTTCAACATCAACTCGATGGCCATGAAAATGACAATTACGTTACGGGACGTCAACACACCCACCGTACCGATGCCGAACAGCACCGCCGCCAGAATCAAATATGCCGAAATAGGTATCATTTTCAGTTAGTCCCCCGGTCAGAGTTATCGGAAGCCTGGTCGGCCGGGATCGGGGTCTCGTCCTTTTCGCGTTTGGAAACCACCACCGCGCCGACAATCGCCACCAGCAGCAGCACCCCGGTCAGTTCAAAGGGATACAGGTAATCGGTAAAAAGCAGCATGGCCACAGCTTTGACCGAGCCGAAATCATCGGTTACCATCGACATAATCCCTGAGGCATCGGTATCGAAAGCCACCCCCCGGATAATAAACACCAGTTCGATTACCAGGAGTATTGAAACCAGGTATTTGGTAAAGCGGCTGACCGGACCGGGCGGATCGCCCATATCCTGGTTGCCGCGCAAATTGAGTAACATAATGACGAACAGAAAGAGTACCATAATCGCCCCGGCATAAACGATAATCAACACCGCCCCCAAAAAGAGAGCGCCCAGCTGAATATACAACACCGCCTGGGCGGCCAGCGAGAGTATCAAATACAGCACTGAGGCAACCGTATTGCGCTGGGAGATCATCATGGTAGCGCCGAAGACGGCCACTACCGCCGAAACCAGAAAAACTATGGTATCAAGGTTCATTTGCTTTCCGAGACTCCGTAAACGCGCCGCACCCGGCGGATAATCCGTTTGAAGGGGTTATCCTTCCTCGGATGCGGAACCAGCATTTCTTCTTTTTTATATATGAATGAATCGCGGTTATAATCCGAGAACTCGTACTCCTGGCCCAGGAATATAGCTTCCTCGGGGCAGGCTTCCTCGCAAAAACCGCAAAAAATACAGCGCAGCAAATTTATCTCGTATATTTTAGCCCGTCGCTCGCCGTTCTCGTTTTCCTCAGGTTCCATATAAATGGCGTCGGCCGGGCAGGCGGCGGCACACAACCCACAGCAGACACAGCGCTCGGTCCCGTCGTCGTAACGCTCCAGATAATGCTTACCGCGATAGCGGGGCGCCATGGGCTTTTTCTTGCGCGGGTAATCAAGCGTCACCGGTTTCTTGAATATATGCTTAAACGTCACCAGGAAACCCAGGGGCGTCTTGAAAATCGTTCTGCCGATAGCTTTCATGATTTCTTTCATCGTCACTCCTTAACCGCCAAAAATCACATCACTCAGCCATAACACCCACAGACCGGTCACCAGCGTATTCAATATCGCCAGCGGAAACAAAACCTTCCAGCCGAAATTCATCAACTGGTCATAGCGGAAACGCGGCAGCGTCGCCCGTAACCAAATATAGAGGAACATAAAACAGAAAACTTTTATCAGGAACCATATCACCGGGGGCAACAGCGGTCCCTGCCAGCCGCCGAAAAAGAGCGTAGCAGCCACCGCCGATACGGCCAGCATATTGCCGTACTCGCCGATAAAGAACTGAGCAAACCGCATCGAGGAATACTCGGTGTGATACCCGGCCACCAGCTCCGACTCGGCCTCGGGCAGGTCGAACGGTGAGCGGTTGGTTTCGGCCACGGCACAGGTGATGTAGAGCAGAAAACCGAGCGGCTGTTTCCAGATAAACCAGCTGCCGATGGTGGCTTGCTGTTCCACCAGCTCCACCATGGAGAGAGTGTTGGCGATAATAATGACGCCGACAATCGACAGACCGTAACTCAATTCATAGGATATCATCTGGGCCGAGGAACGCAACCCGCCCAGGAGCGAATATTTCGAACCGGCCGACCAGCCGCCCAGCAGAATGCCGTAAACGCCCAGCGAGGTTATCGCGAAAACAAACAGGATACCGATATTCAAATCCGAAATCACGCCGGTAATCTCATAACCGAAAAGGGTAAAATTGCTGGAGAACGGCACCACCGCGAAAGTAAGCACGGCCGGCACGAAAGATATCATCGGCGCCAGGGTGTAGGTCAGACGCTCGACATTGTCGGGAACGACATCCTCTTTGAAAATAAGCTTGACGGCATCAGCGATGGGTTGCAACAGGCCGAACGGTCCGGCGTAATTGGGGCCGATCCGGTGTTGCATAAAGGCCAGCACCTTGCGCTCCATATAAGTAGCGTAGGCGCAGCCGGTCAGAAGCACCACCACCACCGCGATAACTTTTATACTCGATATAAAAATTACTTCCAGCATAATCCTCAGTCGGCCACCTTGCTTATTTTAATCCAGTCTACGCGCCGTTTCCGCATCAACAGCGAAGTTACCGGTGTGGACGAGAAATTGCGGGGTATCAATACCACCCTGTTATCGATATGTTCCGAAATCTTCAAAGGTACGATAATTTTTCCCGCCGGCGATTCTACTCGCACCGAATCGCCCTCACTGAGGTTGTATTCCCGGGCCAGGTCGGCCGTCGTCTCAATATAGGCTTCGCCGCAGAAATTTACAAGCGAGTTCGCTTTCTCGGTCAAATGCCCGCAATGATGCGGGTCGTCACCGATAAACAGCGGCAGAGGGTATTCCTCTTCGGTCTCTATTTCCGGTGATTTCACCTCCACAAAGCCTTCCGGCCAGGGCAGGGTCCGGTCGTGTTTTAAAAGCTGTTTCATTTCCAATTCACGGGATTCTTCGGTCTCGAACAGTTTGCGCTCAAATTGCCCCGCCATCAAATCGATAATCTCGAAGCCGGGTTTGGCCTCGAAGCGGGGTTTGATAGCCTGTTCGGCTCGCTGCAAACGACCTTCGAGATTGACATAATCACCGGCATATTCCGCCCAACCGGCCAAAGGCAGGACCACGTCGGCCAGTTCGGTGGTTTCGGTTTCGTACAAATCACACACCACCAGGAAATCGAGTTTCTCCAGACTCTCTTTGACGAATTCCCGGTCCGGGTAGAGCATGACCGGATTGGCGCCCATAATGATAAAACCGTTGATTTCCTCTTTTTTCATCCGCACCAGCATAGCGTCGGTATTATAAGCATCGGAATTGGGCAGTTCGCCCCAAATATCGCTTAATTCCTTTTTAACGGCATCCGACAAAACCGGCAGGACCCCTAGCTTTTCCGCGCCTACCGAATTGGCATAGCGAGCCAGGTTCGCCACCTGTCCTTTTTTGTCCAGTCCGAACAGACGGTTCATATTGCACAGCGCAGCGGCGATAACCTCACGGTCCTTGGAACGGGTCAGAAGTTCCCCGGTCATGAAGGTCACTTTTTGCCCCTCGGCCAGCGCCCGGGCCAGCATTTTTATCTCCTCGGCGTCCACCCCACACCGGGCAGCGGCTTCTTTCAAAGAAGCTTCTTTTATCCTGCTCTTCAAATCACCCGCCTCGCGGCAGTCAACCAGGTTTTCCTCGAGAGCGGCCAGACAGACGGCGTTGATGAAGATTTCCTCGGTGCCGACCTCGTAAATCATCTCCAGTTGAGCGACATCGGCCGCCTTAACAGCGTACGGATTAGCCATAAACACCCGGGCGTTACGGAAATTACAAGCCTTGCGGATTCGGAGGTATTCGTTTTGATGCTCCCGGAGCAAATCAGACGCGAAAACGACAATCACATCCGAGCTGTCGATATCCGCAATCCGGAACGGGCGCGAAGCCAAAACGGAATAGTAATTATTCATATCGGACGGCAACATCCGATA
>JAFGNW010000083.1 GCA_016926795.1 Candidatus Zixiibacteriota bacterium
CCATGACAGAAATATACCGCCTCAAGGCTCATTCATCCACGGCTAAAGCCGTGGTATTCTGTCTGCGACCGCATAAAAAAAGGCGGCCTCCAGAGCCGCCTTCAAGTTATTCTTATGATAAAACTTACCAGTCGGTTTTAACGTTCACAAACAGGGTTTTACTGCGCCGCCAGACAAAAAAGATGACTTCGGAAGGTTTTTCCTGCTCAATCTGATTCATCACGTTTTTGAGATCCTCAACCGAGGTAACCGTCTGGCTGCCGACCCGCTGTATAATATCGCCAATCATCAGACCGCCGATATTAGCCAGCCCGCCCATCTGAATCTCGGACACCGCCACGCCGTACAACTCGTCCTCGTTCAGATTATAGAAGAGATAATCGGAAAAAACCAGGTTACGGACTTTGAATTCCAGGGTCTTGTTTTCGTATTCCTCGGCCTCACTGGCTGCCAGAGGTCTTTTTTCGAGGCTGGTGAAAACTTTCAAGGTGTCGACCCGGCTGTCGGAGGGTCTGAGGATAGTGAATTCGACAGCGGTGCCCTGGCCCATTTCAGAGATACGCCGCTGGAAGACGGGGATGAGTTCCTCGCGGTCAACCTCGACCGGCTGACCGTTAATTTCTATTATCATATCGCCGACCATAAGACCGGCTTTGTCCGCCGGCGAGCCTTTCACCACCTCGTTGACGATAATACCGCCGGGGACGTCGATATCAAAAAAATCGGCAATGTCTCCGGTCAGGGCTTGCAGGGTAATGCCCAGCCAGGCCCGCTCGATTTCACCTTTCTGGGGCGGGCTGGCAATCAGCTTCTCGAGGCGTTCGGCGGTGATAATACCCAGCAGGGGGTAATTGAAATCCGAGAACGATTCCACAAAGCCGATATCGCTGTCGGCGGCGGGATTTATCAGGGAACCCAGAACGCCCACCGGCATCAGGTTATCGTTGAAGAGCACCGAAGCGACTTCAAGTCCGCTGAAGCCGACCGTAAGAGGGAAATCCTCCGGCGACTTGACCAGGTTGGATATCATGCCGACATCGGCCGCCAGGGGCGGGTCGACAAACTCCGGTAGCAACATATACAAAGCCACCCAACTGCCGATGACAAACTTCTGGTTTCTGGCAAAAGCCACATAATCGAAAGTTATCTTATCATCGGAACCGCCGGGCGGGATGATTTTCACAAAACCGATTTGTGTGAAATTATCGACACCGATATACTCACCCTCGTATTTTTCCCCGTCAAGGCGGGAAACTTCGATTTTAATTGGTGTGGTTTTGAAGGTCATTCCGGAGATGGCGCTCAGAGGGTTTTGCGTTTCCAAAAAAGAACCGTCGAATAAGACCAGACCGTCGGCGGTGACAATCGTGCCCAGCACTCTTTGTTCCTGTTCGTTGGTCTGCATGCCGAAAGAGAGTTCGATTTTTATATCGAGAATAACGGTGTATTTCTCGATTTTTTTGTGCAGTTTGTCGAAATCGAAAGTCTGGGCTTCCGCCGGAACGGTGGGCCAGACAAAAAGACCGCATAAAAACAGGGTTGTCATCAGGGTTGATACCGTAAAAAATTTATTCTTCATTAAAAAGTACTCCCTCTTTATTGTCAATGCTCAGGAAAACCAGGCGGGTGCCGCCGCCGCGTTTTATGGTCAGGAGAATTTTATCGGCTGAGGTCGATGACATTTCATTGTAAAGATTTATGAAATCAGCCAGTTCGACGATGTCGGTTTTGTTCACTTTAACCACGACATCACTCCGACGCAAACCGCCGATATCAGCCGGGCTGACGCTCTTCACTCCCGAGACGAACACGCCCAGGGTATCCTTCAACTGGTATTGAAGGCGCATATGCCGGGTCAGGCCCTTGACGGTAAAGCCCCAGGCGCCGCATTCGAAATCCTCGCCCTGGAGTTCGCCCAGGGGTTTGGTCACGACCTTGAAATTGTATTCCTCGTTGTTGCGCATGACCTTCAACCGGATTTCCGAACCCGGTTCGTGCCTGGCGATTTTGCTGTAGAAAGCGGGCAGTTCCTCCACGAAGCGGGCGGATACCGGCACGCCATCGACCTCGAGAATGATATCCCCGGCCTTGAGGAAACTGGCCTCGGCAGGGGAGCCGGGGTCGATTGACGATATCAGCACGCCTTCGTTATTACCGGTGCGGAAATAATTTTCCAGTTCCTGAAGAGCCTGGCAGTGCAGACCGATCCAGCTGCGGTGTACCTCGCTGACGTTGAGTATCGCCGAGGTGACTTCCTTGACTATGTTGATAGGGATGGCGAAGCCGATATTGTTGGCGAACATGGTCGCCCGGGAGTTTATACCGATTACCCGGCCGTCCAAATCGATAAGCGGTCCCCCGGAATTGCCGGGATTAATAGCGGCGTCGGTCTGAATCCATAGGTTATAGCGACCGGTGCTTTCTCCGGTGGGCAGGCGAACGTCACTGGAAAAATATCGGTCCTTGGTGGATATCACACCAAACGATACGGTGCGCGACAGGGACAGCGGCGAACCCATGGCCATAACATATTGTCCGACCTGGACCTCGTCGGAATTGCCGAACTCGGCGATTTGTATCTTTCCCTTGTAATCATCGAGATTGAGTTTAACCACGGCGATATCGGTGGCCGGGTCACCACCGACATATTCCGCCGGAACCTGTTCCTTGTCGTTGAGGGTACAGATGATGCGAACCGCTTTGCCGGCGACATGGTAATTGGTTACGACGTATCCGTCGGGATGAAAAATTACACCCGAACCGATAACGGCCTGTTTTTTCAACTCGCCGGTGTTATAATCCTTAATAACCGGTTGAATGTGCACGAGGGCGGGCATAACTTTATCGCGGGCTTTATAAATTTTATCCTGAACGGAATTATCCGCTACCTGCGCCCCGGCGGAGGTAAAGAGCAGCATTAAAATTATCAGCAACTTTCTCGACATTTCATCTCCTTAAAAAACTTAGACAAGTAATTATAACAAACGACGGCGGTATTGGTTCGGGTTTTTTCTATCTTCAATCCCTTCATTATCTTATGAGTATACTTTGTTTTTATAGTAATCGGCAAGCTGTTTATTTAATTCAAGTTTTTTTTATAATCGATTTAAATAAAAAAACCGCCCGAAGGCGGTTTTTTTATTCACAGGGGATTTAAGAGATATTATTTCCAGTAAAAATCAACCGACCCCATACCCACCTCGACGGTAATATAGATTCTGTTATCAGCATCATCAAAATCAGGGGATTGATAAAAATCATCCTCACTTTCCTCGAGGTCGTCGCCGTGAAATTCAACCGATGAAAACAAGCCGTCATCGACTTCGATACTGACCGCCACCCCGCGCGGCAGGATAACATCGACCGAGCCGACGCCTACCTCCAGTTCGATATCGGATTCGCCCTTGTACTCGCCCCTCAGGTCGAGGTCGCAGGAAGCCGCACCGCAGGATACTTTCAGAAATTCAAAATTGGCATTGCCCAGGTTATTTACTTCAAGCGACGAAGCTCCGATATCGAATACCAGCTCCCGCATTCGCTCCGGGTTGGGTTTGGAAAACTCTATCAGACCCGAGGCTGCCCCGATTTCGAAAGAGAGTTCCTTAATCGGTATGCCGCCGAGGTCAATATCGGCTTCGCAGGCGCCGAGGTCGAATTCCATTTCACTCGGGTAACGGGTGGATAGAATCAGGTTCCATTGATTATCTTGTTTTTCGATACTCCGCCTGAGACGCCTTGCGATAGTGCTTTCCAAATCCAGATAGCCGGTTTTCCCCCGCACGGTATAGTCAACTATAAAATCGAATTCATCCGGGTCGTAACTGACATTGAGAACGGCGGCTTCTTTGATGTCGTCCGGATGGATAATCAAATCTCCGATGCCGAATTCCGTACTGATAACGAGTTTCTCGACTCCCTGAGCATCGACCTTCTTGGTAATATCCTCGAGCCTGCCGGCCTGAGACAGTGAGACAGATAAGACCGTCAAAAACAATCCGATTAAAAATATTTTTCCCAGACGCATAAACACCTCTCTTTTTTATTCTACTTTACGGATAATAATACACCAAGGTTTCACGGGAATCAACGGGAGAGTATTTATTCGTCGGAAGGCAGGGGTCCTTTGCCCGGAGGAAACGGGGTATCGGGTTTTACAGGTTTTATGGGCGGCGGAGTGATTATCGGCGGTTCTTTGGGAATCGGCGGCGGGGCAGGCGCCAGGGTCGGTTCCTGGGCCAAACGGTCGGCGAAACTGACATATTTGCGGAAGCCGACCCGGGTCAGGATAGCCGCCCCGACCCCCGAAAATACCGGGAAGGACGATAAAATTATGGAAATCACGAGAAAGAAAATCCCGAAACCGAACTGGACTTCATTAGTCGAGTTGAACAGCATGGAGGTGAAAATCCAGGGTAACATGATGGCAAAGACGCCCAGGATAATACTGAAGAGAACGCTTTTGGGGGAACCCCAGATTCTGCCGGACAGCGACTCCCCGATGGACTGCCCGATCGAGATAATGCCGAGGGCGATGGCGATAATATAAAGGATCGGCACTAATATAACCACCACCGTGCCGACGATGGTAATCACCACGAGGATAACAATAACGGGCATCAGGATTACGAAAAGGAATCCGAGCAGATAGGTTTTTACCCGGTGCCGGCACATACACTCCCGGAAATTAACGAGCTGGCGCGGCATAAGCTGCACTACCAGGAAACCGAACAGCAGGAAAAACGCCGTCAGAGAAATAACGGCGACCAGGAAATCATAAGGAAAAGAATCGACCGTCGGGATATCAAACGGCGTCGTGACTATTTGTTTACCGAGAACGATGCCGCCTTCCTTGACGATGATTTCCGGCGCCTTGATACCCCCGTCAACCTGACCGGACTCGGTAACCACCACCCGTTTGTTGATGGACTGGATATTTCCCTTGACCCAGCCCTTGACCGTCACCCGGCCGTAGGCGACGATATCGCCGTCAACGTATTCGTCATAACCGATAAGGACTGATGTTTTCTCATAATCCTGTACCCTTCTCTCCTCGGTACAGCGTACTTCCACCGGATCGATAGTAATCTCCGGGGTATATTCATCACTGACCCGGGAAGGGACAAAAACGCCGCTGTCGAAATCAAAACGCCAGCGGTTACCGAGAGTATCATAGGCGATAACGCCTTCGGGAGATAATTGCAGCTCATTGAAAATCAACTCGGAGGGATATTCCGTCACGGACTCGTTGCTCGAATCGGTCGGGGCGCTCTCATCCGTAGCGGATAGTGAGAGGGCCGCGAAGGCGGTAATAAAGATAAAGATAAATAATTTTAGAAGCCGATTTTTCATCTTACATCTTACATCCCATGTAAAATGTGTATTTATTTAAAACTGGGCCACCGTAACATCGCCGGTGGTTGAGGTCAGGGTGACTTTCACGCCGCCGGTGCCGAATTCCCCGACCAGTTTGTTTTTCGACATGGATTTGATGGAAACCGGAATTTCCGTTTTAATATTGCCCATGTCGGAGGCGATCTGCAGGGTGCCCGAAGACGCCTGGGGCACCAGCATATGTATATGACCGCTTTCGGTCTGAATAAAATTGTCTCTCACGCAGTTCAGGTTGGTCTGGATATCCACACTGCCGGTGGTGGTGGTCAAATCGAGAGCGCCCCGTTCCTGCCTGATGTTGATCCGGGCGGAAGAAGATTTAATCCTTACATCCCCCTCGACCCATTCGAGGTCAATCTCGCCCATCGGCTGGCGGATGGTAACCGGACCGAACAGCAGTTCCCCCCGGGTTATTCCGGCGTTATTGTCGATTTTTACCTCACCCTCGATACTGGCCAACTGGATATCGGCGGCGGAACTGTGAATGCTGATATCACCCCGCAGATAACCGGCCTTGACCTCGCCCGAGGTGTTGCTTATGACAACCCTGCAGTTCTGCGGTACGGTGATGACAAAATCGACATTGCCGTAAGAATCGGAGCCGCCCACCCCCAGGACCTTTTCCCAGAACGAGGGGCTGCGGTCAATCATCCGCAGGTAATTGGTGTTCACCGTAACCTTATCACCGGACTGCCGGACTTTGAGTTCAATATGGTCGGCTACTTTTGCCGCTTCATCCATGTCCACCGCGTTTATTTTCTTGACCGCGTCGATAATCAGCCGGTTAGTGTCGCTGCCGATAATTTCCACTTTCCCGTTGATAAAATTAAGTTCCAGCTCCAGCTTGTCGCCGACATCGAGAATTTTCTGATAATCGAAGGTGTAACTCTTGGCCGAGCTCGAAACCGCCAACAGGAAAAACAGGCAAATTAACAGCCCAAACTTAACCAGCAATTTAACCATATCAAGACTCCTTAAACCGCCCGCGGTTCATATATTTTTCAGCTTCTTCTTGAGAAGCTCGCGGGCTCGAAATATCCTGGCTTTAACCGTGCCTACCGGTATACCCAGTAAATCGGCTATTTCCTCGTAAGATTTATCGTCCTTGTGCCGATAGACGATAACTTCCCGGTATTTCGCCGGCAGGGACTCGATAGCCGCCTCGATACTGAATTTCTGCTCCTTGTTCACCAGGTCCCGTTCCGGGTTATAAGAGTAATCGGCAACTTCGAGTTCTACTGAACCGTCCCTGGTTTCAATCGGCTGATCCAGCGAAAGAGCCTGGATACGTTTTTTGCGGAGATAATCGATCGAGGAATTGGCGGCAATTTTATACAGCCAGGTAGAGAACCGGAACTCGGACCGATAAGTGGCCAGGGAATTAAAAGCCTTCATAAAGGTTTCCTGAACCAGGTCCCGGGCCGCTTCGTCGTTTTTGACGATTTTATTGATAATATGAAAAACGGCCGTCCGATGTTTCGTAACCAGCAGGGTATAAGCCTTCTGGTCGCCATCAAGAGCCCCGGCTATCAATATTCCTTCATCGTCCTGCAAAATAAGCCTACAATTGCATACGGTTAGAGGGGTCCTACTGTTTCAAATTGCAACAGAAATATAAACAAACCAAACTACGATTTAAACTGATTTATAGCAATAAATATCTTCACTGTTAAAAGCCGGGGCCGTGCCAAAACCCGGTCTCGTTTGATCAAGATTTCCTCCGGCGCCTATCCAGAAATTTGAACAAAATTCGATAATATTAAAGAGACAATAAATGTCAAAGGCGACAGGGAGTCAATTTTTATACAATTTTTTTTTGACGGGTCTGCTTTAAGCGTGCGGGTCTTATAATAACGGCTCAATCGGCCGTTAATATGACATTATCGGGACAATAAAGATGCTGTACGATTATCCACAATATTACGAAATAGCCTTTTCCTTCAGGAATATCGAGGACGAGGCGGCCTTTATTGACAAATGCGTCAACCGGTTTTCCGATATCCCCGTCCGGCGCATTTTCGAGGTCGCCTGCGGTCACGCCCCGCACGCCGGGGAACTGGTCGGTCGCGGCTACGAGTATACCGGGCTGGACATCAACCGCAATATGCTCGATTATGCCGCTTACAAATGGCGCTCCCTGGTCCCGCCCCCGGAGTTTATCGAGGGCGACATGATTGATTTCCGGTACGCTGAAAAAGTCGATTTCGCCTTTGTCATGCTGGGCTCTCTGTACCTGAACAACCTCGAAGATATGACGCGGCATTTCAACGCCATCGCGGACATCCTCAATCCCGGCGGGCTGTATTTTCTCGACTGGTGTGTTCAGTTTGCCGACCCGATGGTGCCTCGGGCGCGCAACAACGTCAGTATGGAACGCGACGGTATTCTGGTCGAGTCGAAATTCAACACCCGCCTGGTCGATTCCGCCCGGCAGATGTATGAGGAGGTCTGGACGGTCAATGTCGATGACCACGGCCGCCACCGGCGGTTCGAGATGATCGAGCGCAACCGGGCCATATTCCCGCAGGAATTCCTGCTTTTTTTGGAAAGCCGCACCGATTTCGAATTCGTCGGCTGGTGGCACGACTGGGACCTGGAGCAGCCGATCGAGGGCCATGCCGACGTCAAACGCCCCCTGGTGCTGATTCGACGAAAATGAAGTCCGTTTGAACCATCCTCCTTGCTTATATAAGCATTTAAACATTATTCGAACAATCTCAACCGGAGATTGTTATTAAACATAATCTGAAAATCATTTTTGAAATGGAATCATTATGGACAAGATAAAAACAACTCGAGAAAATAATTATTCGCCGCAGAAAGTGGAAAAATTTTGGAACGATATCACCGAGGCGGTGGGGCGAACGCCAATCGTCAAATTGCGTAAAATCCCCGCCGAGCGGGGCATCAGGGCCACCGTCCTCGTCAAGCCGGAATTCATGAATCCCACCGGGTCGGTCAAGGACCGCATGGCGGTTTTCGTATTAAACGAAGCCGTCCGTACGGGCGAGCTCAAGCCGGGCGGGACGATTATCGAGGCCACCTCCGGCAACACCGGGGCGGCTATCGCCATGTACGCCGCGGCCCATGGCTACCGGGCCATTCTGACTATCCCGGCCAAGATGTCGAAAGAAAAAATCGACACGCTCAAGGCTTTCGGGGCCGAGGTGTACGTCTGCCCCACCGAGGCCGAGCCCGACTCTCCGGAACATTATTACCAAACCGCCCTGCGCCTGCAGGGCGAAATCCCTAACGCTTATTTCATGAAACAATATTTCAATAATAACAATATCGAGTCTCATTATCGCACTACCGGTCCGGAAATCTGGGAACAGCTGGGTGGGCAGCTCGATGTTTTCGTCGGCGGCATCGGCACCGGCGGGACCGTCTCCGGAACCGGCAAGTACCTCAAAGAGAAAAATTCCGCTATCGAAATAGTCGCCGCCGACCCTTACGGCTCGATATTCTTCCAGTACCACAAGGACGGGACGCTGGCCAAACCGCATACTTACCTGGTCGAAGGTATCGGTGAGGATATGCCGTGTGATTCGATAGATTATTCGGTAATCGATAAAATCTATCAAGTCTCCGACCGGGACAGCTTCCGGGCGGCGCGGGATTTGACCCGTAAAGAGGGCATTTTCGCCGGCGGGTCGGGCGGGGCGGCTCTGCACGCAGCCCTGGTGCACGCCGAAAAGCTCGACGCCGACAAAACCGTCCTGGTTATTCTGCCCGATAGCGGCATTAAGTATATCAGTAAAATTTTCAACGACGACTGGATGCGCGAGAAAGGATTTCTGGATTGACATGGCTGACAACGACGCTATTCTCAAAGACAAAAGGATCGAAACACGGCTTATTCACGCTGGAAGAGTCGAAGAAGACGGGACCGGCTCGGTAACGACGCCCATATTCCCCAGCTCCACCTACCGGGTGGCCTATCCCGGCGATGAATCCGGCTATGTCTACTCCCGCTGGGCCAATCCCACGCGACTGGCGCTCGAAAGAGCTCTGGCTGACCTCGAAAACGGCACCCGGGGTTTCGCTTTTTCATCCGGGCTGGGGGCGTTGTCCACGGTTTTGCATCTGCTGAAAACGGGCGACCATATCGTGGCGGTCAGCGACCTTTACGGCGGCACCCACCGTCAGTTCGAAAAAGTCATGCGGTCGTTCGGTCTCGATTTCACCTACGTGGATGGTCGTAATCCCGATGATTTCGAGGAAGCGGTCACGCCCAATACCCGTCTATTCTGGGTGGAGACACCTACCAATCCCCTTTTGCGTCTCATCGATATTGAAGCGGTAGCGGCTCTCGCGAAAAAACACGATATTATAACGGCGGTTGACAACACTTTCGCCACACCCTTTATTCAGAACCCGCTCGACCTGGGCGCCGATATTGTACTGCACTCGATGTCGAAGTACCTGGCCGGGCATTGCGATGTAATCGCCGGGGCGCTGGTAGTCAAAGACAGCAAGCTGGCCGAGAGACTGAAATTTCACCAGAACGCCCTGGGAGCGATTCTGGGACCGTTCGATTCCTGGCTGGTCCTGCGGGGTCTGAAAACCCTGCACCTGCGCATGGAACGGCACTCGTTCAATTCCGTGAAAATCGTCGAATACCTGGAAACTGTTCCCAGAGTGAGCAAAATCTATTATCCCGGGCAGGACGGCAAGCCCGTCCCCAACAAAATGAAACTGCCGGGCGGGATGGTATCCTTCGAGCTGAAAGGGGACCTTGAAACCGTTCGGAAATTCGCAACCTCGACGCAGGTATTTGTCCTGGCGGAATCACTGGGTGGCGTGGAATCGCTTCTCAACCACCCGGCCCTGATGACACACGCCTCGATTCCACCGGAGGTCAGGAAAGCAAACGGTATCGGGGATAATTTGATACGCCTGTCGGTCGGGTTGGAAAATATTGAAGATTTGATAGCTGATTTGGAGCAGGCGTTCGCAGTGTTATAAAAAATCGACCTTACCCGATAAATTGGCTTATTGCTGCCCCAGTTTTTCGTTTATTCTTTCAACTTTCTGCCGGGCTTTGATAGCATATTCGGAGGCTGGATATTTCTCCGCAACCCGATTATAAAAATCTTTGGCCTGCTGAAAATCTTTCATTTTGCCGAGGGCAATATCTCCGGCCTCATAAAGCAGGGCCGGCGCTTCCTCGCTTTCGGGATAAACCTCCGCCACCCGGGCGTATTGTTTGGCGGCCGAAAAATAATCATCGATTTTCAAATAAAGCTCGGCTGATTTTTTTAAAGCCTCGCCTCCCCGCGGACTGTCGGGGTATTTTTCCACGACCTCGTTGTAGGTATCGATAGCCGCCCGGTAAGCTTTCATCCGGTCGGCGTTGATACTGGCGATTTCAAAGAGGGCGTCGACGGCTTTTTCATGCTGGGGATGTTTGGCCAGAAGCAATCGGTAATCGGCGATAGCCCCGCCATAATCCCGGAGGCGGTCGGCCTTGATACCGGCCCGCGCATATACGGCCGTGCTGGCGTACTTGGTGTCCGGGTAATCTTCGATTACCTGGGTAAGCAGCGAACTGGCCAGGGCGTATTCCTTGAGTTCCTCATTGAGAACCTTAGCCCGGTTGATAATTACATAAGGTAGGTTTTTATCGACCGGGAACAGCTTCTCGTACTTCTGATATCCGGCCACGGCTGCCTCGGCTTCACCCTTCGAGGCGTACATATCGGCCACCCAGCGGTGAATCTGTTCAATCCGGTCGTCGTCCTCAAAACGGTTGATAAAATAGTAGTACTCATCGAGAGTCCAGTCGTACAATTTCCGGTCGTTCAATTCTCTGAGGAATTTCAGGTAGCGGTAATACCGATCCTCAAGCGCTCCGTTTTCGAACTCCCCGTCGATAACTGTCCTGAGTTCATCCTGCTGTTGTTTGTAACTGCCGTTGGTAGCTACAATTCGCTGAGCCTCAGCTGATACGGCCGTACGCATAGCGCCTTCGGGATAGAGATAAAGGGTCTTCATTAAAATCGCGAAAGCTTCGTTTTCATCGTGCCTATCAAGAAAAGTCTGGGCCAGAAGGTAAGAAGCTTCGCCAGCTAATTCGCTGTTGGGGAAAAGTCCGAGAAAAAGCTGAAATTCCGTTTTCAGAAAGTCGTTGAGCTTCTTATCGTGCTTGTTAAAGGTATTTTTCAAAAAATCGAAATACGTTTCATCGGTATCCGCCCCGTACACCGCGACGGACCCGAGCGCAAGAATTATCAAAACCAAACTGACTTTTAGCGCTTTAAACATGATTTTCAATCTCTCTTTAAAAAGTGATTTTATCTAAATTTACAATATAACCCAGCTTATTTATTTGCAATAAGTATATTAACAACAAAAATAAAACCGGGCAATCAAAAATCACACTTTTTTTGTGGGATATCCGGAAGCTGATTTTATTCGATTATTAAAGACTTTATAACAACCGTAGAGTCGTCCTGCTCATAATTTATATAATATTAGCCTGTATTTGCAACTGTAACATCGACATAGGTACTGCTGACTCCCGGTCCGTGGGCGCAGGGGAAACCATGATAATAGAAATGATAGAGAACTTTGAAATATAAGGTATCATCGATTTGATCGTAATTCAGCGTCTCAAGATCGTTACAACCCACCGGGTATTCATATATAACCATGACGCTGTCACCGTTTGCGAGCGTATCACTGCTGATTATAGAAAGAATATAAAGGTAATCATACCTGTCATAATGATCCGAATCGATGGACGAGTCGCCACAAACCAGGTTGATAGACACCAGTGCCAGAATAACCAGTGGGATAAAAAAACGAAAACATCTCAACATTCTCCCTCCTTAGTTATCAATGTTCGCAAGGGTGCAGGTCTCAACCATAGCGCCAGCCGCGGTCCCGGCTCAGGCGGGGATTGGGCTTCCAGTCGGTAAGTCGCGCGACCGGTTTCTCTTTGGGTGGAGGCGGCGTTTCGGTTTTTTTCGAAGGTATGAATACTTTGGTTTCTTTTTCTTTGGCGATACCGTAAGAATCCTCGGCGGCTTTTAAAATCTCCGGCATCAGGCCTTCCTCGGCGACTTTTTCCGTAAACTTACGGCGGCCGCTTACGAGGTCCCGCAGGTAATTATCTATCTCCTCACGGGAATAATAATTTTCGGGCCGATATGCGCTGAGGTCAGTGCCCTCGGCATGGTAAATTTCTTCGGTGCCGAGCAGGCTCTCGCGGTACTTATTGGTGCCGCGCAAATCGCCGCGCTGGATAGCGGCCATGGTGTCAATCGGTACCCGTTCGGTTTTTCTGATGATTTTCTTCTTGCCGTCGAGATTCTGGATAATCTCCCCCATCCCGCCGGTATTGTATTGGAAGAAATGCACTTTGTCGGGATAACTTTCAGCCAGGTTCATGATTATACGATAGAAATGATTGACCTTGTGGCCCCGGGAACCGACAATAAACGGGTCGGTGCCGACAGTACGAACCGATTCCCCCGCCTTGGCGGGATTGGAGGCGTAGCTGTGGCTGGACTCGCCCCACAGATAAGCAAGAGCCGCCTGAATAGGCGTCAACCGTTGTGAGAAAGTCATGATAGTATTACGCCTGGTGATAAAAGCGAACACCAGCCCGTCAAGTTCCTCAATCGGCGGCAGATTGAGCGAGGGATACCAGATGTCCTTCATGGCGAAGGGCCAGCGGCCTCTTTTAATTTTCAACTGCTTGCGCATAATGGTGGCCCGGCCGTTACCGCACAGGTTTTCATCGAGAAAATCAGGTTGGCCGTCGGCGTTGATCATCACGTTTTCATACAGGGCGCTCTTGTGCACCAGGGCGTTGTACATAGACTCCTGGAGCTTCTTATCGACATCGGTCTTGACGAAATAATTCTGTTCCGAACCGTATGCCGAGCCGTCGTTCTTCAAGAAACAGATATCATCCTGGCATACCAGGGTGCGTTCCCCTTTCGACCAGTCCAGGCCCAGCTGGTGGCAGGACCAGGTGCTTTTCCCGGTGGCCGAAAGGCCGAACAGAAAAACGCCGTACTTTTTCAGCTTATTGGTTTTAGCGTCCCGGATGACGACCACTTTTGTCCCGGCATGTAAACCGAGCATGTCCAATGCCCCGGCCGCGTGCATGCCGTTTCGAAGAAAGCCTTTTTTATCCTCACCCATGTAATCCGAGCCGAGCACCAGGGTGATATTATAGTCGGGTAAAACGAGCGCCTGCTGGCGGATTTGGTGTTCTTCGGGAATGTGAATCAGGATGAATTCGGGTCCGGGAGCTTTGGTGACCGGTCCCATGGTATGTCCCCACATATAGGCCAGGCGGTAATTTTTCAAATCGGCCACCGATATATACAGATTGCATTTGGGATTGTATTCGGGATTATCCCCCATCTGCCGGCGCAGGCGCACCATCGGCAGGGTCTCCATCAAATGCAGTACTTTGTCGAGTTCTTCGGGAGCCTTGCCTATAATAGTCCTTTTGGTATCGGTCAGGTGGAACTCCCGCACCGGTTCTGAACCGAGATTACAGGTTTTCTCAGCGATGCGGCTGGAGACGGCCGAGCGCCAGCCCCAGGAACCGTATTTGGTCTGGGTCCCGGTCTGGATAGCCGGTTCGCGCAGTTCCTCCAGGTTGACGTCCTTGATATTGGGGCCGTTTAAACGCCGCTGTAAATCCCGGTTGAACCGGGCGTAGGCTTGAAGGTCATAAATCGAATCCGACATCTCACATCATTCCTTAGGCAGAATTTCATTCTCTTTGAAGAAAAAAGCGATTTCCGTTTTCGCCGTCTCCGGACCGTCGGAACCGTGAACGACGTTCTTTTCCACGGAAGTGGCGAACTCGCGGCGGATGGTGTTGTACTTGGCTTTGGCCGGGTCGGTGGCGCCCATCAAATCACGCCAGCGTTCGATAGCACCATGACCGCCGATAACCATCACCACGATCGGACCGGAAGTCATGAACTCGATAAGCGAATTGAAAAACGGTTTACCTTCATGGACGGCGTAGAACTTCTGCGCCTCCGTTTTGGACAGTTTCAAGACTTTCAGACCCCGGATAATCAAGCCGTCGTTTTCGATACGGCTGATGATTTTACCTACCAGTTTACGGCGGACGCCATCCGGTTTTACTATTCCCAGTGTATTGGCCATATTCTCTCCTAGCCTATCAAATCCAGAATGCGGGCTTTCAGCGCCTCGGGCGGGATGGCGGCGATATTTATTTTATACGTGCCGGCTACCCGGAAGAGCTGATGGAAATTACGCCGCTGCAAATCCTCCTGGTCGACCGACGAGACCAGCATATAAGGATTGAAGAACGGCTGCGTTTTAAAGGGACTGAGCCCGGCCCCGTCGGGTACCCGGTACTTGCCGGCGGTGACAAAATCCAGAGCCGTATCAGCATCGAGTTTTTCCACGGCCGGGGCGTTCGGTTCATAAGTCAAAAATACCACTGTGCTCAACCGCGACCGCTTGACATATTTCTGCGGACCGCCGATCCAGGCCGGATCCACCAGCGCCCGGGAATCGCCGGAACCCCAGTAGCAATAGGGTTCGCCCAGGTCCAGCGGGCACTCGTCCTCGAGCTCTTTTAAGTTGGTCCAGTCGGCCCGGGTGGTGACGACGTTTTCACATTTGCTGCGGTCAAATATTCTCTCATAGCGCGGCAGCTGCCGGGTAATATTCGTTTTGAAGTAGAATTTTCTTTCGGGGGCATCAGCCACCGCTTCTTTGCTGCGATAGCGGACGAAAACCCAGTCGTTGGTCAGGAAACGGGCTTTTTCGTCCTCGAGCAGGCGGAAGAAGGTGGCACCGCGCTTCAGGCCTTTGGGCCCCATCAGGGCGACGGCGCGGCCGTTGTAGTCGAGGCAGGCGGCGCGCACGCCGTGGACATCCAGCAGGCGTTCGCTGACATGAGCTACAATACCCAGCGCCCAACTGCGTACCTGGCCGTAATAAGTCGTGTTGAAAAGAACAGCCGTTTTCATATCCGGGTTGTAATAGGCATAGGGCTTGCGACCGGGGACGCCGTCGACGGCATAGATGATGCCGTGCGGCTCGAGGTCAGACTCGAGCTGAGCCGGGTACCAGTTCTCCACCCAGAAATCGTAGAGATGCGGGACGTTGGTTCTGAGCTGGACGATAATACCGTTGATATTGGCGTTCCATTCGAAATAGCGGTCGAACGGCAGGGCAGCCTCGGCCTCCTGCACCAGGGCATCGCGTTCTTCCACCGAAACGGCAGTATTGCTCTCGACCATATGCCGCGGGTGGGTCATGAAATTCTGCAGGGCGACGCGTTTGTATTTGGGCGATTCTTTCAGTTTGGCCATGGCTTCGACTATACGGTCGGTGCCCGCCTCGATTTTTTCCATCGAGGTGGAATACGACAGGCGGATATTTTCCTCAGCCCCGAACGCCGAGCCCGGTACCACCGCCACCGCCGCTTCCTTGAGCAGGTAATATGACAGGCCGTAGGAGTTGCGGATTTTCATGCCGCCGAATTCGGTATTGTAATAAGCGGCCGTATTGGGAAAGAGATAAAAAGCTCCCTGCGGTTCATAGCAGGAGACGTTGGGAATGCGGCGCAGTTTATTCAGCATGTAATTTCGGCGGGTCTGGAACTCGGCGACCATGCGATTGATTTCCGCCTGATGGCCGCTCAGGGCTTCGGCGGCTGCTTTTTGGGCGATGGAGTTGGCATTGGAGGTTGTGTGTGACTGGACGATATTCATGGCGCCGATAATTTCTCGCGGTCCGGCGGCATAGCCGATTCGCCAGCCGGTCATCGAATAGGCTTTTGAAACACCGTTGATCACCACCGTGCGCTGCTTGATTCTTTCCCCCAGCGAAGCTACCGAGGTAAAACGGTAGTCGCCGTAAATAATTTTTTCGTAAACCTCGTCGGCCACGATAAGCAGTCCCTCGGCCACGGCAATCTCGCAGATTTCCTGAAGCTGTTCCCGGGTGTAGGCGCTGCCGGTGGGGTTGGAGGGATTATTCAATATCAGGGCTTTGGTATTGAAATTTATATGGGCTTTCAGTTCATCCGGCGTCAGGCGAAAACCGTTTTCCTCGCGGGTGGGGACAATCACCGGTTTCCCCTTGACCATCAGCACCTGCTGGGGATAGGACACCCAGTAAGGCGCGGGGATTATAACTTCTTCATCGCGGTTGAGTATCGAGACAAACAGGTTGTACAGGCTCTGTTTGGCGCCGGCGGAAACGATTATCTCGTTTTTGGCGTACTCGACCCCATGGTCTTCCTTGAATCGGAGACGGATGGCTTCCTTAAGTTCCGGGATGCCGTCGTTGGCGGTATAGCCGGTGAAGTTGTCGTCGAGGGCTTTTTTGGCGGCGTTCTTGATATCTTCCGGGGTGGGGAAATCCGGTTCCCCGACCGAGAAATCGATAACGTCGATACCCTCAGCTTTCATCGCCTTGGCCTTGGCGGTGATGCGCAAGGTCGGCGAAAGTTCCAGGCGACCGATCCTGTTGGAAATCATAGCTGTTTATTCCTTGTTTGAGCCGCCGGCCCGGTCGGACTTGCGCGGAGCGTCCAACTTGTCACCTTTATTCTTTTCGGCCAGATTTTTCAGCCATTCTTCCAGGTCGCATCCGGTCAGGGATTTGATAACGGTCGGCAACTGCCCCATCATGGCGGCCATTTCACCGGTTATTTTAGAAGTGCCCAGTTTGCCGTCGTTGGAGACCATGACGATTTTATCTATCTTGGAAACCGGAGCGGCCATCTCGCGAGCAAGTTCCGGTAGTTTTTCATACATCATCTGAAGCAGCGCCGGCTGGGAATATGAGTTCCAGGACTCAGCTTTCTTGCGCATCGCCTCAGCTTCAGCCGCGCCCACCTCCTTGACCAGCTTGGCTTCTACCTCGCCCTGAATTCGCTTGGCTTCAGCCATACCCTTGGCCTCGGCTTCAAGCCGGTACTGCTCGGCAGCGGCGGGACGGCGGACTTTGGCTTCCAGTTCCTGTTCAACCCGAAGGATTTCTTTCTTTTCCAGTTCAACCGCTGAATCTTTCTCAATCAGCTTAACCTTCCCCTCTTCCGCTTTCAACGCCTGGTTCAGTTTATGCCGCTGGAGTTCGTATGAGAAATCGGCATCGGCTTTCTTGCGGTTCAATTCGGTCATCAGTTCGGCTTTTTTAAGCTCAAAATCCTGATTGACTTTGGCCACCTCGGTCTCGGCATGTATCTTGGCGATATCCCCTTCTTTCTGGGCTTCCGCTGATTTGATGATGGCATCGCGGGCAGCTTCGGCTTCGGCTACTTCGGCATCGCGCCGGGCCTGAACTATACGCGGTTTACCCAGGGCTTCCAGATAACCGGACGGGTCGGTGATTTCCTTGAGGTTGAAAGAAAGCAGCTTGAGTCCCATATTGGTGAAATACGCACCCACATCCTCGAAAACTTTGGCTCCGAAATCCTTGCGGTTTTTATTCATCAATTCCAGGTTCATGGTACCTATCAAAGCCCGGGAAGAACCTTCCAGCGTCCGCAGGGCGACATCGCGAATATCCGACAGCGGCTTGCCTAAAAACTGTTCGGCAGCCAGGTAAATCGAGGCTTCGTCACCGGCAATCTTGACTTCCGCCGTACCCCGTATCGTACAGCGAATACCGTTGGTTGATATGGCATCATCGATTTGAAAATTCATGGGGATGATTTCCAACGGAAGTATCTCTGCCTGCTCGATAAACGGTTTCACAAACGTACCGCCACCGATTCGCATCCGGTAACCGACTTCTTTTTGCGTTCCGTCGGGCAACACCACCATGCGTTTTTTACCGCCGGAAATAATAAGAACTTCGTTAGGACCGACTTTCCGGTAGTTTTTAAAAACCACAACCACTACGGCCACAAACACCACAACTACGGCAATGACGATATAGATGAGGGGACTCACAATTACACTCTCCTTCAGAAAAATGTAAAAAGCGGCCTTCGAGCGCCGCCAATTAACGTTTTAAAGTGGGAAGGTAATAATATCCGGCTCGGCCTGTCAACCGATATTTTAAAGAATCCGCTTATAATACAAGAGCTTTCAGGTTCGCAATAAAGGAAATAATCGAAACGGGACAATATTTATCGCATATTGCCCCGCAATTACTTAATCTTCCTATCTCGGAAACGACCGCAGAAATTCATCTCTTAGATATTGATGCATCGGATAATCTTTTTCGTCGGTGTTTATCGGGCCGAGATATTTGAACGGGTCCTTTTCCCGATTCGACAAAATGGAATGACAGAGCGTACAGTCGTAGTTGATAGCCGTTCCCGTCGAATCGACCAGGGATGAATTGTGACAGCGAAAGCAACCGGTATTCCCCCGGTGACCGATATGGCCGAAGTAAGAACCCCAGGTGATATTCATCTGCGGGTGAATATTACGTCGGTAAATATCTCTGAGCACCTCAACGGCGGCATCGATGCTTGTTTTTTTCTGCGAGGCTGTTTCAGGATAATTTCGTTCATAGAAATTACGCAGGGACCGGGCGATTTCTTCAAGCGCCGCCGAGGTATCGGCGTAGCCCGGTTTAATCGCCCGCAGCGCCTCTCGCTTGAGATAGGGCAGGCTGAGTTCCATAAGCCCTTTGTGAAGGCGTTCATCGACAGCCTGCTCCGGGTCTTCGTAAATATGCGTGGCCCGGTTGTGACAGTCCACACAGTCCATTGCTCTCTCCACCAGGTCCTCGGCCCTGTGGGCCGCCCATTCCCGGTTGTAAAAGCGATGATAGCTGCCGTCGGACCGGCGCGCCTCCACCCAGATCATGTGCTCCCGCTCATCATCGACCGAGGTATAGCGGACCTCGTTCGCCCGGCCGATATGCCAGTGGATTCCGGCTTTTTCCCCACCCTTGCCGGCGTCGATTTTCAGATTGAGGGTAGTATATAAAAGGGAGGAGTTTTCATTGTCCCCGTAATGGTATCTCGTTATCAGGCGGCTGCCGTAGAATTTCTCCGGCCAATGGCATTTTTCACAGGTCTCCCGGGCCGGGCGCAACTGCCGGACGGGAGTGGGAATCGGCCGTTCATATAAATTAAACGTCACGGAAACAATCTGCCAGATACCGTTGAGCTTGCTGTTAAAGAGCGCTCCCGCCCCTTCACCGACATGGCACTGTACGCACGCCACCCGCGCGTGGGGCGACTGCTGGTAGGTCACCCATTCCGGATTCATGACATCGTGACAGGCTGTCCCGCAGAAACGGGATTCGTCCATAAAGCCCAGCATCTGGACGCTGATGACTCCCAGGAACAGAATATTGATTACCGAGAAGAGAGCGATGGTTCGAAATAGTTTCGAACCGGTCAGGGCGCTTTTGACATCGTCGGACTCAAACGTTTCCTCGAGCAGCTCCGCGGTCGATTTACCCGTTTTCTTTTTGAGCCGGTACCAACCGAGGGGAATCAGAAGCAGGCCGATAATAAAAAGCAGGGGAAACAGAAGATAGGTCACCAGCCCGACATAGGCATTGGTAATCGTGCCCGTCAGCCGCGCCAGCTCCAGAAGAACCAGAGTGATAAACGATGAGGTCGTCAGGATAACCCCAGTTTTACCGATTCCGGTAACCGAAACCCGGCGTATGAAATTCAAATATTTAACGAACATATCCGAGGCCTATTTCGATTCGTACATTTTCTTATAGATTTCCTGCATCCGGCCGGAGCGGATATTCTTTTTGAGTTGCTCGGTATCGGTCATCAGCCAGGAATGCATGGGGTCGTTCTTTATCAGGTTATCGATATATTCGTTGACCTCGGCGTTGTTATATTTACGCGCCTCGGGAATCAGCTTGAAATAAAAGCTGTGGGCGACATCGTACGCGCCGTGCCACCAGGTATAATCGGGTCCCATCATGGCGGCGCCGTGCCGAACCCGGCGGCCCTCATGGTGCCAGAGCTCCCAGTAAATCCATTCAATTTCATTACCGAACTCGGCTGGATTTTCAAGCAGCTTGTTGTTCCGAACGAGATTCATTATCTCCGTGGCGGGTTTGGCGAATTTCTCGTTGTACAGCGCCACCACGGCATCGTACTGGTAATAATGGCCGTTAGCGAAACTGTTGCTGTGACAGGCAGCACAGACGGTTTTCATATTGGCCCGTTTCTGCGGCCAGTTCTCTTTGTGTACCGAGACCGGCGGGCGCAGAGTCCAGCTGATGCGCTCGCCGACATCGTGCGACACCGATAACGAAGCCGTCGCCGACATATGGCAGGTAGCACAGGTTGGCGCCTCGAAATAATCTTCACCCACGACCCAATCATCCGCACTCAGGTTCATATCGTCGAAATGCGTGTAATAGGCATTGCCGTGCTTGGATTCCTCATAAATTTCTCTCTGGGGATGGTCGGGACCAAGATGGCATTTGGAACAGGCTTCAGGCTGGCGAGCCTGGGCAACCGAAAACGAATGCCGGGTATGGCAGGCATTGCAGGAACCCTTGGAACCGTCCGGATTGAGCCGACCGATGCCGGAATTGGGCCAGCTTTTGGCGGAGAGCTTGTTGGGCGCGGCGGGGTCAATTTCCACTTTCGCTCCATGACAGCTTTCACAGCCCAGGATCGCGACCGGTTCCCCGCCCGCGACATGGGCCAGGTAGGCGTCGGCCGATTCCAGAATCTCCCCGGCGGTAGCATGATAGGAGCGCTGCACCTGCTCGGCTTCATCGTCATGGCACTGGCCGCAATCGGCCGGCGTAACCAGGGTGGCAATCAGGGCGCCCTCATGCTGGAAAGCGTCAACGTCCCCCGACTCGGCCCGGTGACAATCGATACAGCCAATATCCATCGCGGCGTGGGGCGACTCATACCATTGCTTATACAAACCGGGCGTAATTTCTTTATGGCAGGTCAGACATTTACCGGCGGTTTCCCCTTCACTGCCGAAAGATGGATAGGTCCAGACCAGTGCCAAGGCCAGAATGATTCCGGTTAAAAACACCCTCTTTTTCATTGGAAATTCTCCTCTCTTCTATTCCGAATAATATTTTACCTTTTTAAAAATTCGCCGTCAGCGAGGTAAAGAACCACAGCCCGGGGTCGGGATTTTCTCGATGGGCGTACGATTCTGTCGGCAGAAATAGTCCACCACCGAAATCGATTATAACCCCGTCAACGCTGGTGGTGGACACCGTCAAATCGATTTCCGCCCCGATGTCTTTAGTCATTTCATATAGGTAATTTCGATAATCCACCGCACTGGTAAAATAATGGAAGTCGCCCTTAATCGACCATTTATGGAACGGTTCCATTTTTCCCCGTAACATTATATCTACCAGACCAGTCGCAGACGAAGATGTAAAATAATCCATATAACCTTGGAATTTATGGGCGGTATAATAAAGATTGTCATATGCCTTAACCTTATCATCGTTCTCATCATCGCCTGAAGTATAGTCGATACCGGCGGCTATTCTTGCTTTCGCGTTGCCTTCGAATTTAAAGCCGGCTTCAAAAGTAAACATAAAGGCCGCGATATCCAACTCATCGAAACCGTTTTCATGAATGGCGGCTTTTTTCCCGAACTGATAGACGCCGTTCAGTTCAAAATCGAACTGACAACAACTTCGGTAATAGTAAGCACCTGCGTTCCATCTTTTCAAATCCCTTACCCCGGCGACGCGAGTGACATTGGCGTCGAATTCATAAAAGGCGAACAGGTCGAGATTCAAGGTACGAATCTGAGTATAGACACCACCGATGTCAAAATCGCGGTTACCGTCCGAGGCGTTTTTCTCCAGTTTTTTCAAAACAAAACCGGTAAAATTGATATTATTTAAATCATACCCGAACTGGGCGCCCTCCCATGAACGGCCGACATTGTTCCAGCCAACCGCCCCGAACACCCGCTCGTTGCCGAAATTCTGCTCGAACCGCCCGGCTTTGAAACCCAGGTTGTCCGTCCAGAGCCGATCAATCTTTATATAGGCCTGGTGCAAATCGACGTTCTTGCCATTGTTCAATTCCCCCGAGGCGGGCTTGTTATCGAAAGTGTAACTGCCGAAAGTCCGGCTGTCCTGTAATTGAATATATACACTGGTGTTTTCTTCGATGAGGGCGTTCACTGCCAACCGGGTGCGCAGTAAAGAATAACTCTTAGCGATGTTATCATAAAAAACATTATATTTATCGTCGTACTCGGTGCGAGCCCGCACCTGGCCGGTGATATCGAACTTGGTTGCAGCTTTTCCCGGTGCCGTGAATAATATCGTCAACATGAAGAAAACAACACCGTTTTTAAGAAACCGAGCCATAAAACCTCCCTTGTGTTTTTACATCCTGTAAATTTACTCTTTCGATTTCGGAAAATAAAAATATGATTTAAATAAATCCTTATCCTCCTCCAGGTACCATACATCAAAACCTTTTTTTCGGGCTTTGTCAATAAGCGGGGCCGGAATAAAAGGGGTAATAAGTTCAAATATTTTATCTTCGGGTATTTCATTGAGACGTCGCATGACCACACCGAGCGGCTGTTCACCTTCCTTTATAAGCGGCCGGGCATCGAGCGTTGCCGTGATTCTATTCGCATCAAACCAGGCCGGTCTGTCACCCGACAACGGTTTTTCTTCAATTCCTGACGATGTCGTGCTCTCTTCCCCCACGGCTTTTCTCAGGGTATTAATCAGTTCGGCCAGGTCAACACCGCCGACCAGAGCCGCCTGGCGCAGCGAGGTCACCCGCGCCACCGTCTTTCTGAGGATGGGATTGCGAAGTTTCGCGAAAGGCGGAGCCAGTTTGACCAAGACTTCCTCCAGCTGAGGGTAAGTATCCAGCAGGACGCCGATTTTGGTCTCCGGAGTAATGGACAAAGTCATTTTCCCTCTTCCGTTTTATCCTGTGAAACATAAGCCAGCAGCCGTTGCTCACCCTCGAGTTTTCTCTTTTCCGTCAAATCCTGGCTGACTTCCAAAGTTCCCAGATAGTCACCCTCATCGTTCCGGAGAGCGAAATACTCGATATGAACGAAGCGCCCCTTGAGGTTTATCCAGAACGGCGCCCGGTCCTGTCGGCCGGAGCGAAAGTCATCGATTATTTTCTGGACGATATGTACGCTGCCGGGCGGATGGCATAGCTGCACTTTACGGCCGAGAATGGCCCGGTTGCGGGCAAAAATCCGTTCCCGACCCTGCGTGAAATAGCGGACAGTGTCATCTTTGTCGACAAAAGTCAAGTCAAATGGGATGGAGTTCAAGACTGTATTCAACTCCTCGGCCGTGAAACTACCTGAGGGTAACTGTATTCGTTCCTTATCGACCGTCGCATCGTCCTCGATATCTACACTCGGTCGCCATTCTGTATCGGGGTCGTAAAGGCAAAAACCTATCTCCAGACTCTGTTTGTAAATATGGTACCATTCTTTTTCATCCAGGGTATCCAGGGTCATGGGGAACAGGATTTCCTCTTCCTTGTAAATCATTTCCTCGATAGCTTTCACCGTCGGTTTGAGAACCATCTCCGCCACCGCACGGAATTCCTCGAGATTGGACAGGTTGACGTTACTCAACGCCTCGATAGCCCCTTTTAGAAGTTCCCGGACCTCGTCATGCTTGCCCCACATAACCTTGGGCGGCCCGGTTATGCCGTGTTTCTCAAGATACGGGAAAAGCAGGTTTTCCTTGCGGGAGTAATGTTTTTCGACATCGTTCAGCGCATTGAAACGGGAAGTTATCTGTTCCAGGATTTCACCCGGTTGATCATCGGTTTTCAATTCTTGAAGGTTTTTAAATAATTTGTTCAACGATTCAATTTCCCATTCCAGGGCTTCGTTTTCTCTCAGGAAAGTATTTACCGGGTGACCGGGCGGGGCTGACCCGGCGCCTTTTTTGTCTATCTGACCTTTCAGGGCGGCGGTATGGATATCACACAGTTTAAGGACCTCCTCGGTCGGCAGACCTTCGGAGATAAGCTCCTGCTCGATCTCCACCACATCGCCGTAGGGAACCGACCCGAGCAAACGGATTAATTGTTTTTTGACCGCTTCGGGAGCTTCACCCTTGTGCAACTGCAGAATCAGATGTTTCAAAAGGTCTTTACGCTTGCGGGCATTATCCAAAAGTTCACTCATCGTATTTTCCTTTATTTTATATTGTTGTTTTCCCGGTTCGCTTTTTGGTTCAGGTCAGAAATTTCCCCGGCACCGGTGGGATGACCGTAGCTTTCGAGTAACTTCTGATGATGGAGATATTCGTCGGTCGTAATGTTATTGCGCCAGTTTCCGGATACCATGCCCCAACCGGTTATCAGAATAAAAACCAAAACTACTCCCAGCGCAACCATTTTTGGTGATATGTTCCGCCGGCCAAAAACGGATTTATACTTCAGGGTATTTTCCACCGGGCAGACATCGACGCAATTAAGACAGGCGGTGCATTCGTCGGAGACAACGGTTTTCGCGCGGTCCACCCCGATAAACGAGGGACAGACTTTGGCGCAGCGGCCGCAGTCGATACAATTCGTCGGATTACGTTTGATTTTATTGGGGCTGAGAAGGGACAGGATTCCCAGCAGGGCGCCGTAGGGGCACAAATAGCGGCACCAGAAATTGCGGAATATCAGCGATAACAGCAGCAAGACACCGATTATAACCAGCGCCGTTCGGGAGATTTCAGCGAAGAAATAATACATCTTGACATCAGCCACCAAATTATAAGGACTGCCCAGAAAAGCCTTTAAGGCGAGCGGAGTCATCAAAAAGAAAATCGACCAGACAAAAAAGGCCAGCAGCAGGTATTTAATACTGCGCATGGGGTAATCGGCGAACCGGGGCAGTTTAAGGCGTCGGCCGAATATTTTATCGCTGATATCACCGAGCATTTCCGAGAGAAAACCTATCGGGCACAGCCAGGAACAAAACGACTTGCCGAATAACAGCGACACCGCCAGAATCGCGACCAGAATAAAAAATCCAGCCGGGTGGGCGGGATGTATCTCGCCGCTTAAAAAGAAATGATACAAACTCATCAGGGAACTGATAGGCAGGAAACCTTCCACACCCGGGGGGCGATAGGGCGAATAGGTCATACCGCTGGATTCAAGGTACTTGACGAAGAAATAAAACTCGGTCCCGATCCAGACGCACAGTGCCGCGAACAGGCTTTGCACGATAAAGCGGTATTTCCGTACTTTGTTCCGGTCGGTACGCCTCTTGTACGGTTTGCCGGGCGCTTTAATAATGACCGGCTTTTCATTTATCGCGCGAAACACAGTACGCTGTCCTAAGCCACTGTTCCCGCCGGGACGGACTTGCTGAACTCGCCGCCACGGACGCCAATGGTATATATATCGACCGGGATGTGCGGGGCGGATTCGTTGCGGGCTTTGAGAGCGGCCCCGGCAATGCCGCTGCAGCAGGGAACTTCCATTTTCAAAACGGTGATTCGGCACGGGTCAGCCTGCACGAAAAGAGCTTTGAATTTTTCGTAATAAAGATTCAAATCATCGAGCTTGGGACAGCCGACCAGCACCGCTCGTCCGGAAAGGTAGCGGTCGTGAAAATCGGGAACGGCGAAGGGGACGCAGTCAGCGCAAATTAACAAATCAGCGTTTTTCAAAAACGGGGCATGGGGCGGTACCAGCATCAACTGCACCGGCCAGTGGCCCAGTTGGGATTGCCGGGAATCCGCCGACGGTGGCGGGATGTTCTCCTTCGGCGGGGTAAAGCGCCGGACGGCGGTTCCGGGACAGCCGGTGTGCAGGGGTTGGAGTTCGGGGGCTTTCCGTTTCAGGTGGGCCAGATGCCTTTCCACCTCGGCTTGATTATAATCGGGGGCCTGCCGTTCCTCGATAGTAATAGCCCCCCGGGGACATTCCCCGAGACAGGCGCCCAGACCGTCGCAAAACATTTCATTGACCACCCGGGCTTTACCGTCGATTATCTGAATCGCCCCTTCGTCACAGGCCGGCACGCACAGCCCGCAGCCATCGCACTTTTCTTCGTCTATCTTCACAATCTTTCTGACCGACATATCATACTCCTCAGTTAGGTCCTTGAAGGTATCAGAAAGTTCGGATATTGGACAGAATTAGTCTTTGATTTAAGTCAAAAAGAGTCAGTTCTTATCGCCGTCGGCGATTTTTCTCAACCGGTCCGGATCAAGCACAGTGATAGTCTGGCCGTCAACCCTGACAACCCCTAACTCTTTCATTTTTCTGAGATTACGCGACAGCGTCTCGCTGACTGTACCCAGCGAACGGGCCAGTTCCGCTTTCGAAATATCCAGCAGGAAAACGTTGTTTCCGGTTCCGGCGGTCTTTTTGATAAAATACGAAGCCAGCCGGGCGGAAACTTCCTTAAGCGATAATTCCTCGACCTGCCGGTTGAACTGCCGGACAAATTCGGAAAGAGCACTGAGCATTTTCAGAGAAATCTGGGGCGAGCCGGTGATAAGAGCAATAAATTTGTCTCTGGGAAAGAAGGCTACCGAAGAATCCTGCAAAGCGGCACCGTTAGCAGGGAAGGTCTCCCCTTCGAAAATAACCGCCTCGGCAAACATCTGGCCGGGATTGATAATGTGCAGGGTATACTCCTTGCCGTCGGGTGAAGCCTTGTAAATCCGGACCCTTCCCTCGAGCAGAACAAAAAAGCCGGCAGCCTGGTCCCCCTCGAAAAAAATCATCTCTCCTTTTTTGACGCGACGGAACGAGGCGATAGCGTTCAAAGCGGCCAGCTCGTCGGGGTCCAGGTCGCGGCAGAGGTAGCAGTTTTTAAGCAGTGATTCGATTGACATGAGTTTATAGGTAATCCATAAGCCCTTAAAAGGCAAGCGGTAAATGAATTCCGACGCTTAAGAAATTGAGTTTCTCCGCCGAAAATATGAATACCGAAGGGAGAACATCAAATGACCTTTAAAAAGCTGACAATTGCCTTTATTTTGATATCGTTATCGATCCTCGCGGCCGGCTGTTCGAAAAAAGAAATCCGGGTGACCGAGCTGAAATATTTCCCGCTGGACAATCTCGAGGGCGTGCTGGCGCGGGACAATATCGAACTCGACCCGGCGGTCACCGCCGACGGTCGCGGCTCACTGCGCATAAATTCTTCCCGAAACACCGTCGTCCGGCTTTTCGAGACGGGTAATATCGATATCGAGGAAGCCTGCCTGGTTTACAAAGCCAGAATAAGGACCGAAAATTTCGTGGGTCGGGCTTACCTCGAAATGTGGTGCCAGTTCGACGACCGGGGTGAATTTTTCTCCCGCGACCTCTATTCTCCCCTGACCGGCAATGCGGACTGGTCCAGCGAAGAAACCGTCTTCAACCTGAAAAAGGGTGAGAACCCGGATAACGTGAAACTGAACCTGGTCATCGAGGGAACGGGAACGGTCTGGATTGACGATATCCACCTGCTGGAGCGCACGGTTTAAGCGCCTCTAAAAAAAATGAATACCGGGTCATCCCGTTTTAATGCGCGGGACGACTTATTTTATTAATTAATTACCGACGCTCTCCGAGTACCCGGGCGGGGAGCATGATTACTGCTTTCAAAAAAGACAGTACCCCCTCCACGGCCATGCCGATAAGACGAAACGGCAGGAGCACTATCCAGACAAAGGGATAGAGTAAAAGCGCCAGCAGGGCCAGCGGCCAGCACAGGGCCAGCAAAATCAACCACAGGATAAAACTCAGCATTTTTTCAAAGCCCCCTATTCTTCTTCGATATCGAACAGCTTCGATTCTTCCCATTCGTCGCCGAGAATAAGGCCGGCTTCCTGGTCGGCATCGGCGACAAATTCCTCGGGCACGAAAATCGAATACTGGCCGCCCACCGGCCGGAACGAGGACGGTCCCATCTGACCGGTTATCCCGAAATGCCCGGTACCGGACTGTACCACCACCGGGATACTTTTGGACCCAAAAACTTCCTGGAGCATTTCCACCGACTGCAGCGAGGTCAGGCGGGCCAGTTGTACCCAGTTTATATACTCTTTAATCTCGGCAGCCTCTTCTTCTTCGGGCAAAATATCAACCAGCATTTCGTTGCAATCGGGGCATACGGTTATGCCCGCTTCATACTCATAGCGACATCGGGGACAAAAAGACATAAAACTCTCCTTAACGGTTAGCGGCCAGGAAAAACAATCCCAGGCCGACTCCCAGCAAGGTTATAGTAATGATTATCCACATGACCGCACTCAAACCGGTCTCATAACCGGTGCGGTACGGGTCAATTTCGGCAAACCGGTCCATCGCCCGTTTATCAAGGCATCTTTTAAAACGGATGCGGTAATCGTCGAATTTCTCCAGCATTTCCCAGCCGGCCCGGGCTTCCTCGCGGCACAATTTTTCGATGTTCTCAGGGTTTCGAAAACTCCCGAACTGGGACCGGACTATTTTGAATTCCCAGCCCTCGAGGTCGTTTTTGTTGTAACAGGTCATCCTTTCTTCCTCTCGCATTTGTCTTTGCCGGGTGGTGGCGGCAATTAAGGGTACGATGGCTCCGGACATGATATATTATCTCCTTTTCCCATAATACTCCGCAAGGATTATTTTATTCATAAAAGCCGCTCCTTCAGTTTTGCGGTCGTATATGTTTACGTCTGTTACAAATAAAAGTTACCCCTCGGTCCGATGCTGACAAAATAATCCAATTTTAAACCGAAAGTTACAATTTTCTTGAATCCCGGCGTATTAATCCGTATCTAAACAATAAACAATCGGATGGAGAGCTTTTGAAACATAAGTCTTTTTTTCTGGCCCTGTTGACCGTAACTGCGGTCTTATTATTATCACTTTTAGCCGTTTATCTCTGGGGGGGTAAACCCGAGATTGTCGAGCATTACGAGATAAAAATCGCCACACCAAATATGACTGCTGCCGGAATCGCCCGCCAGAATGAAATCCCTTTGAATCCGGTCCTGAAAGCGCTGGGTATCGACAGCGCCCGGGCAGGGAATGTCACCCTGGCGGAACTGAATATTGAACCCGACGCCGCCGTCGAGAAAATAACCAAAACGATGGTGCTTTACGACGAACAGCGAACCAAGAACTGGGTTAAGATTTTAATCAAATTCGCCTTCTGGTTCATCCTTTTACCCGTCCCCCTGGTACTCCTCATAAGAAAGAAAATGAATCCGAAAAAGCGAAAATTACTTTACGGTTTGAGCATAACGATTATCGGCGTCGCCCTGGGTTCCGACCCCAGTCCGATGGGTACGGTCAAGGACGCGGTGTTTCTGATAACCGCTCACA
>JAFGNW010000084.1 GCA_016926795.1 Candidatus Zixiibacteriota bacterium
GCCAGCCAGATTCAGGGCTTTTTCGACCTGCCCCACGACCACCTCTACTCCGCCGTTATATTTAACAACCACATCAGAAACTCTCTGAAGCTGGATAATTTGGCGGTGGTGTCACCCGATGTCGGCTCTATCAAGCTGGCCCGGGCAACCGCCAGTTCCCTTAACGCCGAGCTGGCTATCGTGGACAAACGCCGACCGAAACCCAACCAGTCCCAGGTTATGAACCTGATCGGCGACGTAAAGGGTAAAAACGTTCTGATCCGTGACGATATGGTTGATACGGCGGGAACTATTTGCAATGCCGCCAAGTTTGTTAAAGAGAGAGGCGCCAGGGCGGTATTCGCCGCTTGTACGCACGGCGTGCTGTCCGGCACGGCGATAGAGAAAATAAATGATTCGCCGATTGAAAAAATGATAATTTCCGATTCCATCGACCAGAAAGATAAAAATCTTTCTGATAAATTTGAAATCCTCACCTGTTCGGAATTGATAGGTGAAGCGATACACCGTATCTTCGATGAAGATTCCGTATCGTCGTTATTTGAAGAAAAAATGCCCGAATCATAGGGTTTTACATTGACTAACTTTTGGAGGCTTAAAAAGAATCATGAAAGAAATATCCCTGACTGCTAATCTTAGAAATGAAAGAGGCAAAGGTTCCGCCCGCCGCACGCGAAGCGAAGGCAAGATACCCGGAATTGTATATGGACCTGAAATTGATCCCGTCTCTATTGCTATCGATGAAAAGGTTTTTAGATCCGCTATCAAATTATCCACCAGCGGCACGATATTCAATCTCGATGTTGACGGCAAAGAAAACAAGGTGGTGGTACGCGATATCCAGCGCGATCCGGTTACCAGCCGGGTAATCCATGTCGATTTTCACGCTATCTCCATGAATCGGCCGATCAATATCGCTATCCCGATTAAATTCATCGGCATTCCCCGCGGAGTGAAAACCGACGGCGGAATTATGAACGCACCCATGCGGGAACTGGAAATTTCCTGCCTGCCGGTCAATATTCCGGATGCCCTTGAAATCGACGTGACCGACCTGGGTATAGGCGATTCCGTGCACGTGAAAGATTTGTCTATTGAGAATGTAGAAATTCTTGCTGAACCCCAGCGAACGGTGGTTGTAATCTCCTCCCCGACCGTCATGAAGGCCGAGGTCACCGCGGCAGAAGGTGAAGTAGCCGAGGGCGAGGTTGCCGAAGGGGCTGCCGAAGGTGAAGGTGAAGCTCCCGCCGAAGGCGCTGAAGGTGCTGAAGGTGGTAAGGGCGCTAAAGGTGCCAAAGATGAGAAAAAAGAAGAAGGCAAAAAGAAATAATTTCCTTCTTACCCGAATAAAAAAACCGCCCCAGAGGGCGGTTTTTTTGTGTCCTACATCATGTCATCCGGGTCGACATCGACCACCAGCTTGACCGCTGAAGGCAAACCGAACCGCGCTTTCTCATCTTCCCATCGCGTCAACAGCCGGGTCATTTTTTGAACCTGGCGGGTCTTGATAAACATATGGCGGCGATAATTTTTACGAAGGTAATGCCGCGGGCAGGGCGCGGGGCCCAGCGGCATTATTTTTACGCCGGCGGCCTCCGCCTTTTTGACCAGTTCTTCACGGAAAGTCGCAGCTGTCCGGACCAGGAGATTATCATCAGTTCCCGAAAAAATAAAATTTATCAGCCGCACAAAGGGGGGAAAAAGACCGTTCTCGCGGGAAACAATTTCACGCTCGTAAAACGATTTGTAATCCTGGCGGGCGGCGTCATCGATAATTTCGCTTTCGGCATAATAAGTTTGAATCAGAACCTGCCCGCGTCGCTCCCGCCGCCCGGAGCGCCCCGCCACCTGGAGAAGACGGGCAAAGGTTTTTTCCGAGGCCCGGAAATCGGGGAAGTCGAGCCCCAGGTCGGCCGAAAGCACGCCCACCAGGGTCACCCCGGGCAAATCCAGGCCCTTGGTCACCATCTGGGTCCCCAGCAGCAGGTTATATTTACGCTCGGCGAACTCGGTCAGAATCCGGTAGCTGTTCCGGCGGCCCGAGGCGGTATCGGAATCGAAGCGAACCACCGTTCCCTTTTCAAAAAGGCGCGGGATATTTTCCTCCACTTTTTGGGTTCCCGCTCCCAGGTAATAAAAATCACGGCCGCCGCACTTCTCGCAGGTATTGTAATTTAGCCGGACAAAACCGCAGTAATGACAGGACAGCTTGTGACCCACCCGGTGATAGGTTAAACTGACCCGGCAGGAGGGGCAAGCCGGCAGATGGCCGCATTCGCTGCATTTCAACTGGGGTGAATAACCGCGCCGATTCAAAAATAAAATTACCTGTTCCCCCTTCTCAATTCGCTTATCTATTTCCTTTTTCAGGGGATAGGAAAGGTACGGTAAATCGCCCTTGAGACGTTCGGTGCGCATATCGACCACCCGAATCAGCGGCAGGGTAGCTTCCCCCGGTCGTTCGGTCAATTCCAGCAACCGGTGGCGCCCGTTTCGGGCATGATAATAAGATTCCAGCGAGGGCGAAGCTGACCCCAGCACCACCGGGATATTGTTTATTTTAGCTCTCATGATGGCGGCATCGCGCCCGTTAAAACGCGGAGCCGGGTCGTCCTGTTTGTAGGAACCGTCATGCTCCTCATCCACGATTATCAAACCGGGTTCGAACAGCGGCGCGAACAGGGCTGAGCGCGGACCGACAACAATCCGGTAGCGGCCGGATAAAATCCCCTGCCAGCTGTCGAACCTTTCCCGCTCGGTCATAGCCGAATGAATGACTGTGACCTTACTGCCGAAAAATCCCCTAAAATACGCCAGGATAGCCCCGGATAAGGCAATCTCCGGTGTCAGCACCAGAACTGTTTTATTCTCCTTCAGAACCTCGCGAGCTGCGTGACAATAGACAATCGTCTTACCGGAACCGGTGATTCCATGGAGGAGAATTGCATTGAACCCCCCTTTAAGTCTTTTAATGATTTCCCCGGATACTTCCGCTTGCTGGTCGGTTAATATCAGTTCGGCGACATTGGAGCGGGGCTTGACGAAATCTAGAACGCGGCTTTCATGTTCACTGTAAACGGCGCCCAGGAAACCTTCCCTGACAGCTTTCTTAATATAATGGTCGGTCCAACCGTCGGCGATGAGTTCCGTGCGGGTTTTGACACCATCAAAATAATTATATGATATTCTGCTTTTGGCGAAAAATTCCGGCCATGATTCCGGTTTTTCCGCCCTGAAACCTTTAATTTGTTTTTTAGCCTCAAGGTCGTTTATGACCCATTCCTGCCGGATTATTTCTTCCTTAATCAGCCGTCTGAGAACCTGCCCCCGCATTTTATTTATCCGGGCGATCGATACAGCCGAAAGGGTCTTGCCGACTTTTACCAGACGTTCGAGGTCGGGCGGTAGGAAACCGGTCACCGGTCGGTTCCAGATCAGCCGGGCGCTGTGATGGGTTTTCATTATCGAGGGTAGCGCCGCCATCAGACAGTCAGCGGGGTTGGCAAAATAGTAATCGGCCATCCAGACACAGAAGCGGAAGAGTTCCTCGGAAAAATAACTTACCTCGTCGAGAATCCTGATGATTTTCTTTATTTCCATACCCTTTCGCGGCTGGGTCTTGCCGAGATAAAAACCGACCTTTCGGGAACGACCGAACGGCACCAGTACTCGCTGTCCGGGGGTGAGATTCACGACCGAACCCGGAATTTCGTAGGTAAAACTTTTTCTGAGCGGTCCGGCGACCGC
>JAFGNW010000085.1 GCA_016926795.1 Candidatus Zixiibacteriota bacterium
GCATTCTGGCCACCGCCATAATACAGTCGTCTTCAACCACAACCTCGATTATAATCGGTCTGGTTGGATCCGGTGTCCTTTCTTTTGAAAATGCCATTCCGATGATCATGGGGGCTAATATTGGCACGACCATCACCAACACTATCGTCTCGCTGGCTCACATATCCCGCGGTGATGAATACCGGCGAGCTTTCGCCAGTTCCACTCTGCACGATTTTTTCAATATCTGCTCGGTAATAGTGCTTTTTCCCCTGCAGGTGTATTTCAACATAATCGGCCGGTCAGCGCACGCCGTGGAAAGCCTTTTCGCCGGCTTCGGGGGGATCAAATTCAGTTCCCCGCTGGGCGCCATTACCAAACCGGTCGCCAATGAAATAATTTCTTTTACCGGCGGCATCGCCTGGCTGTCGGTATTAATCGCCCTGCTTTTACTTTTTATTGCCCTGCGCTATATCGTGAAAGTTTTAAAATCGCTGGTTTTGTCACGGGTGGAAGTTTTTTTTCAGCGTTATATTTTCCGTACTCCCGCTCTGGGCTTTTTGCTGGGGATTGGCCTGACGGTCATAGTGCAGTCCTCCTCGATAACCACCTCGCTGATTGTCCCACTCTGCGGCGCCGGGGTATTGCATATGGAACAAATCTTTCCCTATCTATTGGGTGCCAATGTCGGCACAACAATTACGGCCTTCCTGGCTTCCTTTGTAACCGGCTCCCACGAGGCGGTCAGTGTCGCTTTTGCCCACCTTATTTTTAACGTTTACGGTATCATCATTTTCTGGCCGCTCAAGAAAATACCCATATTCATAGCCAAAAAGTTCAGCGTCATGATACAAAAATCAAAGCTTATTCCGATTATTTATATATTAGTTGCCTTTTTCCTGATTCCGGGGTTAATTATTTATTTTATGGGGTGATTTCTTATGTTTAAAAAATTCAAAGAATTGTTCAGTTCCGAAAATCTCCTGGATGAAGCTTACAAGACCACTTTGATGATGCTGGAATTCGACCAGCAGATGTACGAAGCTTCCCAGATGACCCTGCGGCGCTCCAACACCGACGAACTGCCTTTCGACATCAAGAAAACCGACCGTAAAATAAACAAGTACGAACGGGAAGTAAGGCGGAAAGTCCTGACCCATCTCACCCTCACCGGAACCCATAACCTGGTGCCGGGCCTGGCGCTGGTCTCGATTGTCATCGATGTCGAGCGCATCGGCGATTATACCAAAAACATATATGAGCTGGCCACGCAGCACGAGAAAAAGCTCAAAGCGGGCGAGTTCGAGGAAATATTACGGGAAATCGAAACCGTGAACGAAGATATTTTCCCCAAGACTATCGAGGTATTAAAAACCCAGGATATTAAACTGGCCCGTTACGTTATGCAACTTGAGCAGCCCACCGCCAAAAAGAGTGAGGGGATCGTTTCGGCTATGATTCAGGGTAAGGATAAAAGCCTGTCGATAGCGGACGCGGTCTGCATAGCCCTTTATGTCCGTCACCTGAAACGCATCAACGCTCATCTGACCAATATTGCCAGCGCCATTGTCAATCCTTTTCCGAGAATCGGTTTCCGGGAGAAAAAGAAAGCCGACGATGACTAATCAGCGGAACGTTTGAAACCCAGGGCGGTACGGGCGGCCGGGAGAAGACTCTTCCGATGCAGGATATAAAAGACGACGGCCAGCACTAAATAAGCCACCGTTACCTCGATTCGAATCTGCTCCACGATCAATTGCGCTAAAAACAAAACCAGTAAAAGGGTACCGTCAAGGCGCCCCAGTTTCAAATTTACCAGGACCGCCACCGCGAAAACCGACTGGGCGGCGGTCAGGATAAGCTCATGGTTTTGCAGATTATCAAGTACGAAAGGCCGCCAGACGGTGCCGCTGGAGATGGCGAACACCAGGGGGATGGTGCCTACCAGAAGGGTCCATTGGTTCACCTTGGAGGATATCAAGGCGTTCAGAGCCGAGGAGGCCGCGCCTCGCAGCGCCCAGGTGGCGGCGACAATGAATTCCGGAGCTTCGGAGGCAATCGGCGCCAGCCATTGAACCAGTAAAAATTCGTTGATGCCGAATTCCTTCCCGGTGGCCACCAGCGACTCGGCAAACGGTTCGGCGACAAAAAAGATGACCAGCCCTGAAAAAAGAAAGCATAACACCGTACTGATACGGCGGGCTTTTTTTCCCATTTTGATAATTATTTTAACCGGCCCGACAAAATCCGGTTCCTCGGATTCAAGTTGCGCCGCCCGGCGGGTGTACATGGCGAAAAGGGTCACCAGTATCACCGTGTCAATCAAATTGAGGCTGCCCTTCAAGGGGATGGTAAAGGAATAAAGGGTAGCCAGGCCGAGGTAAAATATCTCCACCCGGTGATTTTTTTCCAGGATAATAGCCTTCTTTTTCTTGGCCAGGATAAAAATCAAAAGCACCAGCGGCCAGCCCAGTCCGACCAGTAACCGGTTGGCGCCGGTCATGTTGGCTATAGCGTAATGAGCCTGGCCGGGGTCGTGCGCCGCTTTCCAGGTAAAAACAAAATCGACCGCGTACTCCGGGAGCACGGCAATCAGGGCCAGGATGGCCACTGCCAGAGATTCGGAGATATCAATCTGCGCCGCCTCGGCAGCCCAGGAAAGAATGAAGGCCGCCCCGAAAATAGCGATCCCGAACATCACCGCCCCGAACTGAGGTAGAAGATGTTTATCGACTATGCCACAGTACAGACCCGGTATAGTGACCAGAAAAGCCAGCACGAACAGCAAATATAAATAAGGGTCGATATCGTTTTTTTTTGATTTATGACTCATCAACAACTCAAGTGAAGGTGGAACTCAGTCACCGCGCCTAACCGCGAATTATCATGTTGACGATATCTTTTCGCAGAAGAACACCGACCAGATTATCCCCCGAAGTAACAAAAACTCTGCTAATATCCTTAAAAATCATCATTGCCGCGACTTCCACGATTCTCGTTTCGGGGCTGGTTACCTCGTAATCCTCACGGAATAACTGGGATACCTTTATCTTGTCCTCTTTTTTAAGCAGCTCCTCGAACGGCTCGACATCGAGAGAATAGTTCAAATTGGAAATAAGTGACTTATAGTCCGGCAGGGCAGCCTTGATAAGGTCCCGGTCGTTAATCACGCCCAGTAGTTTGTTGTTATCGTCCACCACCGCCAGGGCCGACAGGCGGTAACGGAACATGATATTGGCCACATCCTTGAGGGTGTTGTCGGGGGTTACCGAGGCCACCTTGTGGCGCATAACATCCTTGACCATCAGTTCCTTGTCGACCGTGACGTTGGTATCGGAAACCAGTTTTATGAAATCCCTTTTATTCTCGATTTTAAGGATTTTTTCCAGCATATTTTCCATCCGGCCGAAAGTCGCCAAACCGGAAAGAGTTTGCAGATAGAGTTTGGCGATGGTCGAGGGCGTCAACAGCAGGCAGATGACGTGCACGGGGATGTCGTCGATGGTCTTTCCCTGGAGACCTTTTTTGGATACCCCCACCAGGATGTACATTTCGTTGACGGCGTCGGTACGGGCATGGGGAAAGGCGAAACCGTGGCCGTAAGCCGTATCCTCAACCTCTTCCCGCTCGCGAATCGACCTCAGAACCGTTTCGTAATCCAGAGAAACACCTTCATCCTTGATTAAATCCAGCATCTCGTTAACGGCTTCGTCTTTGGTTTCGGCTTTGAGATCCAAATTTATTCTGCGATCCATTAATAAATTAGCAAGTTTCACTTGTAACCTCGTCTTCTTTTGCCCGCGGGGGAGCGTTTTTTTGAATTAGATTCTCGGGCGACGCCACGCCGCCGGAGACCAGGAATTTGACCCCCTCCTCGATTGTCATATCCAAAAATATAACCTCCTCAACCGGTACTACCAGGGCGATCCCGGATATCGGTGTCGGGGTCGAGGGGATGAAAACCGTCACCGCCTCATGTTTTTTATCTTTCAATTTCAATACCACATATCGGGCGACGAAACAAAGGGCATACGCTCCTTTTCTCGGATATTCTATCAAGCCGACATTTTTAAAGGTTTTGGTGTCGGTTGTCGTCAGGGCTTCGAGGAGCTGTTTGGCGGAGGAATATATAGGGCGTATGACGGGCATTTTAATCATAATCCGTTCGCCGTATTTATACAATCTGGCGCCGATATAATTACGGGTAAGTATCCCGGCCAGGATGATCAGGAGCAGGGTGGTGAAAACTCCCAGGCCGGGGACGAAATAGCCGAAGAGATTATGAATTATAGGCTGCAGGATACCGTCAATCGATTCAAACAGAAATTTGAGGACGATATAAGTGAGAATAATCGGTACGACTACCAGTACCCCGCTTATAAAATGCCGTTTGACAGTGTCAATGACCCTACTAGCAACCGACATACTTACGCCCCTTGAAAAAAGGTCTCAAAATATCCGCAGCCCGATTATAGCAGTCAGTAATTTTAATGTCAATATTTTAATCGGTTTATTATATCGGGTCAATCGATGATAAAACCCAGCGAAGCCGGTATATTAGAGGCGAATTTCATAATCGGTTCGGGATACAGACCGAAGAGAAAGACACCTATCAGGCCGATGAGTATGACCGTCAGTGCCGGCGCCGTGAAACGCAGTTTATAGGGGGAATCACTGGCGGAGAAGTACATGGTTTTAATCACGTTGGCATAATAGTACAGGGCGAAGACCGAGGTGAGCAGCCCGATACCGACCAGCCAGTAGAGCCAGTGGTAGGCGCCGTCGGTCCCGGCCATTTTAATGGCTGCGGCGAAAACGTAGAACTTGGCCAGGAAACCGGCCAGGGGCGGGATACCGGCCAGCGACAGCAGAAAAACCGCCATGGCCGCCGAAAGCAATGGAGAGGACTTGGCAAGGCCGGTGTAACTCTCTATCTGGCAGGAGCCGGTTTTGTCCTCGAAGAAAGCCACCACCGCGAAAGCACCCATATTGGCGAACATGTAAGCGAAAATATAAAAGGCTACCGACGACATGCCCAGCTCGTTGAACGAAACCATGCCTATCATGATATACCCTACCTGGGCAATCGAGGAATAGGCCAGCATTCTTTTAATATTGCTTTGCCGGATGGCCACCACGTTACCCAGAATCATAGCCGCCGCCGCCAGCACGCCGACCAGAATACCCCAGTCGTTGGGGGTCATGACCGGGTCGTAGAAAGCGTACAGACCGTTGACCATAATCTTGGCGAAGGCCGCCAGCCCGGCCGCTTTGGAGCCAACCGAGAGGAAGGCCGCGATGGGCGTGGGCGAACCCTCGTAAACGTCCGGCGCCCACTGGTGAAAGGGCGGCAGGGAGAGTTTGAAACCGATGCCGGCCAAAAGCAGCATGATGGTCATAATCAGGATAATACCGATATTGCCTTCGAATTTCAGCTGTGTAACCGCCAGGTTGACTTTCATAAGCAGGATATCCGTCGTACCGGACATACCGTACAGGAAGGACAGGCCATAGAGCAGAAGAGCCGAGGAGAAGGCACCAACCACCAAATACTTGACACCGGCTTCAACCGAGAGCTTATCATCCTTGAAAAAGGCCGCCAGGACAAAAAGCGGGATGGTTGTCAGCTCCAGGCCAATATACAGAGAAAGCAATTCATTCGAGGATGACAGGAACATCATGCCGACCGTCGAGAAAAGAATCAACGCGAAATATTCCCCGCGGTGGTTGATTATTTTCTGATGGGTCAGGCCGAAAGAACTGCCGATGGCCATAAACGAGGCACCCAGGAAGATAATCTTGAAAAAGAGAGCGAGCGGGTCGTTGTAAAACATGTTGCCGAAACCGCGGCCATACCCGGTAAAAATAAGAATCAGACCGGTGATAACCAGTCCCAGGAGAGCCAGATAGCCGACGGCGGAACCGGTTTTCCTTTTGGTACCGAGGTCGAACGTCACCACCACCAGTGCCCAGACAAAGAGAAATATCTCGGGCAGCATTTTTAACAGGTTGTATTCCGGCAGTTGATATTCCATCGTTTTACCTTGCCATCAGGTTGACCAAATTTTCCAGCGTAGCCGCCATCAGGTCGTTGAGCGGCTTGGGGTAAATCCCGATCCAGAGGGTCAGGAGCATGAGCGGGCCGACGGTGACAATTTCGCGGAAGTTTATTTCGGTCAGACCGCCCCAGCGTTTCTGGTCAAACTCGCCGAGGAACACCCGCTGGACCATGCGCAGCATATAGGCGGCACCCAGCACCACCCCCAGCACCGAGATGCCGACCATAATCTTACTCAGGGCGCTAAAAGCGCCGACAAAAATCATGAATTCGGAAATAAACCCGGACATGCCCGGCAATCCCAGCGCCGCCATCGAGAAGAATACCATAATGCCGGAGTAAATCGGCAGTTTGGCGCCGACCCCGCCGAACGCGGCGATCTCTCGGGTGTGCGCCCGGTCATAGAGAACGCCGACCAGAAGGAACAGTGCCCCGGTAATCAGACCGTGGGAAATCATCTGGAACATGCAGCCGGTGATAGCCTGTACCGAGGAAATCGCTCCCAGCGCCAGCATACAGTAACCCATGTGCGACACCGAGGAATAAGCGACCAGCTTTTTCAAATCTTTCTGCGCCATCGATACCAGAGCGCCATAGATAATGGCGATCGCGCCTAAAAGGGCAATCCAGAAACTCAGCGACCGCAGGGCCTCGGGGAACATCGGCCAGCTGACGCGCAGCATGCCATAAGTCCCCATTTTCAGGAGCACCCCGGCCAGGATAACCGATACCGCCGTAGGGGCCTCGACGTGGGCATCGGGCAACCAGGTATGGAACGGCCAGACGGGGACCTTGATGGCGAAAGCGATAAAGAAGAAGATAAAACAGACCATCTGCAGCGAATACGCCATGGCCGAGCCGGTGGCCCGCAGTTCCAGGATGTTAAGCGAATGCGGCTCGGAGGTGAAATAAAGTATCAGAATCGCCACCAGCATGAAGATGGAGCCGAACAGCGTATAGAGAAAGAACTTGATAGCGGCGTATTCCTTGCGCGGCCCGCCCCAGACGCCGATAAGGAAATACATCGGCACCAGCATGACCTCCCAGAAGACGTAAAAGAGGAAGAAATCGAGCGCCACGAACACGCCCATCATCCCAGCTTCCAGAAGCAGGAAAAAGGCGAAATACTCCTTAACCCGGAAGTTGATATTGAACGAGGCCAGCAGCGACACGGTGGACAGCAGCCCGGTCAGTGCCAGAAGAGGAATGGAGATCCCATCGGCGCCCAGGTAATACTGGATATTGAGAATCGGAATCCAGCTGACGGGTCCTTCGACATATGCCATGGCGGCATCGCCGGCATAATTGAAGAAGTAATCCCAGAGCAACCAGAACGAGATAAGCATAGGGACAACGCTGATTAAGGTTGAGGTCCATTTAATCGCCGAGTGCCTTTCCTTGGGCAGGAACATGACCACCAGCATCCCGATTATGGGAATAAATACGAGGGAACTTAACAACGGAAAGCCCATATTAACATCCATCCTTCATCTTCAAACTATTCCTCCTGTTTAGCGCTCGACGGCGCGTCCTCACTGCCGGCAGCCAGCTTGCTCAGCACACCCAGCAGGGTCACGCCCAATACAAACACAACGGTTATGACAGGCCAGTGTATATCGATACGAATAAACTCGAATTTTATCAAAGCGATGACCACGACGATGACCAGAATAAAGAGAACATAGAACTGCATCGAACCCGACTGTAAAAATCTCAATATCCGGGCGCCCTGGCGCACCAGCCAACCGGAACCGTTAACCGCCCCGTCGACAATCCAGGTATCGAACCAGAGCTTGATATTCGACCAGACGATGGTCAGCCAGGCGGTGCCGTTGACGGCGCCGTCTATTACACCGGCGTCGAACGACCACATGAAATTGGCAAATTTCAATATGGGGTTGAGAATCAGCAGGTGATAGATTTCATCGAAGTAGTATTTGTTATAGAGCAGCTTGTAAATCGGCCGGAATTTCTCGGCCAGTTTATCGGCTGAAATTTTTTCTTTATAGTAAATGAAATAGGCCAGGACTATTCCCGAGACAGCCACCACCGTTGAAATTAGCATCAGGATTATGTTGGGCGAAGCATGGTGTAACTCGCCGTGAAAGACGAACGAGGAGAATCCGTGCGGCAGCCAGGGAATGGCTACCCAGCCGGCGAAAATAGACAGAAAGCCCAGGACCATCAACGGCCAGGTCATCGAGCGCGGGGATTCATGGGCATGGTCAAAACGGTGTTGGTCGCGGGGTTTGCCGAAGAACGTCAAAAAACACAGACGCCACATATAGAAAGCCGTCATGAAGGCAATCAGCAGGGTGACGATAAGAAAGACCGGGTGGTGCAGAGTGGCGGCGATTATCTCATCCTTCGACCAGAAACCCGACAGCGGGAAAATCCCGGCAATCGATAGTGAGGCAATCATGAAGGTAATACTGGTAATTTTCATTTTCGGCGCCAGGCCGCCCATTTCCTGGATGTCGTTGGTGTGCACGGCATGGATAACCGAGCCGGCCCCTAAAAACAACAGGCCTTTGAAGAAGGCGTGAGTCATCAGGTGCAGGGTCCCGGCGACGTATCCGGCGGAATGATGGCCGCCGGCGGTGTCATAGCCGTACAAACCCAGGGCCATGATCATATAACCCAGCTGGCTGACGGTCGAGTAAGCCAGGACGCGCTTAATATCGTTTTGCACCAGGCCTATCGAGGCTGCCAGGAAGGAGGTAATCAGACCGATGACGGCCACTACCATCGAAGCCTCGGCCGAACCGACAAAGATGTTCATGATGCGGGCCACCAGGTAAACCCCTGCGGCCACCATCGTGGCGGCGTGAATCAAGGCTGAAACCGGAGTGGGACCCTCCATAGCATCGGGCAGCCAGACGTGCAGCGGGAACTGGGCCGATTTACCAATCGCGCCGCAGAAAAGGAAAATGCCCATAACGGTAACGATTCCGGCCGGGATAAGCCCGGCGGAGACTTTATCGAACACCCCGCCGAAGTTGAACGTCCCGGCATAGAAAGCCACCATCAACAGTCCCACTATAAAGCCCAGGTCCCCGATACGGGTGGTGATAAAGGCCTTCTTGCCGGCGTCGGCGGCGATTTTCTTTTCGAACCAGAAGCCGATCAACAGGTACGAGGTCAACCCGACCAGCTCCCAGAAAATAAATATCATAAAAAAGTTATTGGCCAGCACCAGCCCCAGCATAGAGAACAAAAACAGCGACAGGTAGGAGAAAAACCGGCTGAAACGGGGATCGTCTTTCATGTAGCCGACGGAATATATTTCGACGCAGGCGCCGACAGTGGTAACCACCATCAGCATGACCGCCGTCAGGGAATCAACCAAAAAACCTACTTCGAGATTAATGCCGACGAAAGAGGTCAAATAGAAATAAATTTCGTAAGGTTCGCCGTGTCGTCCCAGGGTTTCGAAGAGAATAACGAGCGACATTACCCACGAGATTAAAATCATGGCGATAGAGAAGCCGGCGGAAAGCTTTTCGTTCCAGCGCATGAAAAAGACAATCATCACGAAAGCGAACATGGGTAACAGCGGTATCAGGTATGCGTTTTCGGTCATGAGATTCCTACCATTTCATAATACTCACGTTGTCGGTATTGATGCCGCGCCAGTTGCGATACAGGAGCAGCACGATTGCCAGGCCGACCGTGGCCTCGGCGGCGGCCACCACCACGATAAAGATGGCGAAAAGCTGGCCGGTTAAACCGTCGTTCAAAATAAACTTGTTGAACGTAACAAAATTAATATTAGCGGCGTTGAACATCAATTCCAGCGACATCAGGATACCGATCACGTTGCGCCGGGTTATCACCCCGAAAAGGCCGATACTGAATAAAACCGCCGCCAGTCCCAGATAGTAAAACATCAGGCTTTATCCTCCCGGGCCAGAACGATAGCCCCGATCATGGCCGCCAGCATCAGCACCGAGACCACCTCGAACGGCAGCATGAATTGCGTCATAAGAAGTTTCCCGATAGTAATTATATTCTCGGCCGGTAAAACCCCGCTGGTGTAATTCCAGACCCCGGTCTTATTAATGAGAACAATGGTGGTGACCAGGAACATCAGGCAGACGAAGAAAGCCACCAGGGCGTTCTTGTTGGACTGGACAATCCTCTCCGAGGCCAGATTGGAGGTCAGCATGATGGCGAAAATTATCAGAATCGATACCGCCCCCACATATATAAGCACCTGGGCGGCGGCCAGAAACTCGGCATGGAGCATAATATATATCCCGGCGACGCTGAACAGGCAAAGTATCAAAAAGAGGGCGGAATGGAAAATGTTCTTGAGCGTCACCACCGCCAGGGCCGAGACGATTATTATAAACGCCAGGATCCAGAAAATAACGCTGACACCGGCTTCAATCATTATCAGGCTTCTCCTTTATCGTCACTCTCGCCCGGCTGTTCCGAAGCCGGGGTATCATTTTTTGGTTCAGTATTTTCATCCGGTTGGGATTCGGATTCTTCAGCTTTTTTCTCTTTATCTTCAGGAGCCTTTTCTTTCTTCTCGACCTTCGGGCTGGTTTTAGCGGCCGGCTTCTTTTTGGGCTCGTACGGAACATCGCGGCCCATCTCCTGCAGCTTGTTCATATCCCAGACCAGGATGCTTTTATCCAGCGAGGAAAATTCGTACATATTAGCCATCTTGATGGCGGTGAAATTACAGGCCTGCTCGCACAAACCGCAGAAACAGCAGATGGTATGGTCAACCGTAAACGATTGTAAATGTCTTTTTTTGTCTTCGCCCCGGGGAGCCTCAATCCGGATGGCGGCTGTCGGGCAGGACCGCATGCACAGCATGCAGGCGGTGCAGTTCAGCTCACCGGTCTCCTTGTCGGAGAGGAGGACGACGATACCGCGGGAGCGTTCCGGGATATTGTCCCGCTGTTCGGGGTACTGGATGGTCACGGCATGGCGGCCAAGGTGTTTGCTGGTAATCACCATCCCCTTGAGCAAATTCTTAAAACCGTTTATTACGCTTCTCATGTCACATCCTTACCAGTACCACCCGGCGTATTTCATCCAGCCGGCCAGAATCAGGTTAGCGAACGTTAGCGGCACCAGGAATTTCCAGGCAAACTCCATCAGCTGGTCCACCCGCAGGCGCGGGAAAGTCCAGCGGAAAACCATAAGCAGGAGCACTACCAGCAACGTTTTACCCAGGAACCACAGCCAGGACGGTAATAACGGACCGTTCCAGCCGCCCAGGAACAGGGTGGTGGCGATCGCCGAGACGGTGAACATATTGACAAATTCGGCCAGGAAAAACATGGCGAACTTCATCCCGGAATACTCAATATTGAAACCGGCCACCAGTTCCTGCTCGGCCTCGGGAATATCGAACGGGGTGCGGTTGGCCTCGGCCGTGGCTGCGATAATATAAGTAATGAAGGCAATAATACCGAACGGGGGCCGAAATATAAACCAGTTGAAAATGAAATTCCCCTGCTGTGACTCGGTGATATCGACCATCGACAGCGAACCGGAGAAAATGATAACCGTCAGAATCGAAGCCACCATCGGGACCTCGTAGCTGACCACCTGGGCGGCGGAACGCATTCCGCCCAGAAGAGCATATTTGTTGTGGGAACCCCAGCCGGCCATCAGAAGCGATATCACCGTGAAAGTCGTGATGGCGATAATATAGAGGATGCCGATATTCAAATCGGCGACAATCAGACCCTTTCCGAAAGGAATCACTATATAGGCGAGGAAAGCGGCCACGAAACAGATTACCGGAGCCCAGAAAAAGACCGGCCTATCCCGGGTATCCACGAGGATGTCTTCTTTCTGCAGGAGCTTTAAAGCGTCCATGACAGTCTGGTACCAGCCGTGCCAGCCGTTGCGCATGGGGCCGAACCGCTGTTGAATGTGACCGGCAATTTTTCTCTCCCACCAGACCAGGAAAAGGGCTATAAGACAGAGCACACCGAATATGGTTACGGATAAGAGACCGTAAACCACGACCGTTAGCCAGGGTTCCTTGAGTCCCAAATCCACCAGAAGGCCGTGCAGCCATTTGAAAATGCCGATAAGTTCCGCCGTCGCGAGTATCATCGATCCACCTCCGGCATAATAACATCGAAGGTCGCGAAAATGGCCACCAGGTCGGCAATCAGCCCGCCGGGTGCAAGTTCTGGGATAATCTGGATATGATTATATGAACTGCCGCGCATTTTCACCCGCAGAGGTTTGGTGGACCCGTCGGAAACGATATACACGCCCATCTCACCGCGGGAATTTTCAATCCGGCTGTAAATTTCACCGGCCGGCGGTCTGAAATTAAAGGGGTTAACTTTCTTCAGAGTATCCCCTTCCGGCAGACCGTCGAGCGCCTGGGAAATAATTTTTAAAGATTCGCGAATTTCATCCAGACGGAGGCAGTACCGGTCATAACAATCGCCATTGGGTCGGGTGGGTATATTGAAATCAAGACGGTCATAAATCGAGTAGGGTTCATTTTTACGAATATCGTATTTTACCCCGGAAGCGCGCAAAATCGGCCCGGAGACACCGTAGGCTATAGCCTTGTCGGCTGACAGGACGCCGATATTTTTAGTCCGGGCCAGCCAGATGGGATTTTCGTTCAGCAAACCCTCATAATCGGACATTTTCTCGCTTATAATCTTCACCGCTTCGCGGCACTTGGGTATAAACTCTTTGGGGATATCGTGGGAGACACCGCCGATTTTCATATAGTTATAGGTCAGGCGCTGGCCGCAGGTCATTTCGAACAGGTCGATAATCAGTTCCCGTTCCCGCAGCCCGTAAATGAAGGGTGTCAGGGCGCCGATATCCATTGCGGTCGAACCGTAAAAAATCAAATGTGAGGCGATCCGGTTGAGTTCCAGCATGATAACCCGGAGATACTCGGCCCGCTCGGGGACCTCTACTTCGGCCAGTTTTTCCACGGCATTGACGAAAACGTACTCAGCCGACATGGCCGTAACATATTCGAACCGGTCCATCAACGGCACACATTGAGCGTAAGTGCGGTTTTCACATATTTTTTCCATGGAACGATGGAGATAACCGATGACCGGTTCAATCTTGACAACCTTCTCACCGTCCATAGTAAGGATTAACCGGCACACCCCATGGGTCGAGGGATGGTGGGGTCCCATATTGACTGTAAATTCTTCGGTCCGCAGCTTACTCATCTTTCCAACTCCGGAAAACGCACAAAATCCGGGGCGTCCCAATCCTTGCGCAAAGGATAACCCTGGTCCCAATCGTCGGCAAGCAGGAAACGAGTCAGGTTGCCGTGATTTTTTATATCGAAGCCGTACAGCTCCCAGATTTCTCTCTCGTACCAGTTAGCAGCCGGCCAGATTCCCTGAACCGATTCTACCTCGGGATTTTCCCTGGAAAGAACGACTTTAAGCTCCAGGCGGTGATTCTTCGCCAGCGAGGTGAGTGAATAGATAATTTCAAAGCGTTCCCCGGTATCGATGCCGGAGATGCAGGAAAGGAAATCGAATTTCAGGTTCTCGTCGTCGCGCAGCACCTGAGCTACCGTGAGCAGGTCGCTTTCGATAACCTCGAAAAGCGGGTTGAATTTACCGCTGTCAAGGGGCTTGAGCTTGCCTTCAAGGTGACCGGCGATATATTCTTTCAGCTCGTCTCGGGTCATCTACTTTTCCTGCCAGTCGCTGATAGTTTGCGTTTTAATTTTTTTCTGGAGGTGCAGACAGCCCTCGAGCAGTGATTCCGGGCGGGGCGGACAACCGGGGATGTAAACATCGACCGGGACAATATGGTCGATACCCTTTTCGACGGAATAACAGTCATAGTAGAAGGGCCCGCCGTTAACGGTGCAGCCGCCCATCGCAATAATATACCGCGGTTCGGCCATCTGGTCATATAGCCGCCGCAACCGCGGCGCGAACTTTTTGGTAATAGTCCCGGCAACGAGGATAACATCGGACTGTCTCGGAGTGGCGCGGAAAATCATCCCCAGTCGGTCAAAATCATAGCGAGCGGCGCCGGTACACATCAATTCAATTGCGCAACAGGCGGTGCCGAAAAGAAGATACCAAACCGAACAGGCCCGGGAATAATTGAAAATAGCGTCAAGCGAGGTTAATACCAGGCCACCACCGGGTATCTTTTCCGAATAGACGGGTAATTTTTTGATTATACCCATTTCAGAGCCCCTTTCCGCCAGGCATAATAAATGCCGTAAAACAAAATCACAATAAAGATGACCATTTCAATGAGGGCGTAAAGACCGAGCTGGCCAAAAGCCACTGCCCAGGGAAAAAGGAAAACCGCCTCGACATCAAAAATCACGAAAATTAGCCCGAAAATATAAAAGCGGTTGTTGAACTGTACCCAGGGCGTGCCGAAGGGCAGTTCCGAACATTCATAATTGATGGTTTTTTCCGGGTAAGGATTAGAAGGCCTCAAAAGACGAGCAAAGAAAAAGGTAAAGAGAACAACACCGATTCCGGCTGCGATAAAAATTAAAACCGCCAAATATTCAAGCATGCTGTCAACCTTCGTTACAATCTCGAATAGTATGTGACTGTTTTCACAAGTTTTGAAGTTTTAAGAAAGCTTGTTTTCGGCTTTTGTCAAGTATTTTTAAAACTTTTTTCATTGAAAGATTTTAACATAGCGAAAGAGCCGTTTTTTAAGACGTAACTGACGATTATGCCAAACTATGGTATAATAATCAGATAAGCCAAACATACAATACAAAATGTATCTTGTTTGTTGATTTATGGCTTTTCCTTCTCAACCAGCCGCGATAACTTCGATTTCCACCATCACTTCTTTGGGCAGGGTTTTCACGGCAAATGCCGCCCGGGCCGGCGGGTCGGTCTTAAAATAACCGCCGTAAATTTCGTTTACCTTCGCAAAATACTTCATATCGGCCAGGTATATTGTAGCTTTGACGACCCGGCTGAAATCCGCCCCCGCGGCCCTCAAAACAGCCTCCAGGTTTTTCATGACCTGCCGGCACTGTTCCTCGATCGTCTCCCCGACAATTTCGCCGGTGGCGGGGTCCATCGGTATTTGACCGGAGCAAAAGATAAGATTGTCAGCCTTAACCCTGACGGCCTGGGAATAGGGACCGATAGCGGCCGGGGCTTTATCGGTCTTGATTATTTCCTTCATAATACCTCCAATATATAAATTGGGAAGAATATATATCATTGAAGAGCCGCAGGCCAATGAAAATAAATAAAATAATCGGGATAATTCGGATCTGAATTATTAACAGAAAATGAAAAAAAGAAAGAACTTAAATTTCCAGAAGACCGGAGGGTCCCATCAGTTCGACGAAGGTGGTCAAAATCCGCTCGTCGTAAGCTCCCTTGAGGTTGAACATGATTTTCAAAGCCGGGAAAGTGTCAATGGCTTTCTGATACACCCGTTCGGTGGTCATAGCGTCGAACGAATCGACGATCGCCACTATCTTGGAATAAGTATGAACCTCATCGAGAGACAGGCGTGACGGGTACCCGCGGCGGTCGCCCCGCTCATGGTGCTGCAGTACCGGGAAATAGCTGGTCTGGGCAATCTGGTCGGTTTCAGCGAGTATTTCCACCCCCCATTTGGGATGCTTTTTCATGATTTCGAATTCGATCTGGTTCAAAGCCGAGCGCTTGTTGAGAATCCGCTCCGAAATTTTGGACTTGCCGACATCGTGCAAGAGCGCCCCCACCCCCAGTTCGTTTAAGAACTCCTCGTCCTTGAAACCGAGCTGCTGGGCCAGGGCTATGGCGAAGGTGCAGACGTTCACCGAATGGGTATAGGTATAATAATCGAACGACGTGATTTTCAGCAGGTTCAGGAAAGCTTGGCGGCCTTTCAGGATATAGCTGATAGTGTTGCTGACCAGACTTTGAGACCGTTTGATGTTGTCGCCGTAGGTGGGATTATTGAGAACGTCCCGGACCAGGCTGGTCGAGGTCTCGTATAAAATACCGGCTTTCTTATCCTCACGGATTTTGGTGTCGGTGAGAATCTTGTCCAGGTTCTTCTCGATATAAATCTGGTACCGGGCCCGGTTATCGTTGGTGATATACAGTCGGTCAACTTTATTTTCGACCAGCTTCTGACGGGTTCGTTCGGTAAACGGCAGGTCGGCCGAACGGTACAGCACCAGCTGGTTATTGACCTTGATAAACAGGTCAAAATCCAGAACCGAATCCACCCGGATGGAATCCAGGTAGATAGGCAGAAATTTCTTTTGAACCCTATTTTTAACAGCCGTCGACGTCATAGACCTTAATTAATTTCATAAAACCGTCAAAAATGCGGTATTAACGCTTCTATCCTATCTATTTATTTATCGGCAGAATTCCCGAATGAATTAAAAAAACCTCCGGAATAAACCGGAGGTTTTTTTACAGGAATTAACTTAAGGTAGGACTTATTTCGAACCGAGATTTTTTACGGATTTGATAACCGAATTCAGGGAGCTGGTTATGTCGGTCAGCATTTTGGAATATCTTTTCAGAAGTTCGGAATACTGCCATCTCATCTGGAACGCCTGTTCGGGGAAATCGAAAAGCTCCAGCAGGGAGGTTTTATAAATCTCGTCGATGTAACGAATTACATAGTAGGGATAGTCGACAATATTCTCGTCCTGAACCTCGCCCTTGCTGAGCCGCTCGCGGTAAACCTCGACCTTCTCCAGCATCACGGTGCCGAAGCACCAGGGGGTCATGATAACCCCCAGATTGGAACCATCAGTATAGAAACGGCGGATGGTCCGCAGCAGGAGATCGATTATAATGGATTTGGCCCGGTAGAACGAAAGCAGTTCGGATTTATCGACCGGCGTACAGGCGATTTTATTCTGAATCAGTTCTTTTTCTTTCAGAGACCTTTCATAGGTCATTTCCATGAAATTATAAAAGTCTTCAAAATAGACTTTGCTTTTTTCGGACAGAGTCATGATATAGAATCCCTTTTCGTCCCGGCGAACTTTCGGTTCCTGTATGGATTCCAATCTTTCCGTTGAAAAACCCCGATGATATTTGCACTCTAACATGGTGACTCCTAACTCTTGTATTTAATCCACAACCGGATAATGCAATAGGGGTGCCATCGCGGGAATTTCGCCGCCGGACCCCCGGCCAGACACATTAAGTTGTTTCACGATAAAAAGATAAAGCTCCTGAAAGCCGGACGGACGTACTTAAACAGATTAAATTAACATAGGCAAAAAAATGCGGATTTGTGAAACTGGGTTAATATTATGAAACGCCCTGCAGAAAGAAAAAGCCGCCTCTGGCGCTGATAAATTTTTATTCATTTCGACGTTAAATATAAAAAAACTCCAGGCTAATCGACAAATTACAAGCTGAATTGCCGATTTAATTTTTATACTGAATGAAGTTATTGAAATAGTTTTCCGGAGGAAAGATGGGAGAGAAACTAAGACTCGGGGCTGGAAAGAGAAATAATACCAGCAAAAAGAACCGGCAGCTAACCTTTTCCGAAGAAAAAATCGACACCAAAGTCAGGCGTTACAACCGCTATCAACTGCAGGCTAAAAAAGAACGGCTGCAGGATATGGATATCGAGGATTTGCGGCAGTATATATATGAGAACAGTTATTGAGAGAACATAAGATAAAATCGCAGAGCTAAAAGCGGGTATCGCTTTTGAGGGCGCCCTTTCCGGGGCGCCTTTTTTTATGGACTGCTTTTATAGTTTACAGACCGGACGGAAAGCTCTTATTTTCAAGTATTAATTCATTAATAAGGAGAACCCGTCATGAAAAAAATCATCACTATTTTAAGTATAGCTTTTATTCTGTCCGGCGGTATTACCGCCCAGGACAGCGAGGATATTCTGAATAGAATTTTAAACGAGGTCGGTTTTGAAAAATCGGACCTCGGGATACACCCCAAAGGTTACTGGAACCGATTCCCGCTGGATATCCCCCACAAGTTGACCTCGTTCGACGCCCTCTTCGCTGAGCCGTTAAAACTCTACGACTATGCCACCGTCATGGGTAACGCCGTCGAAACCTATCTCGACCCGGCCTACGCCGACAGCAATTTCAACGGCCTGTATAAGCTCGTCTATAACCTCGGGGTGGACAAGAAGCTGGGCGGGTTCCGCGATTACTCGGCTAATTTAGTCCCGGCTCCTGAGGGAGATGAACCGCTGGTTACGGCTATCGAACAATTGTACGCCCTGGCCGACCGCGAAATCGAGTTTTATACTTTCGGCAGCCACTCCGAATGGCCCGATTTGAAAAAAGACATGCGAAGTATGACGGATGAATTGCCGGATACGGTTAAAACCGTCCTGGCCGAACTGATTGTAAATCTGGCCGACGCTATTCGCTGGCGGAATCTGGCTTTTCGCAATTGCGACCCGGACGATATGCAAAAAGCCTTCAATATCCGGGACCTTTCCGACACCCAGGGGGACGGGATGGTGTATTATTATGTGCTGGACGATATCGCGCAAACTATCGACTGGCCCTCGCTTCATTACGCCGCCCTGAAAGTTGTCGCCGCCGCCGAAAAAGCCGAGCGGAAACTTATCAAATTCAAAAAACAGATACCCGATGATTTTGAGATGGAAGTCCCGACGCCGTTCGGGAAAATCGCCGTCTTCTCCCCCGTTTTCCTCAAAGATAAAAAGCCGACCTCGTTTTTTGCCTCTATCCGCGCCCCTATCCCCGGCTGGATGGAATACGACGCGACCAATTCCCTTTTGATAATCGATTTTGGCCGCCAGATGATTTACCAGGGCACGCCGGGGGCGACCGCCTCGCTGTCCAACCCGGTCTCGGTCGTTATCGATATGGGCGGCGATGATTATTACGGATACGAGAAGGGGACTTACCCGCCTTCAACCGGGGTAGGTCTTTTGGGGGTTGGGGTTGTAATCGACTCCGAAGGCGACGACCGGTACAACAGCTCGACCTATGCCCAGGGGGCGGGGCTTTTTGGGGTCGGGGTTTTACTCGACCGTGAAGGTAACGACAACTATGAGGCTTGCCTCTCGGGGCAGGGGGCGGGGTATTTCGGAATCGGTTTGTGTCTCGACGGCACTGGCGACGACAGATACTATCTGTTTGGTGATGGGCAAGGTATGGGTGGCGTGGGCGGCGGGGTCGGGGTGCTGGCCTCGTTTAGCGGTAAGGATGAATATATCGCCGAACCTTACGCCGAGGTTTTCAATCGCGGTGATTATCACAGCGAGATGAAAATCAACGGCAACAACGCCCAGGGGGCCGGGTTCGGACGGCGAGGCGACGGTTCTGACGGCCATGCCTGGGCGGGGGGGCTGGGCGCGATTATCGATATCCACGGCGACGACCGGTATTACAGCGGCAACTGGACGCTGGGGATCGGTTACTGGTTCGGGACCGGTATCGCGCTGGACAAGAACGGCGACGACTCCTACGAATCCTGTTATTTCACCCAGGGTTCCGGGGCGCATTATTGCAACGGGATTTTAATCGATGAAAACGGCAACGACCGGCATGAGCTGTACGAGACCTCCGGGGCCGGGCTCGGATTCGGCTGGGATTACACCAACGCCTTTTTGATAAATAAAAACGGCGACGATATTTACCGGGCGAAAATCATTTCGATGGGTCTGGCGCAGATTCGCTCCAACGCTTTTTTGATAGATATCGGCGGGGACGATAAATATTATCTCGGCGAGAACACTCCCGGCCTGGGCGAGGCGACTTTCCGCGAGGACTTTTTAAAACCGGGCCGGTTTAACGCCTATAATTCCTACGCCAAATCCTTCGGCGGTTTTATTGACATCGGCGGTACCGACACATATATTACATTTAAAGAGGACAAGGAATACGAGCATCCCAAAGTGAAAAACAACACGATATGGTTCACCCCGTCTAAAGACGACAGCACTTTCGGCGCGAACAATTACGGGGTGGGGATAGATACAGAAGACGGGACGGTGTCGGAGCTGTACAGGTGGGAGAGGTAGATTTTTGTAGGTCGAAATGTCGAAGACTTTCGACAATTTTAACAGTCAGCCAGTTACCGTAGAGCGGCATCCCTGCGATCCCTGAGATGCTGCCTTTTAATATTGGTTTCCTTCTGTTCGTAGATTTCAAACAGGCAGGATCGCAGGGATCCTGGTCTACCTGAGTTTTGTGAGTTTACCAAAACGAGATCGCCGCGCTTCACCCGCCGAGGCGGGTTCGCTCGCGATGACGTTCTAAAATGTAGTATTCTTTAGGAAGTAGCAACGTCATTGCGAGGAGTTCGCCGTAGGCCGAAGGTGCGCCGGGGCGTACGGACGAAGCGGCCATCTCGGTTGTCGAAAGTCTCCGATATTTCGACCTACGACATTTTTGTGGGCGGCACATATCCACATGTGCCCCAGCCTTCGGCAGATGTAGACACATGTCCTGAGTTTTCGAAGGATCTGCCGGGCACTTATCTGATCCAGGCTAGCCTGGTCACCCTGAGCGGAGTTGAAGGGTGACTTTACATGTGTCGAAACCGTAAAGGTTCCGACCTACATAAAAGAGATCGCCGCGCTTCACCCGCCGGGGTGGGTTCGCTCGCGATGACGTTCTCTTTCTTTCAATACAACAACGAACAATAATAACATTATTGCGAGGCGTTTGCCAAAGGCGGTTGACATAGCAATCTCGGTTGTCGAAAGTCTACGACATTTCGACCTACCATCCCAAATAAATTACCGTATTGTACGGCAACCGGTTACGAATATATAAAAAAATCTTCAAAATAGGGCTTGCGTTTGGCGGCGATTAATCGTATCACTTCTAAATAA
>JAFGNW010000086.1 GCA_016926795.1 Candidatus Zixiibacteriota bacterium
AGGTACTTATCGGACATTGACCGGTATTTTTCGTACTCGGTTAAATCACCTCCTCCGGCCAGAAACTCCTCTCTTTCTCGGGCGATGAGATTGGCCCGGTTGTCGTCGTCCAGCAGATATTTTTTCAGATGTTCCAAACTGCGTTTCTGGAGCATGTCCTCGTAGGGGGGTTCGATATAATGGGTGCGGTCGTTGGTGCGGACGTCGATATCGACCAGGCCGACCTCTTTCATCAGGTGAGGGACTTTAACGCCGATACTTCGGTCGCCGTTGCCCAGCTTAATCCGTCCCCGGTGACTAATCAATTGAACTTTGACGTGTAGAAGATGTTCCTCGATGCTGCGTTCGGGCATGGAATTGAACAGCTCCCCCAGGGTCGGATTGTGGTTGTCCGGTTCGAGACAGACCAGCAGCCCACCCGGCCGGGTTACCCGCACCATTTCGGCCAGGGCCTGTTGCGGTCTCTCAAGGTGCATAAGAAGCGTCTGGCACATGACGATATCGGAACTGTTGTCCGGAAGGGGCAATCGGCCGGCATCGCCGACCCGGAACGATACCTGCCCGCCTTTAGCCCAATCGCGGGCTTTTTGCTCGGCTTCTTTAATCAGCCGGTCGTTCAGGTCAATTCCGGTATAGCGTCCCCCTTCGCCGAAAAACGGCCAGAAAGTATAACCCAGATAGCCCAGCCCGCAGCCGATATCGACCACGTCCAAGCCCGGTTTGAACTCCAGCCAGGTGATTATCATTTTAAACGAATCATCGCGAATCATCTGTTTGCGCTGGTAAATTAACATGTCTTTCCAGTATCCGGCTGACCAGTCCGGTTTGGGTCGGTCGGGGCTCATTGATACCTCCGAGTTGTGAAGGTTTAATTTAAGAAGAATTCTCCCGTTGTCGGTATTAACTTTAAGGTAAACAATTTCCCGGACTGGTCAAGGGAACAGTGCAAACGGTACTAATCATATCCGGTTTCTCGAAAAAGTTGTTTCACGATACCAAAAATGAAAAAAACTTGCCGCAACGAAAATTCTGCAACTGAGCTTTTATTATATATATTATTAGTTTACCGTTTGTGAAGGATTATTAAATCATTATTTTCAGCCGTGTTCATCTTTATAAAACCTACCTTTTTGTCCAGAAACTCAAGTAGACAGGGTATTTACCGATATTAATTTATAATTGTGGGGAGTTACATGGACCTGGATCTTAAAACAAAAACTTACAAAGCTGCTTTTCTGGTCATTCATCTCGAGTCCTTAAGAGTCAACAGTATCTTGGAATTTGACCTCTATATCGACAACGGCTCGGAACTGGTTCTTTACCGTAATGCCCTGTTGCCGTTTAACGAAAAAAACCGCCGAAGTCTGTTGGATAACAATATCAAACATCTCTATGTCTCATCCTCGATGAAAGAGTTGTATCAGAGATATATCGAAAATAACATCAGGGATATTATCAATGACGACGGCATCGATGAAACGGTGAAAGCCAGTATCGTCTATGACAGCGCCAATTTGCTGGTTCGGGAGGTACTGAGTAAACCAACCCTGCGGGATAATATCGAGCGTACCGAAGAATTGGTCGGAAACACCGTTTCCTTCATCCTGCATAAGAAAAGCGCTTTTCATAACCTGCTGAAAGTAATGTCGTTCGATTATTATACCTACACCCATTCGGTCAATGTCTGTACCTTTTCGCTGGCTCTGGCGAAATATATCGGTATGGAAGATATCGAGGAACTCAATATTCTCGGTACCGGGGCGATTCTGCACGATGTCGGCAAAACCAGAATCTCGGAAGCTATCCTCAATAAAAAAGAACCCCTGACAAGCGAGGAAATCGAATTGATTCAAATGCATCCGCAGTGGGGTTTCGAAATCCTCAAAGAGACCGACATTATCTCTCCGGCATCTTATTATCCCATTGTTCAGCATCACGAGCGGGAGGACGGTTCCGGCTATCCGAAAGGAATCGGCTGTCACGAAATACACCGCTTCAGCAAGATTGTGGCTATCGCCGATGTCTTCGACGCTATGACCACCCGCCGGGTTTACCGCTCGGCCATCGACCCATACCCGGCTTTGAAGGAAATGTTCGAGAATCGGGCAGCTTTCAACCGGGAATTGCTCGAACAGTTCACGCGCCTGATGGGTCCCGAATCGGGCGTTCTCTGATGTTCCCTTTTCCGTGATTTTCCTGTTTAATCCCGTCTCGAAGAATCTTGGTTTTATGTTTGGTTTGTTTCAGCGGTAAGGCAACCAATTGACTCGGTCACCCTCGGTTTGGCTTTTCTGTATTTCCAGCCGGCTGTCGGAGTTGTCGAACACCGCTTTTAAAATGCCATTGCCGATATCAGTGCCGCCGTCGCCGGGATAAATAACCATGCTGTGCCAGTCGGTCAGTCCCGAATCGCTGATTTCGCTGCAGGATAAAATACCGCTCTGGGCGTTCTTGCGGACATATGTCCACAACCGTGGACCCTTCCAGTAATTTTCCACCGCCAGGGAGCCGGGCTTGGCAAATATGCTGTCGTACAGGATGTAATTACCGGCTGTATCCTGAAGATAGAGAAACAATTTAATACCCATCTGAGCAAAATCGGCGATATCATCCGACAGCACCATATCCTCCCGACCATCGCAGTTTAAATCGCCCAGCACCCGGAAACGTTCCCCAATGGTACTGTCCTTTCTTAACAAAGGCCGGGCGGAGGGGTCAAAAGGCCGGCTCTCACCGTTCGTCTTCGCGCCCGGGAATAAAAATCCGCAGATGAGAACCATACCTATTAAAACGGGGGCTGTGAATTTTATTTGAAATTGCATTGTCTCTCTTTCTCCTTTTTTAGGATTTATGTCCGCCAGCGAACAATTATTGTATCATAAACGGACATCTGGTATCCTAATGATAATACTTACTTAAAGAATAGCAACAGGTTGCTGCAACCGGCACTTCTCTTGCTCGTAATTAATATAAAGTCATATTAATGATTATACTCAAATAATAGGGAAAGGAATCATGGTCAGACATTATATAAAAGTGTTTCTGCGAAATATTCGAAAGCACAAGGGTTACTCCGCCATAAACATCGCCAGTCTGGCAGTGGGGATGTCGTTCGCGGTGTTGATTTTGCTGTGGGTTCAATTTGAATGGAGTTTCGACCGTTTTCATGATAACCTGGACCGGCTGTACAGCGTGGCTTTTACGACCGAGGACGGGAAGCATTATAGCGGTCAGATGGTGGGAGCCCTGGCCGAGTATCTGGAAAGCGAATACCCGGAGATTGAGTCCGCTTCAAGAATGTCCAATCTTGAACGATGGAAACTGGGATATGGGGGGAAAGATTTCGCCGGTTCCGGAAGGTACGTCGACCCGCAGTTTCTGAAAATGTTTTCTTTTCCCTTTATCGAAGGTGACGCGCAAACAGCCCTTACCGATCCCTCCTCGATTATCATTACTGAAAAATTAGCCGAAAGGATTTTTGGCAAGGAGGACCCGGTCGGTCGAGCAATACAATTCGGCAACCAAACTCTGACCGTTACCGGTGTTATGAAAAACAACCCTGACAACACCGACATCGGCTTTGAATTTCTGGTGTCCTGCGCTATCGGTTCCGAAAGCTACAAAAAATGGGACATCAAGTGTATCCAAACCTTCGTTCTGCTCGAACCCGGCAGCGACCCTCAGACGATCAGTGGCAAAATAAAAGATGTTTACAACGACCATAATCAACAGGATACAAAAAATAATCTGTATCTGGCACCCTTCAAGGACGGACACCTGTACGAACTGGGTGGTGGCGGACGTTATGTTTATGTCCTGATTTTCTCCGCCCTGGCCGTCGCGATATTGCTTATCGCCTGTATCAATTTCATGAATCTGGCGACCGCTCGTTCGGAAACCCGTTTCAGGGAAATTGGCGTTAAAAAAGTATTCGGAGCCAACCGCCGCCAGCTGGTTTTACAAACTCTGGCGGAATCGGTGATGCTGTCACTAATAGCCCTGTTGTTCGCATTCCTGATAGTCGAGTTGCTGATGCCCTTCGTTAACAGCGTCACGGGACTTCAGATGACCCTGGATTACTCCGGCTCGCTTTTTATTTTGCTTCTGGGTGTGGCCCTGCTCACCGGGATTATTTCCGGGAGCTACCCGGCTTTTTATCTTTCTTCTTTTTTGCCAATCGTAATCCTGAGAAATCAAACCTGGGCGGTCCGCCTGCCCCGGTGGGGTAAGGGTAAAAAAAGCTCCGCCTTGACGGGTAATCTGACCCTCAGAAAAATTCTCGTTACCGTTCAGTTTACCGTCTCGATAATGCTGATTATCGCCGTAACGGTTATCTACAAACAGCTTGATTATATTAAGAATATGAATATGGGCTTCGAGAAGGAACAGGTTGTACTTTTCAATATGCCCGGATCGCTGATCCCCCAAACAACAGTTGTTAAAAGCGAATTGTTGAAAAATTCCCAAATCGAGAAGGTTACGGTTTCAACCAACAGCCTGGTGGAATGGTGGACCTCGTTCGGCATAGGCTGGGAGGGAAAACAGCCCGGGCAGTCATTCGACATCGGTTTTAACGCCGTCGATTACAATTATCTTGAAACCTTTCAGATGAAAATGGCCGAGGGCAGGTTCTTTTCCCGGGAATTCCCTTCTGACGCCAGGCAGGCGTGTGTCGTGAACGAAGCGACAGTGCGGGCCATGGGGATTACCGACCCGGTTGGTCGTGACATAGTCATCGCCCCGGGTTCATCCTGGGAGCAGCCCGCGACCATTATCGGGGTCATAAGGGATTTCAACACCGAATCGGCTTATAAGGAAATCCGACCATTCATGCTGGGGCTGTCGGAATACGGCCGTTACATGTGCATAAGAATCAAACCGGATGATATAAGCGGAACGATAGGTTTCATCAGAAACAAAATCAAGGAAATCGCTCCGGACGTCAACGTTTCTCTCCGCTTTTTCGACACCGAGTTCGATCGTCTTTACCGGGTGGAGGAAATCACGGGCAAGGTGGTGGTCTATGTTACTTTGATGGCGATATTCATCTCCGGTATCGGTCTGCTGGGTTTGACGGCTTATGCGGCGCAACGGCGGACCAAGGAAATCGGTATCCGTAAAGTCATGGGGGCGACGGTGCCGAATATTGTCGGCCTGTTGTCGAAAGAATTTTTGGCGCTGGTCATAATCGCCAATTTAATAGCCTGGCCGGCGGCCTACCTGGCTATGACCCGCTGGCTCGAAAACTTCGCCTTCCGAATCGATTTGAGCTGGGGTGTATTTGCCCTGGCGGCATTCATAACGACCGTTATCACGTTCGCGACCGTGAGCACCCAGGCTGTCAGAACGGCCAGCATCAATCCGGTGGATTCCCTGAGACACGAATAGAAAGAAGAGTATAAAAAAAAGGAAGCGTCGGACAGGCCGCTTCCTTTTTATGGTTCGGGCATAACTCAGGTCTGGAACAGATACTGTAATTTCATGAAGAAATGACGCGAGGACAGCGACCAGACAGGGGCAAGGGAAAGATCCGGTTCGGATGCATAGAACGGGTAGAGGTCACTGGGGAGACGATCATAGCTGTACGCCGCACCGATATAGAAAATGGAGAAGGGACTCAACTGGACGGTTATCAGCGGGTCGATGTTCCAGTACTTGTCTTTTAGAGTAACGTAATTATATTCGGAGCCGTTCCAGACCGGGTAGAGTTGTTCCCGGTAAGTGTATTCCACCACCAGCCGCAGTGAAAGCGCCTTGGTGGCCTGGAACCGCAGCCGGGTGTGCAAGACATAGTTTTCGTACACCTTTTCATCGTTGTCGACCGCGTTGCCTATGAGATATTCGAAATAGGGCTCGACCAGCAGCCGGTCGATGGGTTTTAAATCGAGACCGGCCGATAAAGAAATTTCGTTGCTTCTTTTCATGACGTTCAGGGCAGCGTCCACCCCCCGGTTGGCGGAAAACTCCATGCCCACCTGATCGCTCAGCCGGCTGTTGACATAGAAACCGCACCCCCAGAGATTTTCGAAACGCGTATCCGCCCACAATTCATCGCCGTTGCTGTAATACAAGGATAAATAAGTCTGCGCGTACCGAATCCGTCCATCCAGGGAAATGTTATAATGGGTCCATTTCCGGTCGCCCTCGAAATTCCACCGGGTCTCGATATAGGCCTGAGGAGTAATCCGTTCTAAAAAGCCCTTTTCGAAATATGAGGTGTGACCGGTCCAGGAGGAGAGGTTACGATAATTCACCCAGGGGTCATAACCGGTTTCAGTGCGATAAGTTCGTCCGACCTGATTATAATCGATGTAAAAATTCCAGTTACGGGCATTGCGCCTGAGTTGGCTAATAAAGGCGTAACCGGTAAACGACTCGCCGTCGAAACTATAGGTATGTTTCCCCTCATTGAAAGTTGAGGAGCTTTTATAAAGGGCGGTGTCATCGGGTTCCTCGGTGAAGGTGACCAGGTACTGGCCGGTGACGGCATAATTACGCGACAGTCTCAGGCGCTGGTCGAGACCTAACACGGTGTTGTATCCGCCGGCTTCGTAACGGCGGTCGTTCAGGATGATGCCGAGCTGGGAACTTTCCCCGAACGAACGCAAACTCCTGAAACTGTTGACATAACTTTTACCGACATTGGCGTAACTGCTGCTCTCGTATTTGGGGACGATGTAAAACGTATTTTCATCGACGGCCGAGACGAAACCGAAACGATAAGGGCCGGAACGACCGGTAAGTTTGGCGGCCAGCTGCGGGTCGTGAATGGTTCGGGTGTAAAAGGAATTGAAAAGAGTGCGGAAGATATCCTGGCCTTCCTGGAAGAACGGCCGTCTTTCGGAGTAGTACAGAGCGATCGGAGTATTGACGTCGATTCGCGCCGCGTCAGCTTCAATCTGACTGTAATCGGGATTGTAGGTGGCTTCCAGGGTGACGTCGGAATTGAGGGCGTACTTGCCGCCCAGGGATATTTCACCTTTGATGTCTTCGTTTTCGAAGGGAACGTCCGGGTCGTAGGCATCGGTCACCGAACCGTTCTGGTTGGCGATCAGCGACGGCAGGATTTCGATGCCTTTGCCCGGATGCACGTTACTGAGGCCGTTCACCGTTCCCCACTGGCACGGCCAGCACTGTTCGTTACGGTCATAAGCCGCCCAGGAATACTGGTGGTAGCTTTCTCGGGGATGAATACGCCAGAAATCCATCTTCCAGTTCTGCAAGTCATGATTGGGAAAGCGGATACTGCTGAACGGAATGGCCAGTTCCGCCTGGTAACCGGTTTCAGTGATTTTAGCGGCTGCGTTCCAGATAATGTCATAACCGGCATCTTCCCCGACAATGTTCGTCCACAGGTAGTCTTTCTGAACACCGTAAGGATTGACATGAAACTCGTACGCCCAGGTAGCGTCGCCGTAGGTGTCGAGCAATACTATAACCGCGTCGTTACCGTAAAACTGGTCCCGCTGGCACATGGTGGCGCGGATGGTGGCCGGGTCATCATAGCAGATGAATCCGACAAAGAGATAGTCTTCGTTGTACGTGACCATAACCTTGGTTTTGACCAGCGGGGCGATATTGTCGCCGGGGTTTCTTTCCACGAAATTTTCCGTCCAGACGGCTTTTTGCCAGCCCGGGTCATCAAGTACGCCGTCGATATCGATTTCACCCGCGGTTTTCGTTATCTCCAGGTTGGGATTGAAAACCGGCTGCGACGTCGTAGATGCCGGGGCGGGAAAAGATAATATCAACAAGCTTATTACCACCAGTACAAATATCTTTGAACCTTCGGTGTAATTTATCAACCTCATAAACGTTCTTCTCCCTTGCCTAATTTTTTAGGTGTTAAATAAAAGGTTGGCCCTTGAAATCGCGGTATTTCTCAGGGCTGATACCTCAGCCCTTGACCGGAACTCTGTGAAATCCCGGTCTCTTTCTGTGTAGACGAAAAATATCGATAAAAGTTCAGGTATTTTTAAAAAATATTTTCTCAAAGATGATACCTTTTTTTAATATGATATTTTTTAATATTCTGCCTGTATCAATTTCCTTGTTTCAACAATATCGCAAGTTGTCAAATAGCAATACCGCTGCTTCTTAAAATCTCGCCGCAATCGGGCAAATAAAAAACTTGCAAAATTGAGAGTAAGATTGTACTCTTTATTAAAATCTGAACAATAATCTGAGATTATTCCAAAATTTGTGAACGCCGGATAAGCAGCGTTCTTTGTAATTTATTGGCGGATTTTTGACAATTCTATAATCAGGGCTTTGATAAAGGAGAAGTTATGGGCAGGAACAAATCTTTCGGCAGGTTGAGAGCCATCGCGTTTCTTTTCATTCTGGCTTTTTTCGCCGGTCGGACAACCGCGGCAGAATTTTCGGCCGACATGACCGACACCCAGGGTGAAAAAATCAAAAAAAGCAAGTTATATGTCAAGGGGACCAAATACAGTATGTTCCTCGAAGAAAGCGGTGAACAACTGCAGATAATAGTGGATAACGAACAGAAAAAAACGGTGGTCGTTATCATGTCCGCGAAGGAATTCCGGGAAATCCCCAGTGACGATATGATGAGCGTCATGAACGACCCGTTTCAGGGTTATATCTATACTGCGTCAATGGGGGAAGAGAAGAAAACCGGTACGGAAACCGTCAACGGTTATGAATGCGATAAATTCACCGTTACCATGCAGGGCACCGTCGTAGTATCCAAATGGGTGGCCCGGAAACTCGGTTTCCCGGTTAAGATTGTCGCGCACGACGACCGGGGATGGGTTATCGAGCTGTCCAATATCACCGAAGGTCCGATCGATGATGCCAAATTCAACATTCCCGAAGGCTTCACCAAATGGATTGACCCGGAAAGCCTGCCGGTTGAAATTCCCGCCTGGGCTTCGGGTATCGAAACCGCCCCGGTTTTGGTGCCGCCGTTCGAACAGGCGATGACCGCCGGTGATATTATCCGCATTAAAGTCGCGCCGGGAAAATCGCTGAAAGTTCAGTCAAAAAATGCTTCTGATACAGAAACGGTGGCTAGAGTAATTCCGTTCAAGGACGGCCGGCCGCTTAAAAAGGAAAAAGATTACTATAATTTAACCGGGACCCTCTACTCCGTACGGCATGAAACCCCGGCTGCGGCCGATGAGTTTGTCGTTTACGTATATAAGGGCAGTTTCACGGCTACCGCCAAATGGCAGGAAATGACCGAGATGGATGTCGCCGCCGGCGGGGAATTCCGGTACAAGATAGAGGGCTGGGATAATATCAGTACTTTTATGGTGAATATAAGCGACGGCGAGTCGGTGGTCACCATTCATTATTTTAAAGAAGGCTTGCCGTTGAGCGAAGATGAAATCGGCCCGGTGAAATGGCGGACAATTACTTTAAAAGACCCAAATGAAACCGATAATAGAACGCTGTCGACGAAAGGTGATGAACTGGTCTATAAAGTCGAGAAAGGCAAGATACAAGTCAAGATGGGGCAGTATGATTCGTTTGAGTTTTGAAAACGAATCAAGTTGACACCAGCCGGTGCAGGGTGATTTCGGAGCGGGCGCCGATGCGAAGCTGCGGACCCCAGTAACCGGTACCGTTACTTACATAAATACGAGTGTTGCCGTGCTCGTGCAGCCCCGAAATATAGGGCTGGGCGAGGGCCGCCAGGAAATGGTAAGGGAAATACTGTCCGCCGTGAGTATGGCCGGAGATGACATAATCAAAGCCCGCTTTGGCGGCCTCAAAAATACTTTTGGGCTGGTGAGCCAGGAGAATTTTGGCATGGCTCTCCGGCGCGCCCGCCAGCGCCCGGTGCGGGTCGGAGATATGGTCCGCTCGGAAAGAGCCCCCGGTGAAATCGGTCACGCCGGCCAGAAGCAGCCGGCCCTCACCCCGTTCGATAAGACGGTGTTCGTTTATCAATACTTTGAAGCCCAGTCGCGGGATTTCCTTCAGCCACTGCTCCACCCCGGAATAGTACTCATGGTTGCCGGTGATGAAGTATGCGCCGTAGGGGGCTTTCAAATCGGCCAGCGGGGCGACATCGTCACCCAACTCGGCTACGTTGCCGTCCACCAAATCTCCGGTCAGGGCGACCAGATCCGGTTGCAGGTCGTTGACCATGTCCACCACCGTTTGTACGAACGGCCGCCTTAAAGTATGGCTGACATGGATATCGGTAATCTGGGCGATGGTGAAACCGTCGAGATCTTTCGGCAAACCTTCGATGGGCAGATTCACTTCGACAATCCTCGGCCGCCGCAGGGCCTCGAACAAACCGTAACCGGTCAGCCCGCCCGCAGCGATGACCAGTGCGGCATTTAGAGAATTCATAATAAAGCGACGCCGGACCGGGTCAGCCGTCTCCGCAATTGTCGATGTGGAACTTCCCAAATTGCTGATTATATGATAAATTTTTTGCGCCCCGAGCGTTATGATAAGAATCAGGTCCCGGGTAACTAAAAGGGCGAAAAGCAAAGTCAGAAATCCGAAACTTAGATAACCTATCCAGGCCAGTACATCGACCCAGCCCCCCTCGAATCCGAAATAACGGGCGATATGGGTGAAGAACGGCAGGATTAGAAAGATTACCAGCAGTCCCCATAAGATGATATTGACCGGGAGGCTGAACGCCGCCGGGACAATAATCCGCCAGCCGATATAGCCGTACATCAGGGCAAAGACTATTATGACAATAAGAAAAAACAGCATATCATATCCTCAGACCGTAAAACTGTATTATTAGCCGACCGGTTCCGATGTATTTATGTTAAGACCTTGGCTTTGTATAATATTTTTTTAAACGATAATAATAATTTATAGTTCGGGAAAAACAAACGAATATCGGGTTTTATTAATAATTTAAAAAAATCCAGCCCCCGGTCGTCAAAAATTCTATTTCGGGCAGTCTGAGGGCTGGTGTAAGTTCAATAGTTTTTATTTTGTCAGCGCCAGGCGCCTAAGATTATCCCGGCTATGACGAAACTTACCAGGTGGTAAAGAACGTTTATAGCCGTCAGTCCGCTTGGTCGTTTTTCGAAGGCATCGTTGACGCTGAACGCTGTAAGCACAAAACAAACCCCCACCAGCACGGCTATCGTGATACCATCGGATATGGAAGTCCGGCCGGTCATAAGCATCAGCCGGGCTATCCCGTAAGAGGCGATAAACGAGCCGATAATGGCGATGATATAGTTAACCGCCGAGGCGTCCGCGCTGACCTGCTCTTTGGTTTTGCCGATACCCTTCATCCAGGCTTTCCCGAAAAGCGCCGATGAGTACCACAACGCCCCCAGTATCATGTAAACCACGCCGGCCACCAGAACCGCCCAATAATTAACGGACATTGTTTCCATATTGCATCCTTGGTTTAAGTGTGTATGATGATTTTTATAGATTTATGCTGAAATTTTAAAAAAGCCGGGAAGGGAAAACAATATAAAAAAATCCCCGACCTGACCCGACGGTCGGGGACGCGAACAATTTATTCAATGAAATCTTAACGCAATGCCGGGGAAGACTCCCTGGTTTGGTCGGAAAGCTTGAGACCGGGGTCGAACGGTCCGGCGGCGGCGGGCGGTTCGGCTAACTGCCAGTTACTCGGGTCGGCCGGGTCGCCGCCGGTATGAACCAGGCGCCAGTAATATTCCAGGGGATAGTACCCCGACCAGTCGGCCATCCAGTAGTCGATATAACCGTAAATATCGTATATTCCGTCCGATTGTTTCATCAGGGCAATCTGAAAAGTCGAGAGATAATAAACCCAGCCGTCTTCAATCCCGAACTCATCATAAATAAATTCAAAAACAAGCGGGTCGCAATAATACTGCAGGGCGGCCACCGCCAGGTACTCGTTGGGAGTGCACTGGGCCAGCATGACCGTGTCAACGACTTCCACCGTGTCATAATGGTTCTGGATAACTGTCACGGTATCATGGATATAATTGGTCTGATAAACCGTATCGTAAACATAGTTGGTCTGGATGACAGTGTCATAGATATAGTTCGTTTGAATTATAGTATCAAAGACATAATTAGTTTGTATGATGGTATCCCAGACCAGGATGGTGTCGATGGCATTGACAACCGTTGAATCGTGTATAACAAGGGTATCGAAGGTCCTGACTGTTTCGGGGGGAAGTTCCAGATATTCGATATCGTGAATGTACTCGGTTGATTCGACAATTTTCTCTTTTTCACAGCCGGAAAAGGCCAGGAATAATACTAAGACCAGCAGTAAAATTCCGCCGATATGTCTTGCTGTCATATTCTCTCCTACTGGCTAAGTTCTTTATTTAGGACGAGATAACGCAAATCACGGGCCGAAAACATCCAGATTGTCGATTATTTGTAAGGCTTTTTTTCCCATGGGGATAGCAGGGTCAGGCCCGCATCGGGTATATAAATTCAATTGCACTTTTTGTGATATAAATTGAAAAATAAAATCCTTATAGCCGTTATGTCGGTAGACTCATCCGGCTTTGCCGTTGGATTTCTAAGTCTTTTGAGAAGAGTTTTTATCTTTAAATTCTAATAGCGGGGGGAGGATTTGAACCTCCGACCTTCGGGTTATGAGCCCGACGAGCTACCAGACTGCTCCACCCCGCGATCATAAGATTTCTAATATATCGCTAACAAACCGTTTGTCAAGCGACTAAAGAAAATTATCGGAAAAAAGATTAGAGCCCGACGAGCTACTCCGCCGAGGCGGACGCCACTCGATATGAACATCCAACGTGTTGCTATCAAATCGCTTGTCAAGCTGCTAAATACATATTGCTTTGCCCCGATGACAAGTTGATTACTAAAGCCTTGTTATTGTTTGCAGGTACGTTACAAGCGCTCCGTTTTCGGGGGAGGCTCTGAACGGCGCATGACTCATTAAAAAACCCGCTCGAACATTTCTCGAACGGGTTCGTGCTCTTTTCGATAGTCTATAAATATATCTATTTTTTATTCGATGAAACCGCCGCCGCGGCCTGCTTTTTCTTGTCCCCCCGAAGCAGCGATATCATCAGCACCGGCGGCGTTACCAGGGTCGTTAATATTACCATTATCACCACCGCGGAATATGTACTGGCCACAATGACCGGTTCACCTTCGTACATGAGCTTAGCCCCGATACTGGCGAAAATAAGGCCTACCTCACCGCGGGGTATCATCCCCAGGCCGATAGCAAACCGGTTTATCTGCTTATCGAAAATAGCCAGCGAGCAGACCTGTTTGCCCAAAATGGCGGCGACTGTCAAAACCGCAGCGAAACCGAGAATTTTGGTCTCGGTGAAAGTCGTTAAATCGACCATCATTCCCATTCTGACAAAGAAAATTGGAACCAGAAAAATGGAAATAGGTTTGATAAGTTCCTCGAGCTGATGTTCTCCGCGGTCGGTAAAGTCCTTATAATATACTTCTTCCATAATCAGGCCGGCGGCGAAAGCCCCTACAATCGGAGCCAGACCGACCTCACCGGCCAGGTAAGCCAGCAGAAAACAGACTAAAAGCGAAAAAGAGAGCAGCACTCCCTGGCCTTTGAGCCGGAAGCCGAATTTGAAAAAGCGCGGCAGGACAAAACCGCCGATAACCACCGCCCCGACAATAAACAGCACTGCCTTGGCGATAATCCAGAGCACCGCCCCGGAACTGATACCATCAGAAGAGCCCGAGGCTGCAGCGGTTATAATCCCGGTCACCACCGCCAGAATCACCAGACCGAGGATATCATCGATAACCGCCGCCCCCAATATTATTTTGGCTTCTTTGGTATTGATTTTCCCGATATCCTTGAGCACCCGGGCGGTGATACCGACCGAGGTTGCAGTCAGGGTCGCCCCGATGAAAATATGGACATAAATGGAATGGTCGGGGATAAATAATATTGCTACTCCCCAGCCGAGGAAAAACGGCGCGATAACACCGAAAACCGCTACCATAAACGAGGCCACGCCGACTTTCAGCATCTCCTTGACGGTCGATTCCAGGCCGACCTCAAAGAGAAGGATAATTACTCCGATTTCCGATAGAATTTCGAGGGTGATATTATGTTTAAAAGGCTCGAAACCGTCGAATCCGACCAGATGCAAATTTCCGATTATTATTCCGAAAATAAGCTCACCGAGAACCGAAGGAGCCTTGAATCTCTCGAATAAATCGCCGCCAAGTTTAGCCGCCAGAAGAATAACTATCAGTTCCAGCAGAATATCCAGCACCGGACTGGCACCGTGGCCGCTTTCGTTCTCACCGGCTTCGATGCCCGTAGCGCCAAAAGCCAGGCTGTAAAAGGCATAAACGGCCAGCAGTGTTAAAAATATAACCAGTCTCTTATTAGTTAATAAGCGCACGTTGCCTCCATATCTACGTTTATAATTGGGATGAAATTACTTCCTTTTTAATGGGCTGACAAGTAGTTTTTACAGATTTTATGATACCTCTGTCGGCTGGTTAACCGATTGATAATCTGCCAATTACTGTCCTACCTTATTTCCATAAAAAAAGATGAAAATCGATTAATATGTAAAAACCGGGTGATTTCGCTTAAAAGCTATAGAATCAGCTAAAAATGACGAAAATAGGATAAATAAGAAAATGACACGGTTTTTTAAAAAGATGGGTTAGAATAAGATATGCTTACAATAGTCGGTGCAGTTATTGTAATGATCGGGGTGGTTGGTGGTTTCATTATGGAGGGGGGGGAAGCCCTTGCCCTTTGGCAACCGCTGGAGTTATTGATTATCGGTGGGGCGGCTCTGGGCGCTCTTGTTATCGCCACGCCACTCTCCGTGATGAAAACCATGATTAAACAAATTAGCGGTATTTTCGGTGGTGGCTTTACTAAAAAGGACTATCTGGACCTGTTGGTTATGATGTATGAAATCTTTAACGTTGCCCGCCGCGACGGTTTGGTCGGACTGGAAAACCATATCGAACACCCCAAAGAAAGCGATATTTTGAAACGTTACCCCAAGTTTTTGAGCAATCATCAGGCGGTGGATTTCTTCTCCGATACGATGAGGGTTATTATCTCCGGTTCGGTACAGCCGCACGACCTCGAGGACCTCATGGAAAGCGATATCGAAATTCTTCATGAAGATGAAGGGCGGTCGGTAGATGCCTTGAACACCACCGCCGATTCCCTTCCCGGACTAGGTATTGTGGCGGCGGTCCTCGGTGTTGTAATAACTATGGCGGCTATCGATGGTCCCCCGGAGGAAATCGGCCATCACGTGGCGGTTGCCCTGACCGGTACCTTTTTGGGTATTCTGGGCTGTTACGGTTTTGTCGGACCGCTGGCTAAGAGCCTGATGCACCGCAATAACGAAATGAAGCAGTACCTGGCTTGTATGAAGCATGCCCTGCTTTCTTTTCACAAGGGTGTGGCGGGTGTAATCGCGGTGGAATTTGCCCGCCGTACTCTGTACAGTGAGGTCCGACCGGGCTTTTTGGAACTGGAAACCGCCTGTAACGAAACTAAGAAAAGATAGCTGAGTTATGTCCGAAGAACAACAACCGATTATAATCAGGAGAAAAAAGCATGGCCACGGCGGTCATCACGGTGGTGCCTGGAAAGTGGCTTTTGCCGATTTCATGACGGCCATGATGGCTTTTTTCCTGGTGATGTGGCTGGTGGGACAATCGGATGAGGTCAAGGAGTCGGTGGCCGGATATTTCCGCGATCCCGGTAAATTTAATCAGGAAGGTCGCTCCGGTGTTCTCAAGGGTTCCGATGCCGCTATTCAGAACGAGAAGGAAAATATCGGCCTTATCAAAACACAGGAAAAAGAAAGTTTTTTACCCAGTAGCGAAGAAAAAAAACAACTGACTCTGACGGCTAAAAATATACTCGAGGAGCTCAAGAAACAGCGGGCTTTCGACCGTCTTAAGAAAAATATCAAGGTCCAGATGACCTCCGAAGGTCTGCGTATTGTTTTGAACGAATCCGAAAACTCCCCGGCTTTCTTCGAGCCCGGCTCCTCGAAGCTGTTGCAAAAAAGCGCTATCGTTCTCGTAACTATCGCCAAGGAACTGGGACAGCTGACCAATCACCTGGTTATCGAGGGTCATACCGACGCTGCTTACTCCGGTCAAACCGGCTATTCCAACTGGGAACTGTCTGCTGACCGGGCTAATTCCGCCCGGCAGTTGATGGAAGTTTCTGGCCTTTTCAAGGGCCAGGTGCGGGAAGTCCGCGGCTATGCGGACAAATTCCCCATGATTGTCGAAAACCCTACTGATCCCCGCAACCGCCGGGTTAGTATCCTGGTACTGTATGAAGCCCGGGAAAAGCAGTATGACAAAATAGAAGTCGGTGCTGACTTGATGGCCGATTTATAATTTTCGATAAATATTACAAAAGGCTTAACTTAATATTGGAATTAAGCTGAGTTTTTTATATATTGCATAAAATTTTTAGTGATACCCCGGTAATATTTTACCGGGGCATACCCCGGTAATATTTTTACCGGGGCTTTTGTGTTAATTTAGAAACAGGTATGATTTTCGATGACTACCCGTCTTTCCGACGTTAAAACCCGCCTGGATGAAATCCTTGGCCGCTGGCAAAACTACGACCCGTTTCAAAAAATAATACGGGCATTCGAGGAAGATGAGAAACCGTGCTTGCAGGTTACCGGTCTCGCCGGTTGCGCCGAATCGCTGCTTTTAAAAGCCCTGTCGGCGAAAATTCCCCGCCCCCTGGTGGTCGTCACCCGCAATTCCGAAATAGCCAACGACCTTTACGATGACCTCGTGTTTTTGATGGGGGAGGAAAAGGTCGGTCATTTTCCTTCGCGGCAGATATTACCCTATGATTTCAAAGCCCCGGTGGGTGAGATAATGGGCCGGCGCATTTCCTCGCTGGCCGGGCTGCTCGATAAATCGTACGCGGTGGTGGTCTGCCCGGTTCGCGCCCTGGTGGAGCCCACAATATCTATCCCGGTTCTGAAAGCCAACCTGGTGGATATTAAAAAGGGTGAAGAAACCAATATCGACGAGCTGGTCGAACACCTGCTCAATCTCGGTTTTCGTCCGGTCCGTCTGGTCGAGGAAGTCGGAGATTTCGCCCGCCGGGGCGGTTTGATTGACCTGTTTACACCCGGTTCCGAGGCACCGGTGCGGGTGGAGTTTTTCGGCGACGAGGTGGACACTATCCGGCAGTTCGAGGTCGCCACTCAGCGAACTATCGGCCATCTCGACCGGGTGAAGATAATTCCCCGCCGGGAAATCCCCATCACCCAGGATACATTGGAAAAATTTCTCACCTCCCTTCCAGAAGCGGACGCCGACTTCATCCGCGGCCGCTACATCAACGACCCGGAACTGCCCGGCCTGGAATGGCTTTCGCTTTTGTTCGGAATCGAGCAGGGTTCTTTCCTGGATTATATCACCGATGACAACATCGTTTTCGTGCACGATAAAAACAATCTGAATGACGAAATTGAATCGTTCCTGGATGAAGCCGGGCAGTTATACGACCGGCTGATTAAACGCATCAGCGTACTGCCCCGTCCCGAAGATTACTATGCCGCCGCCGGAAAGGTGGAAACCGTTCTGGGCAGCGCCGCGCTTATCGATTATATGCCGTTCCGCGGGGGGCGAGAAGAGGTTATCTCGTTCGACTGTCAACCTCACCCGGCCTTCGGTTCCCGTCTCGACCTGCTGGAAAAAACCCTGAAAGAATTTAACGCCGCAAGGATGAGTTACTTTATCGCCACCGACAGCCGGGGCCAGGCGGAGCGCCTTGATGATTTACTGTCCGATAAAATCGGCCTGGACGAGAAGCCCCATATCGAAGTCGCCGATTTGAACGGTGGCTTTGTCTGCCGGACGGGCAGTATGGCAGTACTCACCGACCATGAAATTTTCAGCCGTTACCACCGCCGGGTTCGCCGAAAAAAATACCGCGAGGGGATGGTTATCTCCGATTATACCCAGCTTAACAGAGGGGATTTTGTCGTCCACACCGATTTCGGTATCGCCCGTTATTTAGGTCTGGAAACTATCACGGTTGACAAGCGTAACCGCGACTGCCTCTATTTGCAGTATGCCGAGGGTGACCGACTGTTTGTGCCCATCGAGGAGTTCAACCGGGTGGCCAAATATTCCGGCAAGGATTCCGCCCCCCCGCTTTCCCATCTCGGTACGCCCAGCTGGGAGAAACTGAAGAAGAGAACCAAGAAAGCCATCGAGGACATGGCCGCCGATTTGATAAAACTGTATGCCGAGCGTAAATCAAGTAAGGGGTTCGCTTTCGGCGAAGACTCCGTCTGGCTCAAACAGCTCGAAGCTTCTTTTATTTACGAAGAAACCCCCGACCAGGAAAAGGCCATCATCGATGTCAAGCGGGATATGGTCGAGGAGAAACCGATGGACCGGCTGGTTTGCGGTGATGTCGGGTACGGTAAAACCGAGGTCGCGGTGCGGGCGGCCTTCAAGGCCGTCGACGCCGGTAAACAGGTAGCGGTTCTGGTGCCGACCACCATCTTAGCCCAGCAGCACCTGGCTACTTTTTCCGAACGGCTGACCGAGTTTCCCGTCAAAATCGCCATGCTGTCCCGTTTCCGCACCCGCAAACAACAACTGGAAATTGTTGAGGAATTAACCGAGGGCAAGGTGGACCTGGTCATCGGGACCCACCGCCTTCTATCCAGGGACGTCAGGTTCAAGGACCTGGGACTTCTGATTATCGATGAGGAGCACCGCTTCGGTGTCCGCCATAAGGAAAAACTGCGCCGCCTGAAAGCCACCGTCGATACTCTCGCCATGTCGGCCACGCCGATACCGCGAACCCTGCAGATGTCGCTGATGGGGGTGAGGGATATGAGTCTTATCAATACCTCGCCCAAGGACCGGCTGCCGATTATCACGGAAATCGTCGAATTCGACGCCTCGATAATCGCCACCGCTATTCTGCGCGAAATGGAACGCGGGGGGCAGGTCTTTTTCGTTCATAACCGGGTACAGACTATCGAAGCCATGCACAATTACCTGCAGCGGGTGGTGCCCCAGGCACGGATCGCTGTCGCTCACGGCCAGATGCACGAACGCTCGCTCGAGGGAATAATGCTGGCGTTTTTGGCCAAACAGTACGATGTTCTGTTGTGCACCTCGATTATCGAGTCCGGTCTGGATATCCCCTCGGCCAACACCATTATCATCAACCGCGGCGACCGCTTCGGCCTGGCCCAGCTGTACCAGCTGCGCGGCCGGGTGGGGCGAAGTTCTCGCCGGGCGTACGCCTATCTTCTGACGCCCCCGACCAGGCTGCTCGCCGCCGACGCCGTCAAGCGCCTGCGGGCGCTCGAGGCTCACTCGGACCTGGGCTCCGGTTTCGCGCTGGCCATGCGGGATCTGGAAATCCGCGGCGCGGGAACGATTCTCGGCGCCCGCCAGTCCGGCTATATGGAAGAACTGGGATTTGATTTGTACAATAAAATCCTCGAGGAAACCGTCGCCGAACTCAAGGGGGAGGAAATCGTCCGCCTGCCGGAAACCAAGCTGGAGATGAATATAGAGATTTACCTGCCCGATTATTATATCACCGACAACCAGCACAAGGTGGATATATACCGGAGACTGGCCGACTGCTACAATCTCGACCAGGTGGAGAAAATCCGCGAGGAAATCACCGACCGGTTTGGCACACCGCCGCCGTCGGCGGTGAACTTGTTCGAGGCCACGGCGGTGAAAATCCTGGCCGCAATGCTGGGAATCGAAAAGGTCCGCATCCGCAACAGCCGGGTTGTGCTGCAATTCAACGACCAGCGCCAGCTGACCCGCCAGGAAATCGAAGCTTTCCATCGCGCCACCGACCTGCCCCTGGAGTTTTCGCTGTATAACCAGACGGTAATTGTGATTGATTTGGGACAGGTCGACGAGGACCGCCGCCTAAATCACCTCCGCGGCATTCTGGCCAAGATATAGAAGTAAGGTGACACCCTCCTACGTCGGGCAAGACCTGACGAAACGATTCAAAGGTGTCAGTTCACACTCACCTGCGGCGAGCAGGAACTGACACAACATAAGGTTCTGAATGATTTTGGTAGGTCGAAATATCGAAAACTTTCGACAGCCGAGATTGCCACTACGTCCGCACGCCCCGGCGCACCTTCGGCTTTCGGCGGACTCTTCGCAATGACATTGCTTCTTCCTAAAGAATGCTACTTTTCAGAACGTCATCGCGAGCGAACCCGCCTTGGCGGGGAAGCGTGGTGATCTCTTTAGTTGCGTCATCCTTCGACTCCGCTCAGGATGACTTTAAAAAAAGTAGGTCGAAATGTCGCAGACTTTCGACAACCGTTTGTCAGAATTGAGATGACCACGTCGTCCACCTACGGCGGACTCCTCGTCATGACGTTATTACTCAAGCTGTCAGGTCATTCGCCCAGGCGAACCTGGGCGGGCAGGACCTGACAGAACATCGGTTTAGGTCGCAATGTCGGAGACTTTCGACTTTATCGCCCTACTTCAGCGTTTCCTTGACCCGTTCTTCCTGGGTCATCGCGGCCAGTTTCTTAACCCGGTTCAAATCGAGCTTCAATCCCTCGGCCACCCGCCTGCCGTACTCCTCGTCGGCTTTGTAGAAAATAGCCGCCTGGCGAAGCTGGAAGCGTTTCTGGGCGTTGCCGAGATGAGCGACGATATTCCCGATCAGGTGGTCGCGGTCGGTTTTGGACATAACCTTGCGGTACAGCATCCCGGCCTGCTCGAAATCGCTGTTGGGATGGTCATACTCGGTGCGGTCGATGTGTCCGAACGCTTCCATCGGTGGGTCGTCCGACCTGCCGTCCGGCGCCGGGCCGCCCTGGGTGTTGGGATAATAATTCGGCGCTCCGCCGCCGTTTTCATCGACGCGCATGAAAGAGTCGCGCTGGTAGTTGCTCTCCGGAGACTTTTTCGGCTGGTTGACCGGTATCAGGTGATAGTTGGGTCCCAGCCGGTGACGGTGGGTGTCATGGTAGCTGAACAACCGCCCCTGGAGGAGCTTGTCCGGTGAGGCCGCAATACCGGGTACGAAATTGCCGGGGGAGAAAGCGGACTGCTCGACCTCGGCGAAATAATTCTCCGGATTGCGGTTTAAGACCATCCGCCCGACCGGGATAAGGGGATAGTCCTTGTGCGGCCAGACTTTGGTGATATCGAACACGTCATAGCGGTATTTAAGGGCGTCCGCGTGCGGCATGATTTGGATGTTCACCTTCCACGATGGAAACTGTTTTTTTTCGAT
>JAFGNW010000087.1 GCA_016926795.1 Candidatus Zixiibacteriota bacterium
GGCCGATGCAGAAACGGTTGGGAGATATTTTAAACCGGGCCGATTTCAGCCGACTGCAGAAAGCCGGTATTGAAAGCCTGGCCGGTCTTTGTAACCGGCCTCTCGAAGAACGTTCGAAAATAATTAAGTCCGAAGCTAAGTTGAAGTCTTTAAATAACAAAATAGATTTACTTAAAGAGGAGGTTAATATGCAACTGGCAGTCTCGGAAAACCGTCCGATGGTCTTCAGCGACCCGGAGATAATAGAAATCGACGGCAGTTTTGACCGGGAGCGGTACCTGGTCAGGATTAACGGTTTCCCGGTTCGCCTGACCGGCAAATCGTTTAAGTATTTTACCAAATTGGCCTGGTCGCGTCTCAATATGGACGCGGGCTGGATTTACAAGGAAGATATCGAAATCGGGTTCAACCAGGCGCGCTATCTGTACCGGATGAAAAACGAGATAAGTGCCAGCCTGAATCTGGACCGGCCCCTTATCGAAAACAACCGCCTGGGTTATTACCGGCTCAATATCGAACCGGGTAAGATTAAGATCAACCGGGATAATTTGAAAAAACATCCCGATTACGAAATTCGGCAACTGGTGACGGAAAGTGACGACGCCCTGACGGCTGTCAACTGACCGGACGGAAAAGGAAGAAAAAAGGGAACCGGTGCGTTGAATTTTGATTATTATTAATAAAAGCAACTATTGATTATTCTGTCTCAGGCCGATACATTGATAAACAATTATGGACGCTTTGGAACAGGTATGATAATCAAAACCAACAGCCGGCTTCCCGTTTTTGCCGCCGACAGCTATGCCGAATACCCGGTTCTGCCCCTGATGACCGGGGTTCTTTTTCCCGGGATGATGTTTACCATTCAGATCGGTCGGCCCGAAAATATCGAGGTTATCAAGCTTTATCAAAAAAATAAGAAAAAGTTTATCACCTCCTATTCCCATGCCGAGGTGGAAACGCCCAAAGACCCGCCCATTCACCAGGTGGGTGTTTTTACTATCGTCCGGGATGTCAGCGAGGGGCCCGGCGGCTCCAAGATTGTTATGCTGGAGGGCCTCAAGCGGGTGGCTATAAAAGATATAATCTCGACCGAACCGTATATCATCGCCATGGCCTGCGAGGTTCAGCCACCCCATTTTGTAAGCCGGACGATAAAGAAAAAAATGGAGCAGGTAATTTCCGTGGTCCGTGAAATAACCCAGCTTGACCCGGTTTACTCTCCCGAGCTGTTGAATATCATCAAGATGAATATGGAAGACCCGTCGCTGCTGGCTGACCGTATCGCCTCGACTTTCCATTTCTCCCTGGCTGCCAAGCAGGAATTACTGGAAGCTATAAACCTCGAATTTCGCTATGAGCGCCTGCAATATTATCTCAGCGAAGAGCTCAACCGGGTCGCCACTGTACTGAGTATCAACGAGAAAGTAAAAAAGCGCATCGAGGAAGAGCAGCACAACGCTTATCTGAGACAGCAGCTTCACGAAATCAAAAAGCAGCTGGGGGAGGATTTTACCGAGGAAAAGGAAGCCGCCCGTTTCAGAAATATAATCAAGAGTTCCCCGGAGCTGCCCTCCGAAGTGGTGGTCCGCGCCAAGACCGAAGTTGACCGGCTCAGCCAGCTTTCCACGGCATCCGCCGAGTACGGGGTGACTAAGCTCTATCTGGAATGGTTGTTAAATCTTCCCTGGGGTAAAAGCACGACGGAAAATTATAATATTTCCGAGGTAGAGAAAGTCTTAGCCGAGGATTATTACGGACCGGATAGTCTCAAGGAACAGATTCTGCAGCGCCTGTCGGTGCGCAAGCTTATGGGGGGCAAGGAAGAAGGTTCCACCCTGTGCTTGGTGGGCGCGCCCGGAACCGGCAAAGCTTCACTGGCTAAGGCTATCGCCAAAGCATTGGGGAAGGAGTTTATTCGTATCTCGGTCGGCGGCATTGCCGATGTCGCCGATATCAAGGGTACGCCGCGAACTTTCCTGGGTGCTTACCCGGGCCGGATTATCAGAGCCCTGAAAGAAGCCGGGACGCCCGACCCGTTAATTTTAATAGAAGATATCGACTATTTCAACCTCGACAATGATTCCTCGGTTAATATGGCCCTGCTGGAAGTCATCGATTCGCGCCGGAATTCTCATTTCCTCGATAATTATATTGGCATTCCCTTCGATTTGAGCAAGGTCTTTTTTATCTGTTCGGTGCGTTCCCCTGAGGAAATTCCGGAACAGTTCCTGCCGCGCCTGGAAATAATCGACCTGCCCAGTTATATCGAACGGGAAAAGATTACCATCGCCAAAAAATACATCATCCCGAACCTTCTGAAAAAGCACGGTCTGGTTAAATCCGAATTTCACATCAACGATAAGACCCTTAATCGTATAATTACCAACTACACCCAGGAGTCCGGGCTTTTGAGTTTCTCGCAGCAGATTGAGAAAATATACCGCAAAATCGCCCTGGAAAAGGCGGAGAGGAAAAAGAAATACTGGACTGTGAGCGTGAAGAACCTGGAATCATACCTCGGGACCCCGATTTACATCCCCGAAAAAGCGGAAACCATGCCGGAGATAGGTATCGCCGCCGGGTTGGCCTGGACCGGTTCGGGCGGAGAGTTGATGTTCATCGAGGGGCTGAAGATGAAAGGGGAAGGCCAGATTTTCACCACCGGGTCGCTGGGTGATGTGATGAAAGAGTCGATTCAGGCCGCCCATTCGTACGTCCGCTCCAAAGCCGACATACTGGGCATCGATTTCAATGATTTTAACGATTTTGATATTCACATCCATTTTCCCTCCGGTGCTATCCCCAAAGACGGTCCATCGGCGGGCGTAACCGTATCGCTGGTAATCGCCTCGGTCATGTCGGAGCGGCCGATTCGCAACGATATCGCCATGACCGGCGAGGTCACCCTCCGCGGTCGGGTGTTGTCAGTGGGGGGTATCAAGGAAAAAATTTCCGCGGCCTATCGGGCCGGAATTTATAACATCGCCCTGCCCAAGGAGAACGAGAAGGATATTAAAGAATTACCTAAAGAAATCCTCCGTAAAACAAAATTCACTTTTATCGAGCGGGTGGACGAGTTGTTCGGGCTGTGCCTGCTGGATTTCACCCCCTCGTCCTACACCCTTGAGAAAATTTTTGCCGAGGAAATCAAAAAAGCCAAGAGAAAAAAGAAAACCGCCAAACGCAAAGCGCCGGCCACAGCCGCCAAAAGCCGGCGGAAAAAATAAAACCTCCCTCCGCATCTGAAAAACTAACAATTTCTTCATATTTTATTAATCTTGACAAAAGACGCTTTTTTTTGCTTATTATTTATAAATAAATGTTTGTACAAACATTTTACTTCGCCCATTCATATTAGTTAGAACGATTATGTATAGAAAAACGTTTTTAGGGAATCGAAGTACACAGTTGCCGTTCGTTCAGAATGCAAACACCTTGTTTCCAAATAAAATCCTGTTTTGTTTATATGAAAATTAACTTTTAAATCCGCACGGAGGCGTAGATGAAAGTAAAATCGCTGATAACAATCTTCTTGTTCCTGACCTTCGCCGTCGTACCCGTAATGGCCGGCGAGGGAGGAGAAACCGATACGGTTGAGATGGTCGTGACGGTTCAGCCGGATTCGGCTAACGGTCTGCTGGATTTGGAGTTGGAATTGTGGGTTTTTGACGACGCCGATACTCTGAACGGCGTATCGATGGGTTTTGGATGGGATAATCCGAAATTACAGATGACCAACGCCGTTGCCGGGCAGGCTTTAATCGACGGTTTCACACCCCCGATTTTTTATGATTCCGATGATATCGATACCACCAATGAAAGGCAGCGCTTTCAGTTGGTTGGTTTGAGATTGTTCACTCCCGGAGTCTGGCCGAATCCCAACCGCCAGCTGTGGGCAACCTACTTTTTCGAGGTCGCCGCGGACTGGACCACGAGCGATGTAATTCATATCGATACGTTCGCTTTCAATTCCGGGACCAAATATAAATTCGTGAGTTCCACCGGCGGCGATTATTTCCCGTTCTGGATGGGTGCTATTACGATTACCGACGTCAATCCCAGTTTGCCCAAAAATATTATACTGTCCGAGGATACCCTCACTTTCTCGGCCATCGAGGGGGGAAGCACCCCTCCATCGCAGACTTTCGACGTTTCCTCAGACGCCGAAAATTTCGCGTTTAACCTGTATGACGCCGCTACCTGGCTCCTGAAAAATCCTTCTTCCGGTACGACCCCGCAAACTATCACCGTTTCTATCAGCCTGGTGGGAATTACGGCCGGAGTGTATTTTGACTCCATCCGGGTGGAAGCCTCGGGAGTCGACAACTCGCCCCAGTTTGTTTATGTGGAACTGACCGTGGAGCCACCCCCGCCGACTATCGGTTACAGTCCGGGAGCGTTCTTTTTCAACGCTATCGCCGGGGAAAGCAACCCGCCCTCGCAGACTCTATCGATAACCAACACCGGCGGTTCGACCCTGAACTGGACAGTAACCAGTTCCGAAAGCTGGCTGGATCTGAATCCGCCCTCGGGCAGTAACGACGGCGATGTCACCGTGACGGCTATCATAACCGGTTTGCCCTATGGGGAATATTATGATACGATCGTGGTTGAGGACCCCAACGCCACTAACAGCCCGGTGCGAATTCCGGTGAGCCTTTCGGTGGCCTCGGATTTGCCGACTATTGAGGTTGACCCGCAATACACCGTTATCATTCTCGAACTGTCCGAACTGCTTCAGAAGGACGATATCCTGGTCGTACCCCCGAGGACGATTACCGTCAACAACGCCACCAGCGGCACCATGAATTTCTGGATTGAGGAAAACGCCGTCCGGATAGACAGCGTGACCCCGGAAAGCGGTACCGCCCCGCAGGCGGTCGAGGTGGCTTTCAGCGTACCGGATACGATCTCTCTGGGCGACTATTTCGATACCCTCTGGGTGTATTCCAATGAGGCTATCAACTCCCCTTACCCGGTAGTGTTTCAGTTCCATGTCGTTTATGACGCGGCCATCCTCGATGTACCGGACACTTTGAAAATAAACATATTCGAATGTATCCTCGGTTGCCTGGTCAATATTCCGATCGGCAAGCTGGTGGTGGGTAACGACGGTTTTGACGATCCCATGTTAGCGCAGCTTGAATATGAGTCGGATTATTTCAATATTACCCCGACCGAGGCGGTCGCGCCTTATGTCTTTAATGTCACTCCCAAAAAGTTCGATTTGCCGGTTGGCGCTTATTACGATTCGGTGGTCGTTTCCGCCTGGAAGGCTCTCGGCTCGCCGGATACGGTTATTATCAAGTACAACATAATTCCGGGTGTTGTCGACCCGGAAATTTATGTCGCTGATTCTTATCCGTACAAAATCCCGATTAAAATAGGGTCTCCGCCGTTCATCGAGGAGGATTTTGTTATCTTCAATCGTTATGGGGGATGTATGGAATGGGAACTTCAGGGTTCGATACCCTGGGCGACTCCGTCTACGACCTCTGGCCTCAATCCCGGTAATGTCGGTTTAATTATCGATGTCTCGGAGTTGGCATTCGGGTCGTATCTGGATACTTTCACGGTTATATCCCCCACCGCTTCCAACAGCCCGCTGCTGATCGAAATGCTTTTGCAGGTCTGGCTGACGCGCGGTGATGTCAATTTTAGCGGAGATATCGATATCTCCGATATCGTGTACCTGATCCGGTATCTTTATTTGGGCGGCGACCCGATCCAGCCGGATATAATCGTAGCCGATGTCAACTGTGACGGTCTCTACGATGTCGTGGATATTACCTACCTGATACAATTCCTGTATATGGGTGGCCCGCCGCCCTGTGATTGACGAAGAATATGATTGAACTTTTTGGTAAAGATGCCGTTATTTATATTATAACGGCATTTTTTTATTTGCCGGCTAAAAAAAACTTTGAAATTATGGCATATTCTATTATATTTCAATAGGATACCGATGTACGCCAGGCCAACCCGCAACTCTGGAGGTATTTTTTGAAAACTATTCAAAAACTTGCAGTTTTTACCCTCACCCTGCTGCTTTTAACAACTTTTACCTCACCTTTAATTTTTGCCGAGGACGAGAATATCGACTGGGACAACGCCCCGCCTTCCGTGATTCACCAGAAAATGTGGGAGGGAAAGGCTAAGAGTCTTCTGGATAAACAGGTCAATCGCCGGTTGCTGGCTCTGGAAGCGACCGAAGACACCCAGCAGAATTATGATGTCCTTTTTTATGATGTCAAAATCCGAGTCAACGATACGACGGAGATTTTATACGGCACGGTCAAATTTGTCGCCCTCTCGACAGGGGCTGGCGTTTTGGCGGTTCAGGTTGACCTTTTCAGCGAAATGAACGTCGATTCTATAGTCTCTCCCGCCGGAATCCTGGCTTATTCTCGAAACGGCAATATCGTGACCGTAACGCTCGACCGGGCATATGACACCGGGGAGCAGTTTGAATTCGATTTTCATTACAGCGGCCATCCAACCGAAGGCGGCTTACAGGCTTTTTCTTTCGGTAATCATCTTACCAGCAAGGTCATTAGCTCTCTGTCCGAACCCTATTTTGCCCGGACCTGGTGGCCTTGCAAGGATGTTATGTGGGACAAGGCGGATTCGTTCAATATTGCTATTGAGGTCGACACCACTTTTTATGTTGGTTCCAACGGTACTCTCGATTCGGTTGCGGCGACCAGTGATAATTCGCATACCTTTTACTATCGGGTCAGATATCCCATGGTGACCTACCTTTTCTCCGTGGCGATATCCGAATATACCGTCTGGACACAGGATTATGTCTATAACAATGACCAGGACACCATGCCGATTGTACACGCTGTCTATCCCGATCAGTATTCCTACTCGTTATCCCGCTGGGGTATTACACCGTATGCCATCGCGATTTACGAAGAAAATTACGGACCTTATCCATTCCTGAACGAAAAGTACGGGCATTCCAATTTCACCTGGGGCGGGGGCATGGAGCACCAGACCATGACCTCCATGACCGGGTCTAGTTTCGGGTTTTCCGAACCGGTAGTGGTGCACGAACTTTCCCACCAGTGGTGGGGCGATATGATAACCTGCGAATCCTGGCAGGATATCTGGCTTAACGAAGGCTGGGCGTCTTATTCCGAAGCCCTGTATTATTTGAATAAGAGCGGCTGGGCTACTTACCGCACTTATATGAACGGCATGAGATATACCGGCAGCGGCACCGTTTATTGCGATGACACCACCGATGTCTGGCGTATTTTCGATGGCGGCCTGTCCTATGACAAAGGAGCCTGGGTGGTGCACATGCTGCGTGGCGTACTTGGCGATTCCCTGTTCTTTGTCGGTATCGAAAATTATTATAATTCGGAATATCAGTATGGAGCGCTGACCACCGAAGAATTTAAAAATCTCTGGGAACAGGCCACTGAGACCGAACTGGACTGGTTTTTCGAGGAATGGATTTACGGTACCTATCTGCCCAATTATTATTATTATGTCTATTGCGAGGATTCCGACACCGGCGGCTATGACTTTTATCTTGTAATCGAACAAACCCAGAGTACCAATCCCAATGTGTTTACCATGCCGGTCGATATCTTTGTCGATTATGATGCCCTTACCGATGACACCCTGCAGGTTTTTAACGACAAGCGCAAGCAGGTGTTCAAGTTCAATCTGCCGGATACGATCAATTATGTTACTCTTGACCCGGCACAATGGATCCTCTGTTACAAAGCCTACCAGACCTGGGAAATGTTCATCACTACCCTGAACGAAGAACTTTCCGAGGTACAGCAAGGTGTTGCCTATAACGACACTGTCGAGGTCAGGGGCGGCCAGGCACCGTATGATGTGAGTATTATTGCCGGTACCTTTCCGAGCGGTCTGACTATCGACGGCTACGGTGTTATTACCGGCAGTACTTACGTTGACACCGGTCTTTACACTTTCATGGTTTTATTTTCAGATGGTGTCAACGGCTACAGTGATTATACGGACTATACCCTTCACGTCGTTTCCGGCCCGGGCTGCTGTGCCGGGACGGTTGGCAATGTCGACTGCTCCGAGGAGGAGGAACCCGATATCGCGGATATTACACGGCTTATAGATTATTTATATCTCTCCCACAATCCGTTGTGCTGCCGGGATGAGGCCGATACCGATGCCAGCGGGGGCGAGCCGGATATTTCCGACATTACCAGACTTATAGACTATCTTTACTTATCTCACAATCCCCTGGCCGACTGTCCATGAGCAAAAATATTCCCTGATTTACGAAAAAACCATCTTGAATAAAGATGGTTTTTTTTGCTTCAGAAGGTTTTCTTTAATTGACAAAAAAAGAAAAAATCTTATAATAAAACAGATTCGTTACGTCTTGTTTTTACTTCAGTCACTATAATTTATAATTATAAAAATTGTGGTTGAGTATGTTCAAATATCTTTTTTTTATCGGCATGACGCTTTGTTTCTTGGCTTGTCCCGGTTCGATTGCAACCGTAATTCATGTTCCCGTTGACCAGCCCACTATCCAGGCGGGTATAAATGCCGCGAGCGAAGGAGATACGGTCCTTGTCGATAAAGACGAGTACAAAGGCGAAGGTAACCGGGATATTGTTTTCCTCGGTAAAGCTATCACGGTCAGGTCGGAATTCGGTCCCGACAGCACGATCATCAATTGTGAGGGATTGTCGGCTGAACCCCATGTCGGGTTCATTTTTGAAAATAACGAAGATACCCTTTCGGTTTTAAAGGGTTTTAAAATTATCAACGGTTTCGCGCCTATAATTTTTCCCGAGGGTTCCGCCGGGGGAGCGATTATCTGTTATGAAGCTTCGCCCAGGATTGATTCCTGTTTGTTCCAGGATAACACCGCTCAGCACGGTGGCGGGATAATGTGTTATCATTCAGCGGCGGTGATTACCCGTTGTGTCTTTATTGATAACACCGCCTTCTCCAACGGCGGGGGTATGCTGGCCTTTGAATCTACGGTGTTAATGGACAGCTGTCTATTTTATGCCAACTTTGTTTCCGACGTTGACGCCGGTGGCGGCGGCCTGGCCGCGGTTCACTGTGATTCCGTTAAAGTCTCACACTGCTCTTTTGAGAGTAATACCAGTGAAGAGGACGGCGGCGGCGCCCTGTTTATCTCCAATGACAAAATGAAAATAGACCGCTGCGTTTTTTACAACAACACCTGTTTCAATGAGGGCGGTGGGGCGCTTATCGAGGACAGCGACGCCGAGGTCGTGAATACCGTTTTTACGGAAAATTTCGCCTATGTTTCCAGCGGCGGTCTGATGTGCGAACAAAGCCGCACCAGCATTGCCAACTGCACTTTCGTTTTGAACGAGGGTCCACTCAGCGCCGGGGTATCGTTTTGGGATCCGCTCGAACCGGTAACGATAGAAAACACCTTAGTTACCTATAATTACGGTTCGCCTATAACTACCGACGACACCCTGGTCACATTTAATATCAGCTGTTGTGATTTCTTTGATAATAGCGACGGCGACTGGTTCGGTTTTTTTGCCAAATTTGAAAATATTGACGGTAACTTCTCGGAAGACCCGATATTCTGTAACACCCCGGGTTACGAGCTGAATTTGAACTCCGGCTCCCCCTGCGCACCTGCGAATAATGATTGCGGTACATTAATCGGCGCTCTGGAAGTTGGTTGTTCCTGCTGCATAGGTTTCACCGGCAACGCCGACTGCTCGGCCTCCGAGGACCCGGACATTACCGACATAACGGCTATCATCGACCATCTGTATCTGTCGCACAAACCGCTCTGTTGCCCTGAGGAAGCTGACACCGACGGTTCCGGTGGCGACCCGGACATAACCGACATCACGAAAATTATCGATTACCTGTATCTGAGTCACACCCCGCTGGCAAACTGCCCGTAGGGTTCCATCTAAAGATTATTGAAAGCCCGCCCTTTTAAAAGACGGGCTTTTTTATGGTCGAACTATTCTGTTCCGTCGGAATTTTGGTTGCTTTTTGGCCTGAAAAACGTATCATTTTACGTTGTACCGACTTTTACACGCCTTCGGGAGAGTCGTTTGGAACAGGTAAAAAATATAGGCTAAGGCTTTTTTATGAATGAAGTTGTTAAAAATAATAAGTTCCATATTACGACTTTCGGCTGCCAGATGAACCTGGCCGACTCCTCGACTCTTGTGGCCACCCTTTTAACGCGAGGTTACCAAAGGGTTTACGAGGAAAAAGAGGCCGACCTGATTATTTTTAATACCTGCTCGGTTCGGGAGAAAGCCGAGGAACGGGTTTTCGGCCGGCTCTGGGAGGTTTACAAATACAAAAAAGAAAAGCCGGATTTGAAAATCGCCGTGGTCGGCTGCATGGCTCAGCGATTGGGGGAGAAGTTAATCGAGAAAGTTCCCCATGTCGATTTTGTCCTCGGCACCGACCGGCTGTTCGAGTTGCCCGAGGTCGCCAGGGGAAATAATGGCTATCATCCGGTCATGACCGCTTTCGGCCATGAAAACATGGACGCCATCAAACCGGTCCGGGAAAACGATTTTTCCGGGTTCGTGACCATCTCTCGCGGCTGTGACAATTACTGTACCTATTGCATCGTCCCTTACGTCCGGGGCCGGGAGCGGGCGCACTCGGCTGACAGTATAGTCGAAAACGTGCAGAGGCTAGCCGACGAGGGGGTGGTCGAAATCATGCTCCTCGGCCAGAACGTTAACAGCTACCGCTGGCACGATACCGATTTTCCCGAACTCCTGGAGCGCGTCGCTGCCGAGACCGATATCCGGCGGATTCGCTATATGACCTCACACCCGAAAGATTTGTCGAACCGGCTGGTTGATGTTATGGCTGACAACGAAAAGATAATGCCCCACGTCCACCTGCCCCTGCAGTCCGGCGCCGACCGTATCCTGGAAAGAATGGGTCGAAAATATACTATCGAGCATTATAATAAAATAGTTGATTATATCCGCTCCAGACTCGATTATGTGGCTGTAACTACGGATTTAATCGTCGGCTTTCCCTCGGAAACGGAAGCGGAGTACGAGGCTACCCTCCGGGCGGTAAGCGATATTCAGTTCGACTCGGCTTTCATGTTCCGTTACTCGGTTCGACCGGGCACGATTGCCGCAGAGTATGACGACGATGTTCCCGAGGCAGACAAGATAAGGCGGCTTAACAAATTGATCGACCTGCAACAGAAAATAAGTTTCGAGCGCAACCAGCGCGAGCTGGGACGGGTGTGCTACAGTCTGGTCGAGGGTTTCTCGCGGCGCAGCGAGGAATTTTCCCGCGCCCGCACCGAGGGAAACAAAATCGTATTGTTCAAAAACGGCGGCGCCGCACCCGGAACGGTCGTCCCGGTTAAAATTACCGGCGCCGATGCCTTCACGCTGCACGGCGAGATTGTCGAGGAAGTACGATGCTGAGTACCCTGGCGGGCATACTGACCCCGATTATCGTACTGGTAATCGTTGTCTTTTTGATTTTCCGCCTGCGTTTGTTCACGGAGAAAAAGGACGGCCGCTATGCGTTTTTATTTGGCTCCCTGTTTGTCCTGGCTGCCGCCGTCTGGCAGGCGTTCAAAATACACCCCGACTACCTAAGCTGGTTTATCCCGACCGCCTACCCGGTTATTGATTTCGTTCAGTTTATAGCTCTTATTATCGGTTTGCTCTTGATTGTCGTGGGGCTGTCGCTCTATTCCGATTTCTGGCAGACCCGCCTGGATAATATAAAATTGCGCGAGGGGAAATTGTCCATTCTGGACAATCTCCAGCACGACGCCCGCCAGCCGTATCAGTTGATGGAGCTTCTTAATATTTCGCTGAAAGAAATTTTGTTCCACCTTTCGGGCTGCGCCGGGGCTATCTTTTTAATCAACCGCAAGCGCCGCCAGTTTATTCTGACTTCGGCAGTGGGCTTGACCAAGGAAGAAACCGCCTATCTCGAATATTATCCCCTGCAGGGGAATATCGTCTCGCAGGCGGTGGATTTGGGAGACCCGCTCATTACCGGGGAGTTCGAATTCGTCGACCGCCGGGGTGAACCGGTCAGTTCCCGTTTTCAGTCGGGCATGGTCCTGCCGCTTATATCCGGTATCGAAAAAGTAGGGGGAATTTTATTGTTCTCCGAGGATAACCGCTATTTCAGCAACGCCGACATCAGGTTTTTATCGCCGGTGGCTGACTGGCTTTCCGAAAAGATTAAGACCGCCCGCCTCAGCCGGGAACTTACCCTGTCAAAGAGCGATATCGAGAAAATAACGGCTGACCGGGATGATTTCCTTGCCCGGGTGCTGTCGTCCTCGAAAGCCCTCAACGCTGCCGATTCCGTCACCGCCTTCTGCCGGGCGCTGGTGGGATTATCGGACAGCGGGTCAGCCCATATTATCGGTTTGAAAAACGGCTTGCTGGTTTTCTACGGCGGCAGTGAACCCCTGCTCGACCTCTCCGAAAATTATAAGACCGCCCTTATCAACGCTATCAATCGCAAGAAGCCTTTGATTGTCAATCAGGAGAGCACCGACGATGAAGGCCGGCAGCGGCTGGTTCTCTCCAGTCTGGTATATCCTATGGAAAACGGCGGCAACGAGGCGATGCTGTTTCGCAGAGATACGCTTCCTTTCAGTATTGATGACCGGGGTCTGAAGATTATCAATCTTTTCTCCCATCTGGCGCGAATTGTCCTCAACAAAAGCAACATCGACCGCCTGGCGGTTACCCGCCTTCTGGGTCTCGACAGAATACTGGAATTTCTAAAACTCGATGAAACCGGGTGTGAATTCGAGAAAGATCAAGGTTATTTTATCCGCGGTCTGACCGACCTGCTGCCGGATAACTCGCAGGCGTTGACTTTTGTAAGGGATAACCGGGGTGTTTACCGGGTCGGCGATGCGTACGGAGTCGATACCGAAGAAATTAAAGAGCTTCAGATACAACCCGGCGAGGGCAGCCTGGGTCGAAGTGTCCCGGACGGCTCCGGTCGGTTTATTTACGGAAAAAACCAGGTCGCCCGGGAGTTGGAAGCCTATGCTGCGGAAAATAAAAATCTTTTTAACCGCCTGTTCGGTGAACGGGGTGTTCCGGTTTGTCTCGTTTACTGTCCCTTTATAAGGGTCGATACCGTAATCGGTGGAACGATGATTTTTATTTTTGATATGGACGAAAGCGAGCGGAGTGAATGGCAGCGCCTGCTGACCCTGGCGGCAGGACTGTACTCGCTGCGACTGACAATCGATGCTCTCCAGCAGCAGGGAATAAAACAGGAAGTGAGCGGTTACGAGGCGGGGCAATTCGGGACGGTTATCAACCGTCTCAACAATTATCTCTCGGTGATTCTGGGTAACGCCGAACTGGTCGCCCGGCAGGACGATATCAGCGGCGATATCCGGGCGCAGTTGAAGAGCATTATCGCCGAGGCCGAAAAAGCAGCCGGCTTGATAAAAAAATCCTTCGCCCAGCTGCCCACCCGGACCGAGTCGGAAAAAAACGCGACCCCGTCGCAGGAAAGCCTGGGTGAAATTATTGAAGACCTGCTGAAAAAATTTCATATTTCGGGTAACCTTTATATGGCCGGCGGGCAGCCCCGGGAAATAAACATGGCTTTCAATAAAGTGGGAGAACTGCCTTTCCCGCGCCGGGACATCGAAGAACTTTTTATGGGCGTCCTCGAACGTTTTACCGGACTGGTTTCCGGTGATGATGTTATTTCGGTTGCCGTCTATCAGATGGACAAATGGGTCTATCTCGATATTTCCCGGCACCGTAAAAATTTTCCGCCGGTGGAGCGGGTCGCCCGTTTTGGCGAATATATCAAAACCGCGGAAGCCATAAGACGCCATCCCTCAAATGATTTTCTGCGATTGATACGGGATGATGTCAGCTCGGTAGCCTTTGACCGGGCTGCGGATATCCCGGCCTACCTGTCTTTTAAATTCCCCCTTAAAAGCGGAGCCGCTAAGACGACCTCGGCTGCTCTGGCAGCCGCTAACGCCGTTCGAGTGCTGGCTATCGATGACGAGGCGATCATCCTCGATTTAATCGCCGCCATGTGTCAGTCGATGGGCTACCGGGTCCATACCGCCGCGTCCGGACAGGAGGGAATCGAACTGGCCCTGAAAGAAAAATTCGATATCGTCCTGACCGACCTGGCCATGCCGGATATGAACGGCTATGAAGTGGCCGCCCGAATCAGAAAGGTTTATCCGGATATTCCCATCATTCTGGTGACCGGTTGGGAAGCCAGAATCGATTCCGGGCGTCTGGCGTCGGCGGGTATTACCCGAGTTCTTTACAAGCCGTTTCGAATTGAACAACTTACCGAAATCATCCAGAAATCCGCTCTGAGTCATTGAATACCTTTTAATTTACCTATAAATCATTTGGCCTTTTTTCCGATTATATAGTTAAATAAAGGCTTTTTTTTGAATCGAACAATTTTAGGCGGATTAGACCATGGAAAAAATTGCAGTCATCGATAAGATACGTAAGAGCAATGAATTACTCTCACTACCCCAGGCAATATCGGAAATTTTAAAGGAAATGAACAAACCGGATTTTTCGGCTGATACGCTCTCCCAGATAATTCTCAAGGATCCCTCCCTGACCAGCCGTATTCTCAAACTGGCTAATTCACCTTTTTATCATCGTATGGCGCAGATTACCAACGTCAACCAGGCGGTTCAGATTTTGGGTGTAACCACCGTCAAATGCCTGGCCCTGTCTTCGTCTATTTTGAACCCTGAAAAAATAGAAAAAACCTCGGGCGTGGATACCAAAGTATATTTTACGTCCATCCTGACAGTGGCTACGGCGGCTGAAAAAATCGCCCGGGCGGTTTCATATGATGCTCCCGATGAAGCTTTTATCGCCGGACTGCTCCATGATATCGGTACCATGTTTTTCCTGCATTATTACCCGGAGCGCTACCGTATGATTGTCGAACAAAAAGTGAGAGCAAAAAATCTTATCGACGCCGAGCTGGAGGTTTTCGAGGTCAATCACGCCGAGGTCGGTTATCACCTGGCCCAGCGCTGGCAGCTCCCGGAGTATATCACCAACGGCATCAGGGAACACCATTCCTTCGCCAATCTGGATAATAAGGAAACCATCGAAAATATCATTAAACTGGCCAGTCTCCTGGCCAATAACAATTCCTCGGGTTTTGTCATGGACCTCGAGGAGCGCCTGGATAAAATCAACCAGATTTCCGGCGTTCTAGGTCTGAAGAAAGAACAGGTGGATTTGATATCATCGTCCCTGATATCCTACACCATCAAACAGGCTGATTATCTCGGCGTTGATATAGGTGACATAGAGGAAATGATTACCCGGGCTAACAAGGAAATCTGGCAGACCTACCTCATGGTCGAAAACCTTTTTAAAGAGCGGCAGAGTCTGAGCCGAAAGCTTTTAAACGAGGAGCGGGCTCGGGGTGCGATTGAATCAAAAAATATCGCGATTGCCACGTTATCGCACTATCTGAACAACGCCGCTATGGCTATCTATGGCCGCAGCCAGTTGATGCGCATGCTTTATGAAAAGGGCAAAACCGATAAAGTTATCGAGGACCTGGACTCGGCATTGAATATTATAGACAAATCCATCAAAAAAATTACGGCGGTGGTTTCGGAAATAAAGGAAATTTCGCCCATCGATAAGATTGAGTTCTATAACATGTCCCAGGCGCTGAATATCGACGACCGGATAGAAAAAAGAATGCAGGAGATGGAAAAGGAATCCAGCCTGGTTCTGCCGGATGAAGCCATGAATTTTGCCGATTAACACAAAGGCCGGTTGACCAGCCGACTTTTTTTGCTTACTTTCCCTACATGTTGACCTATTTAACTTCGGGGGAATCCCACGGCCCCCGTTTGACGGCGATTATCGACGGTTTGCCGTCGGGACTGCCGCTCGATGACGACCGGATAAATTATCAGCTCGCCCGCCGTCAAAAGGGTTACGGCCGGGGCGGCAGAATGCAAATTGAAGACGACCGGGCCGTGATAATCTCCGGCGTTCGCCGGGGTCTGACGCTCGGTGGTCCGGTTACAATTGATATCGAGAACAAAGACTGGCACAACTGGTCGGAAACCATGTCGGTCCTGCCTTCGACCGGACAGATACCGGATGCCGTGACCGAGCCGCGACCGGGACATGCCGACCTGGCCGGAGGCATAAAATATAATCACTGCGACCTTCGCAACGTCTTTGAACGTGCCTCGGCAAGAGAAACCGCCGCCCGCGTGGCCCTGGGAGCCATCGCCCGGCAACTGCTGGAAATCTTCACAATTGAATTCGCCTCACACGTCATCAGAATCGGCGACGCGGTCGTCGAACCGGGTTATAACCTGAGCGACTTTAAAAAGCTGCAGGCGATAACGGAAAATTCACCGGTGCGCTGTCTGGATGCCCGGGTCTCAAAACTGATGACCGAGGCAATAGATATCGCTGAAAAAGATGGCGACACCCTGGGCGGAATAGCTGAGATTATCGTCCGCGGACTACCGGTCGGACTGGGCGGATTTTCACAGGCATCGCAGAGACTGGACAGCCGGCTGGCCGCTGCTATGGTTTCGATTCCCTCGGTCAAGGGAGTGGAATTCGGTCTTGGTTTTAAGGCTGCCCGCCGTCGGGGCAGTGAGGCTCACGATGAAATTTTTTACGATGGACGAACTAATACGCCCCGGAAAGGTTTTTATCGTCGCACCAATTATGCCGGCGGGATAGAAGGTGGCATAACCAACGGTGAAGATATAATTATCCGGGTAGCCTCGAAGCCCATTTCAACTTTGAAAAAGCCCCTGTCAACGGTGGACATAGAGACCAAACAACCCGTCCGGGCTGCCGTGGAACGTGCCGATATCTGTGTCGTTCCGGCCCTGGCCGTGATTGCCGAAAATGTCGCCGCCCTGGTTCTGGCTGGCGTTTTTCTGGATAAATTCGGGGGAGACAGTCTGACCGAGATAAAAACCGGTTACGAAGCTTTTTTAAGGTCAGCATACTGATATTGCCGGTTTGATTCCGGACTCTTTTTCCCCGATAAAACTTAGGTAGCCGGATGATGATAAGCCTTTTAAATATATGAGCGTTCTTTTTTGTAACTTACAAATAGGGTGTCATTATGAATTATAAATTTGCCATCGAGGACTTTCATACCGTGAATGCCGACACGGTCGTTATTTTTACCGCTGAATTCGATAAAATCGGGGACAAGTATCTTAGCCGGGTGGATGCAATAACCCGGGGAGCTTTGTCCGCATTGTTCAAAACCGATGAATTTTCAGGGAAAAAGTTTGAATTGACGTTGGTTTATCAGCCGGTTGGTTTTAAAGCCCGGCGAATTATTCTAGCCGGTCTGGGGGAGAAGAAAAAAATCGACTCCGATACCTTCCGTTGCGTTATGGGAATGATTTCCCGGATGAAAACCGTAAAAAATTCAAAAAAGCTGGCTCTGTCGTTCAAGGGCTTAGAAAATCCCGCTTTCTGCCAGGCTGCGGTTGAGGGGTATTTTCTGGGTTCCTACAAAATGCTGGATTTTAAAACTGGTGAGGCTCGCCAGGATGTCACCAAGGTGAGCGAGATGTCTTTCCTGATCGA
>JAFGNW010000088.1 GCA_016926795.1 Candidatus Zixiibacteriota bacterium
ACATATAAAAAGTACCGGCGTAAGCTCCTGTCACAGCAGGCTCCCGCCCTGATTTAATTTACTCTTAATTAAAGTAACCTTCAGTCCTGAGCCGACATATCGGGAGGCGTCGCGAAATCGGCTTATCCCCAGTTTTTCATGACCTCACCGAAACAGCTCAAGCCGCTCCAGATAACGCCGCCATAGCCGCCCCCCGGTTGGGTCCAGGCTCCCGAGAGGTACAGGTTGTCTATCGGTGTTGTTTGGGGCAAACGTCTGGGCATGGCATTATCGAGGGTTTGATCCCAGCCGTATATCCCGCCGCGATAGTTGCCGGTATAGCGGACATTGGTCAGCGGGGTCCCGATTTCCTTCACCTCGACTGCCTCGCGCAGACCGGGCATCAGCGTCCGTTCGACCCGCTCGATCAGGAGGTCGGCTATCCTTTCCTTGTCTTCGTTATAGGCATCCTTGCGGCCGTTGAAATAATCGTCTTCGTATTTTTTCCAGTAATCGTAACCCATCAGCGTAATGATGTTGACCGTGTTCTTCCCCTCGGGTGAATAGCCGTCATAGATATTATCATACAGGGTCAAGCCAAAACCGCCCTCGTCTTCGACCCGTCCCTCGACCATGGCTTTGAAAGACGCTTCAATATCATAGTTATCGGTATAGAAAATCTCGGTGTCTTTGAGCCCCAGGTCGCCGACGAGGTTCTTCTTGAGACCGAGCCATACCTGGAATGACGATAGCGAAACGGTATATCCGGATATTTTTTTGAGATACTCAGCCAGGTTTTCTCCCGGTGTCATGAGTTTTTTGAACGTGTCGGGAGCGTTGATATTCGAAATGACGGCCCGGGCGGTGTACGTCTGATTATCGGCGGTGCGAACGCCATAGGCGGCGCCATCCTTTATCAAAATCTCATCGACAGCGGTTTTGAGCATCACCCTGCCGCCGTGCGACTTGATATAGCTCACAAAGGCATCGGAAATAGCCTGCGAACCGCCCCGGGAATAATAGCCGCCGTTTTCGAGGTAGCCCATAAACGGCAGGGCATAGTAAATGGGGGATAGTTTCGAGGGCGGGAGACCGTAATATCCCCATTGAGCGTTGATAATACTCCTGAGTTTGATATCCTTGATAAACGAATCGACAATTTGTCCCCACGGCTGGCTGTATGCTTTGAACAGGTAGGGATAGTCAAAGGGGAATGTTCCGTAATTTATTTCTCCGCGGGCACTCTGTAACTTGCCGACATCGGTACTGATGCCTCTCATGGTTTCGAATATCGAATCGATACCGGAGGTTTCGTCGGGGAAGAGCTTTTTGAGCTGGTTGATATATCCGTCGGGGTCGCATTGAGGGCAGGTAATATCAAAGTCGGGAAAAATAGCGCGAAAAGTATTGGGATGAGGAATAAATTCTATATCGGCGATTTCGGGAAAGCCCTGAATGTACCGCCTGCCGTCGGTTTGAGGTACCGATGTCGAATGCAGTGATACATCGAATTGGAACCCGCCGGGACGTTTGAAGGTGGTGGCATAACCTCCCGCGCGATTGTGTTTTTCCAGCACGAGCGGGCGAAAGCCCTGTCGTGCGAAAGCCGCCGCCGCCGACAGGCCACCCAGTCCGGAACCGATGATGATCACATCCCAGGTGTCGGCGTCGCCGTCCGAGGCGAATGACCCGACCGGAAAAACCGACCAGTCAAAGGCTACGACCGGCGCGGTTGCGAGAATCATCTTGATAAAATTTCGTCTGCTTTGATATTCGTGTGACATACAACCTCCCGATTTAATGCTTTATACCTGCTTCATTATATTACTGATGAAAGCCCGAACATATTACTGAATTTAACCCGATGTCGTGATTTTACTATGGACTTTTTTACCTTAATAATGTATTCACCATATGCTAAAAGGGACCTGTTGTCAATACTGTTTTAATGAGGCGGCGGGCGTATGAACCCGGTTCATAAATGTAAAAAATATGGAGAATCAATAGGTACTCCAATATGGAAGTTCATATTCTGTATGGTCAAATCCCACAGTTCAGTCTTTCGTTGCTTTCTGTTGACAACAGTCTGGTATGAATCGACGTAACAAGGGTACCCTCTACTGGTAAGGGGAAAGGACGGTTCGGACCACTATTTTATCCCGATCAGTCAACGGCTTACTTTAAGTCTTGTGATAGTTATTGACCTTATAATATAACGTGATTATATTGTCCAAGGATTTTCTATATGGCTGGGATTTGCAGTTTATTTGTTAGTGATATGATAGTCAAGATCTTGCATAAATCACCACAAACAGGGGAGAGCCGGTCCCGAATATTTCGTAAGGTTGCGAATAAACGGACTCGTTCAGCCCATATTTTTATCTGTTTGAGGGAACTATTTGCACCGGTTGCGGTTCAAATACAGGATAGAAATATTTCTAAACGATTCCTGGGACGCGCCCGCAAGACCCCGTCCTGTGGTTCAATCCGAAACCAAAGCAGGCAACTGACGATAGAGACACAACAGTGAAAAGACGGCACAACTTTTACTTACAATATTTAATCTGGACGGTATTTCTGTTCCTCGGATGTTCCGGGGGCTCGGACCAGAATAACAACGGTCGCGAGCGGTTGATGCCGGTTCTGGAGGCCTGTCGGGCACAATACGGTTCTCTCCCGTTGGTCGAACGGCTCAGCGGCGCAGTCAAAGCGAGAAATCAAGTCGGAATCTTTCCCGAAATCAACGCGGTTGTTAAGGCTGTTCACGTGCAGAACGGCGATGAGGTCTATCAGGGCCAGCCGCTGGTAAGTCTAAGGGATATCGAATTTAACGAACGGCTGAATCAAGCCCGGGCGGCCTACCGGGTAGCCGAGGCTCAGGCTCGTCAGGCTGAAGCTAAACTGAAGGAAATCGAAGCCGAATTAAATCGAACCAGAACTTTGGCGGAAAAAGACTTAACCAGCAAAGTCGAGCTTGAGGCAATCGAAACGCGGGCGGTTCTGGCCGAGGCGGATGTGGAACTGGCCCGGGCTCGGGTGGGGCAGGCTTCAGCAACCGTGGCCGAACAGGAAGAAGCCCTGACGCAAACCGTAATCCGCGCCCCGGTCGCCGGCATGGTCGGAAACCGCAATGCGGAAATCGGTATGATGGTCGGCCCCGGAACCCGTCTGTTTACACTGGGACAGCTTGACAGCGTGCGGGTGGAAGTTGTCCTGACCGACCGTATGCTTAATTATATTGAAACAAAACAGCGAACAGAAATTCAGGCCGCCAATTTACCTTCCGGGGTACTTTCCGCGTCTTTATCGCGTATCTCTCCCTTCCTTCATCCCATCACCCACAGCACCGAAGGTGAAATTGATTTAGCCAATCCGGGTCATTATCTGAAATCCGGAATGTTCGTCACCGTAGATATTTTTTACGGTGAAAGCGAGCAAGCCACTCTGGTACCCTTAAGTGCTCTGTACGAAAATCCTCTTACCGGCGCAACCGGCGTATATGTCGGCCGCGATACCCTGAATCAGATTCCGCAGGAACCATCGGAAGCCGACGGTACCGGTAGTTTGACCGAACCGGTTCCGTTTGAATTCGTTCCGGTTGAAATACTTGCCAAAGGACGCATGAGTGCGGGAATTCGCGGTGTGGAACCGGGTGACTGGGTGGTAACTATCGGCCAGGACCTTTTGGGCGGGGAATCGGGTCGGGCAAAAGTTCGTCCGGTGGACTGGACCTGGGTGGAGCAGCTGCAGAATCTCCAGCGCGAAGACCTGTTGCAGGAAGTGATGAAGAAACAGCAGTCTACCGGAAGGGATACCGCTGCGTCCGGCATTTGATGTCTTATAAGCAGGGGCTGAGATTATGAACATTACCAGAACAGCAGTCAATCGTCCTATCGCCACCACCATGGTTTTCCTGATAATTATCGTTCTGGGCATAATGGGTTTCCGCTTTCTCCCGGTTGACCTGCTGCCGCCGATCGAATATCCGATGCTTTCTGTCTCCACCAGCTACCCCAATGTGGGGCCGGAAGAAATTGAACGGCTTATTACCGATAAAATTGAAAACGGAATCGCGAGCGTACCCAACATCGAAGAGGTGCGTTCCGTTTCTTCAGAGGGGTACAGCCGCGTCCGGCTGGAGTTCAGCCAGGGAACGGATATCGATGCCGCCGCCAATGATGTCCGGGCGGCCCTGGACCGCATTCGGGATGATTTTCCCCCCGAAGTCAAGGCGCCGCGCTTGTGGAAATTCGATCCCGATAATTTCCCGGTGGTGATTCTCGGAGCTCAGTCCGACCGGAGTATGGAGGAACTGACCAGGATTCTGGAACGTGAAATTTCACAGCGGTTCGGACAGATTCCGGGGATCGGCTCGGTGGATGTCTGGGGCGGTATTTATCGTGAAATTCAGGTTCGGCTCAAACGGGACCGCCTGGCCTCCAGCCGGCTCTCGGCAGCTGATGTCCAGCAGGCTTTGTTGCGCGAAAATATCACGCTTCCCGGCGGCGATATGCGCGAGGGCGTCAGCGACCTGTACGTCCGCACGCGGGGAGAATTCCAGACGCTGGAACAGATAGCCGCTACTATTATAACCGTGGTCGACGGCAAGCCGATCCGCGTCGGTGATGTCGCCGAGGTCGTGGATGGTTTTGAGGATATCAACCGGCTCGTGCAGATCGACGGTCGTCCGATGATCCGCCTGGGAATTCGCAAACAATCCGGAGCCAACACGGTGGCGGTGGCCGAAGCCGCCCGGGCCGTCATGGAGCAAATCGACCGCGAACGGGATGATATCGACCTGATGGTTGTCATCGACCAGAGTGATTTCATTCAAAGCTCTATCGATAACGTCAAGCAATCCGCTCTCTGGGGAGGATTGCTGGCGATTTTCGTTTTGTATCTGTTTCTGAGGAACGGTTCCACTACCTTTATCATCGCCCTGTCGATTCCAATCTCGATTATCGCGACCTTCGGCGTTCTCTTTTTCAACGACATTTCACTCAATCTGATGAGTTTCGGAGGACTCGCGCTGGGAATAGGACTAATCGTTGATAATTCAATTGTGGTACTGGAAAATATCGTCAGAATCAGAGAGCGGGGGGAGTCCCTCAAGGAAAGTACATTGGTCGGCACCAGGCAGGTGACCGGTGCGATCGTGGCGTCAACTATGACCACGTCGGTCATCTTCCTGCCCGTGATATTCATGCAGACTATTTCCGGCATGCTTTTCAAGGAACTGGCGCTGGTAGTGGTCTTCGCATTGCTCTGTTCCCTGTTTGTAGCGCTGTCGTTGGTGCCCATGCTCGGCAGTCGTTTTCTGACCGTGAACGGAAACGGGAAGAACGGTCCTAAAAAACATACCCGGACGGCCCGATGGACCGTGCGGCTGGAAGAGATTTATGCCCGCGTCATTACCGGGGCTATCAGGCATAAAATAACAGTATTCGCGGTGACGGGAGTGCTGTTGATAACGGCTCTTTTTTTATGGCGGCTTTTGCCGGTGGAACTGGCACCCCAGACCGATGCCAACGAGATAGGTATCGACCTGGAAATGGCCCAGGGGACCAATATCGCCGTGGTTAATAAGTATCTGCACGAGATGGAGTCAATCGCCCGGGAGGTTATACCGATGGATCAGGTTCGGCATATTTCGGTGGAAATACGTCCGGGTAACGCGGAGGTGGAGATATCCCTGCAGAATGCCGACGTACGGACGGTCAACAGCTTTGACCTGGCCGACCGCATCCGCAGTCATGTCAGCGGGAAGGTCCCCGGTGCGAATGTCCGGGTTAGCGCTCAATCTGGTCTCTGGATGTTGCGGCGATTGTTCGGTTCCGGCGGGGCGGAAGCCGTGGAAATAGAGTTGCGGGGCTATGACCTGGCGCTGGCCGACCGACTGGCGCAGGATATAAGCGATATCATGGAGCGGATTTCCGAAATCGCTGATGTTCGGATCAGCCGCCGCGAGGGGCGGCCGGAACAAAATCTTATTATCGACCGGGAAAAAATCGCCGACCTGGGACTGACCGTCAGTCAGATTGCCGGCGTGATTCAGACCAATGTCGGGGGAGGACGGGCGGGTGTTTTCCGTGAGGCTGGAGAAGAGTTTCCGATTATGGTGCGCCTTCAGCCGAAGGACCGTTTGAGCACCGATGACCTCAGCAATGTCTCGGTGCGGACGGCCGGCGGGCAAATCGTACCGGTATCAGCGCTGGTCTCAACCAAAAGACAGCGCAGCCCGACCGAAATCGAGCGGGTCGACGGTCAGCGGGTTACCTATATCACGGCCAATCTTGAAAGCGGGGCGGCGCTGGGAAACGTCGTTGATAAACTGCAGGATGATTTGTATGATTTCCCCCTGCCGGAGGGCTTCTCGCTGATTTTCAGCGGGGAGTATGAAGAGCAGCAGAAGGCTCAGACGGATTTCCTTTTATCGGTGTTGATGGCTCTGGTTCTGATTTATATGGTCATGGCCGCGCAGTTTGAACGTTTTCTGGACCCTCTTATCGTGATGGTGGCGGTTCCGATGGCGATTATCGGCGTGGTGCCGACGCTGTTTTTGACCGGGACTTCCCTGAATATGCAAAGCCTGATGGGTATCATAATGCTGATTGGTATCGTCGTGAACAACGCCATCGTGCTGGTCGATTATATTAATTTGATGCGCCGCGAACACAATCTGGAAATCAACGAGGCTGTGATTCAATCGGGTCGCCTGCGGCTCCGGCCGATTCTCATGACCACCGGCACGACCGTTTTGGGTATGCTGCCGCTGGCCTTCGGCGCCGGATCCGGGGGAGAAATCCAGGCCGCCCTGGCCCGGTCGGTGATCGGCGGCTTGCTGGTGTCGACTATGATTACGCTCGTCCTCATACCCGTTACCTATATCAGCTTTTATAAAATCCGGGACAGAATCAGGTCTTGACCCGCCGTATCAGAACTGAAGGAGACAGTATGATAACTATTCGTGAATTGCGAACCGGGGACGACCTGGGAGCCGTGCTCACGCTTTGCAAAGCCTTCTTTGCTGAATACGAAACTCATCACGAGGAGTTTTTCGACACTGATAACTTAAGTGATGCCGATATTTCCGGGCGGTTTCTGGAATCCCTGGAATCGGACCGCAGCGCCACTATTATCGCCCTTGTCGATAATGAGATTGTAGGCTATGCTTCCGTTGCCGTGCGCGAACAACCCCGTTTCTACAAAATCAAAAAAGTCGGTGCCATCTCCGCACTTATGGTGGCGACAAAATACCGGCGCAAGGGCATAGGCACCCGGTTACTTGAGGAAGCGAGAGTCTTTTTCCGGCGTCGCGGTATCAAATACTTCACCCTTTACACCGCCAGTGCCAATAAATCGGCGCTCGAGTTATATAAGCGGGTTGGTCTTTCGGAACTGCATACATCTTTCCTCGGAGATACCGAAGCATTTTAAAAACCGTAAAGATGTCCGGTAATAAATTCACTTCACGCCCGGCGCGATTTGTGTATAAGTTTGTTCGGGTCGATATCGTCGTCATATAATACTAAGCCGAGGTCTTCGAAGATTGTTTCGAACTCCTCGAACACGGCTACCGTCACCTCGTGCAGCATATCGAGGTCCCTGTACCCGCCCTCAACGGCCATATCCAGAAGTGTATCCAGGCTTTTCGGTTTCGTACGGAACTGCCGGGCCTGCGCGAACATGCGCGAGGCGGTGACGTAAGGTTCCTGGTTCAGGAAGGAGAGCAATTTCAGAAGTTGGGTTATCATATCGCCGAACACTACGGGTACGCCTTCGCGATTTCGCTGGTTGACCGCGTTGAGAACTTTCGTCACCGCTTCCTGGTACTCCGCGAAACAGCCGACCGCCTGGTCGAGGCATTTTTGTCTCAGGTTTGCCGGTCGATAAGTGCCGAGCTCGGCGATGAACTCTTCGTTGATTATAGGCCGCAGCCGGTCCGAGCCGGAATAGTGCCAGTATTCGTTGACATCGAGCGTGGTTTTAAGATAATTTTCTCTGGTCATCCAGACCAGTTCGATGAGCATGCCATCGAACATCTTGGCCAGCCCTCCCCGCGATTTGTCCGGAGGCATCGTTTTGACAAAGGCGACCAACTCGAGATCCGAGTAATCGGTGTCCTCATCGCGAGCGAAAGAGCAACAAGTAGCCAGAGCGAGTAGGTTATCGCCGAACATCTTTTTGATCAGTGGCACTATGTCGCGGATAACTTTTTCCCGATCCGCATGGGTGTGTTTCTTGATACCTTTCATGATTCCCCGTCTGAAATTGTCGCTTAACAAAAAGTATTATTATTCTATATGTTTGTCAACAGACGCTTTTTTAAGGATTACAGTATCTATTTCAGCAATGGAATTCGATGCGGTCAGGCACCTTGGAAATAACCTTCAAATATAATTTGAACAATACCACCGCTGATTCGTGTTTAATTTTATTATTTTTATTGAAATTATTATTTTCTCGGTCGTATGAAAGGTGTATTTTTCATTTATTCTAAACAGGGCTTAATATGCATAAGATGAATATTTCCAAATACCTTCAAGTATTCGGGCTGATTCTGACAGTCGGATTATCAGTTTCGATAAAAGCTGACTGCCGGGAATTTCTTAAAGTACCTTTTCATATCGACCGCAACAGGATTATTATCCCTGCAGCCGTCAACGGCTCACGCCCCCTGAGGCTCATCCTCGATACGGGAATGGGATTCGACGGAGTGTATCTGTTTCATAAAGAGGTGCTGGATTTGATTGATACAACCGGGGCGATCGAAGTCCGAATCCCCGGCGCGGGCAGCGGTGAGGCCTCCGCGGCGACCATGACAGAAACCGGTCGGATTGAGTTCGGCGATATCACTATTAACGATCAACGGGTGCTGGTCTCTCACAGCGCTAACACTCAGACGTTTCCCACCGATGGTGTGACGGGGTGGAACTTTTTCGGACACTACATAGTCGAGATAGATTATGATAAGCAATGTATTCTCTTGCGCGACACGGCTTATGTCCATTCGGATTCAAGCTGGCTGGTCCTGCCGATTGAACTTAAGAAGGGCCTGCCGTTTCTGGAGGTTAAAGTGGAGGTTGTCGAGGGCGAGCTGGTACCGATGACGGTTTATATTGACCTGGCCTCGGGCGACGCCCTGGAATTGCTCGTTCACCCCGGACAGAAATTCACCCTGCCCGACAACCTGACGAAAAGCTATTTGGGAACCGGGTTAAGCGGAGATATAAACGGACACCACGGACGAAGCCATCGGCTGCAAATCGGAAAATATGAATTGAATGATATAGCTACCGCCTTTGCTCCGGCGGGGGTTCGGTCGAAACAGGAGGGCGCCGACGGCATTCTCGGCAACGACCTGATGCGGCGATTCAATATTATTTTTGATTATCCCCACAGCCGTCTTTTCATCAGGCCCAATAAAACGTTCAAAGTGCCGTTTGAATAACAGTCGGTATTAGAATGAATTGTCATGAAATCCCTTGATGAATTAACACCCCGGTCCAAAATTCAGAGATTAAGAAGGCTGGCCGGGAAAGCGTTGAACGCTTTTGGCTTTAAGGATGTACGCTTTGAGTTAATAACAATCGCCGGGAATGTCCTTTTCCGGGTTTATGAATTGACGCCGTGTCGAACTGAAGATGAAAACAGCCCTTTCAAACCCGGACAGTACCTGTTGCGGATTCACGATCGCCGTGAACAGGACACCAATGCTATACAGCTTGAAATGGAATGGCTCAGTGCGATTCGGCAAGATACGGGTCTGGCGGTTCCCGAACCCATCAGGTCTCTGGATGGTAATTTAAGGGTGCGGGTTTCTACACCGGAGATTCAGGAGAAACGTGACTGCACTTTGCTCCGCTGGTTGAACGGACGGCGCCTCACCAAAAATATTAAACCCCGTCATTTTCAGGCTCAGGGCAGGGTGATGGCGCAGTTGCACAACCATGCCGCTCGATGGTCACCACCGAAAGGTCTCTCCAAGCGCCGCTTCGATTATGACGGCCTGTTTTATGATAACGCCGGTGCGGAGCTTTCCAACCGCGAAGCCTGGCCGTACCTAACAGACCGTCACCGGAAAGCGTACGAAGAAATTGCTCGCAAGGTCAAATTGGTCATGGATGACCGGGGTAAGAAACCGGATGTCTATGGATTGATTCACGGCGATTGCGGGATTGACGCCAATGTGCTGTTCCGTAAAGGGGAGGCGCAGATTATCGATTTCGACGGTTCCGGTTTCGGTTATTATCTCTATGACCTGGCCCTTGCCCTGGAACATTGCTGGGAAGAACCTGAATATCCTGCCTATCTGGATGCACTATTAAAAGGTTATACCGAATTCCGCTCCTTGCCTGACGATTATTTGCGGCATATGGATTTATTTCGAGCGGCATTTTATGTGCATATGGGTCTGTGGACAGTGGCAGTGGACCAGACGCACCCTGATTCCCCAAACAAACCCTCCCGACACAAGAAGTGGCTGGAGTACGGCTTGAGGTTTATAGAGCACCATCTCGAAAACGGTTAATTATCTACATGGTACTTTCAATCTTGAAAGATTTCTCAGTGTTTTGATACTAATAAGAAAAGATGGAAATTGAAAAGTGGTTTGAGAAAAGATACCTTTGCTCAGGGCTTGTGAAAAGCGGTTTGATGGTTGCGTTACCGTCTTTGTCGATTTTATCAATAAAGAGGTAATATCAAGTCATTGTGCAACTTAGATAATTATTATTCTTGATTGGGTGTTACAAGGAAAGGGAAAATATGAGTAATCTATCTGACTGGATAAAACAACACCAGGTTCTGGCTTTCTACTTACTGGTCTTCGTAATTTCCTGGCCCGCGATGTTTATAGCTTTCTTTTTATTCCCACGAAATCAAGCCCTGCAGGCGCCGTTCGGTTTGATAGCTTCTTTCTGCCCGGTTTTAATCGCGCTTTTGATAAGCGCTGTCGCTAAACCGGAACCGAAACAGGCTCGGAGACCAATACGATGGCTTGTCTTTATCTGCGCCTGGTTTTTTACCTGGGCGGTCATGTGCCTGCATACCGGATACATTCGCGGGGTGACGTTAGAGATGCAAATTTTAATTCCCACCGGCCTGGTGGCCCTTCTGCCCGGGTGGCTGATTTCGTGCGCTTTTTCTCGGGTCCCCGGAGTAAAAGAATTGTTCGGCACTCTGCTGAAACCAAAAGGTAATATCGTCTGGTATCTGGCAGCGCTTTTTATCGTCCCGGTGGTGCAACTGATAGGTGCCGGGATAACTTCCCTGGCTGGGGGGGAGGTAAGTTTTGCTCTCAGTAGCCGGTCTTTTCTCGACACGGTTATTTTTCTCGGGCTGGTTTTTTTGAACGGTCTCCTGGTGTCGGGCGGTATCAACGAGGAGACCGGCTGGCGCGGCTTTGTCCTGCCCCGGTTACAGGCCCGGTTCCCCGTTATCGGCGCCATCGTTATCGTCTGGTTTTTCTGGGCGCTCTGGCACATTCCGTACGATATCGGTCTTGGCACTCCGCTCGAGGGTATCCTTATTAACAGAATTCTATATAACTTTATCTGGGCCCTGCTTTTTGCCTGGGTATATAACCGCACGGGAGGCAGTCTGCTGGCCCCGGTCATTTTTCATCCGGCTATGAATGCTTTCGGTAACAACCTTCCGGGCACGACCGCCGCCACCGTGCTTTTTGTGCTCCTGGCGCTGGCGGTAATTTTTTACAAACGCATGTGGAAGAAACTCCCCTCCGACCACCCGGCGGTGTGTTCATGATTGTCTTGCCAGTCTGACTAAAACTTTATATTTTAAAAGTGACGGGAATGACAATTATGGATGTTATACAGTCACTTTTAAAACATTTCCTGGCCGCCCTGGCTTATCGGACCCAGAAGGCGCTGCGCGGAGCCCCGCCGGATTTCGGAGCTTTCCGGACGGCTCCCCAGGTCCGCACACCCCATGAATTGATACGGCACATGGACAGCGTCCTGGGCTACGCCCGCACGTTTTTTATCGGGGGAAAATACCACGCTCCGGAACTGGACAATTTCCATGACGCCATCGAGCACTTTCACGAAATATTAGCCGATTTGGCGCGGCATATTGAACAGGGCACGGAACTTCGAGAAATCACTCCCGAACGACTCCTGCAAGGCCCCTTCTCGGATGTCATGACACACGCCGGGCAGCTGGCGCTGATTCGGCGACTGGCGGGAAGCCCGGTGCCGCCTGAAAATTTCATCTATGCCGATATCAGTCCTGACAATCTCGGTCCCGTCCAGCCGCCGCCTGCTCGCCCGGACAAAATCTGGCCCGAAGCCCCCGACAATTATGAGTTGAGATCGAATTAAAGCCTGGAAGCAGCGATTGAAATTGAGGGAACTTGCCTTTTCAATTCATTTTAGTATGTTCATGATTATTATGCGGGTATTGAATGCAAAGAGAGATACTAACACCAGCGAATCCATCTACGCCGGGCTGGGGCGAAGGTTCGCGGCCCTGGTTATCGATTTCATCGTTCTTAGCCTGATCTTTTTCCCCGTCACACGGCTGGTCAAAGGCGTCTGGGTCATGAGTTCGGGGGACCATCTGTGGGGCTACGGATGGCTCGTGACCGACCCGCTGTGCCTGGTTTTTCTTGTCGTTATATTCCTGTATTTCGTGTTGCTGGAAGGTTTTTTCGGAGCGACAGCAGGAAAATGGTTTACAGGTCTGAAGGTTGTTGATGTGAACGGGCGCCCACCCGGCTTGCGCCGCGCCTTGGTCAGGAATGTGCTGCGGGTAATCGACGCCCTGCCGGCGCTCAATATTCTGGGAGTGGTGCTGATATTGAAATCTCCCGAACGAGCCCGTTTCGGCGACCGGGTGGCCGGAACCAGGGTAATATTCAAGAGTTGAAGAGAAAAATATTGTCTTGTCAACATTCAGATATTTTCTTTTTATAAAAAAGAAAGGTTCCAATAAAGGAATCCACTAATTCTCTTTTTAGTCATAATAGCAAAGTATAACGCCCCTCCGGTGGGGGTACCTTGACAACACTTGGAAAATGGAGGCAGGGAATGAGGCGTGTTATAGTCATCGGGATATTTACAATCGGTCTTGGTTTAGTATGCCAAAGTGCGGTATGCGGGTCGGACCAGCCATCGACTGGTGAAGCGGTTGAAATCGATACTCTCTGGAACTTAACAGCGGAAGACTCGGTCACGCTCGAGGAAATAGGTGTTCAGATTGACAATGGTGAATACGTTGAGGCGGAAATGTCTTCCAGGAAGCTTCTCGCGAAAGCGGAAGTCGAGTATGGATCGGAATCGCCCCAGGTGGCAATAATTCTTGACCAGTTGGTTCAAACTCTATGGCGACAGGGGAAATCAAGGGAGGTAGAGTCAGAGGAATTTGCTAAACGAGCCGTGGCGATTAAAGAAAAGTCTTTCGGCCCTGAATACCAGACACTGCCGTTAAGCCTGAACAACCTGGGTATTATTATTTATGACCAGGGCAGATATGAGGATGCAGAATCGCTGCATAAACGAGCGCTGGCAATTGATGAAAAGACTTACGGACTCGACCACCAGAATGTAGCTATAGATCTGAGCAATCTCGCCTTTCTCTTCCATAGTCTGGGCAGGTTTGATGAAGCTGTACAGATGTATTCGCGGATATTGGCTATCTTTGAGAAAACCCTGGGCGTCGATCACCAACGGGTTGGAATCGTTGCCAATAATCTTGCGGTTATTTATTTCGATTTGGGGAAGTATGCTGAATCCGAAGAATGCTATAAGCGGGCACTCGCTATTAAGGAAAAAGCACTTGGTCCCGATCATCATCAAGTGGCTGCCAGCCTGAACAACCTTGCGAATCTTTACTGGGTACAGGGCAGGTATGATGAAGCGGAGCCGCTTCATTTACGGGCACTGGCAATCAGGGAAAAAAACCTTGGACCCGACCATCCGGAAGTAGCGTCCAGCCTTGGCAATCTGGCTGTTTTGTACAGGGAACAGGACAGATATGTTGAAGCTGAACCGCTCTTTAAGCGGGCGCTGGCGATTGATGAGAAAGGATATGGTCCTGAACATTTCCAGGTAGCAAAAGACCTGAACAACCTGGCTATTTTTTATGAGGATTTGGGTAAATATGCCGAAGCCGAGCGACTTCATTTGCGCGCTCTGGCAATCAGGGAAAAGGTCCTTGGCGCCGATCACCCGGATGTAGCCTCGAGTTTGAACAATCTGGCGAATCTTTATGCTGACCAGGGGAGATACGCCGATGCTGAGCCGCTTGCCAGACGGGCACTGGCTATCTGGGAACAAAACCTTGGCGCCAACCACTCCAGAGTAGCTAAAGCATTGAACAATCTGGCTACTCTTTATTTTGACCAGGGTAGATACACTGAATCGGAACAACTTCATATTCAGGCGTTGGAAATCGCGGAAAGTGTGCTCGGTTCGGACCATCCGGATGTGGCGGCAGATCTTTGCAATCTGGCAAATCTTTACAAGAAACAAGGCAAGTATACCGAAGCTGAACCGCTCTTTGAGCGAGCACTGGCTATCGATGAGAAAGCATTTGGTTCCGACCACTCCCAGGTGGCAAAGGACTTGAACAATCTGGCAAACCTTTATATGGACCAGGCCAAGTATATTGAAGCCGAGCAACTTCATAATCGGGCACTGGCGATCAAAGAAAGTGTCCTTGGTCTCAACCACCCGGATGTGGCATCAAGTTTGAACAACCTAGCCAGTCTTTACAGAAACCAGGGTAGATACGCGGAAGCTGAACCTCTCTTCAAGCGAGCAATAGCAATTGACATGGAAAAACTCGGCGAAAACCATCCCCAAGTAGCTTTTTTCCTGATAGCCTACTCACAGCTACTTCGCCTGCAGGGCAATCATGGCCAGGCCCTCGAGTTGGCGGCGCGGGCTGTCGGGATTGCACAAAGGAATTTCAATGATAACGCATCAGTCCTTTCCGAAAAGGATGCCCTGACCTTCTCACAGGAACTGCGCGATGCGGTCAGTAACTATCTTTCCTGCTACCTTGAACCCGGAGTGCCGGACAGTGTAACTGGAGCAGAGGTGGCTGACGTAATATTTTCAACTAAAGGAAACGTTTCCGATGGTATATTTGAGCGCCAAAGAGCTCTGGTGAAAGAGACGGATTCCTCAACCGTGGCTCTGGCAGAATCTCTCCGCCTGGTCAAGTTCCAACTTTCGCAACTCTTTGTAGAGGGCCCGGGTGAGGAACTTCAGAAGTACCAGCGTAATGTTGATTCTCTGGGCCGGTTAGCCAACGAACTGGAAGCTGACCTTTCACGTCACAGTGCCAGTTTCAGAAAGCACCAGGATTACCAGAATATAAGCGCCGAACGGCTCGCCAGGTTGCTGCGGGGGAATTCGGTGCTTGTCGAATTCTTGAAATTCGATTATGAGCAGTTAAAGCCTGCCGGTGCCGTTCCTTGTTATATGGCTGTCGTTTTAAACGACAATGCGGAACCTCATATTGTTTACTTCGGTAACGCTTCCGATATCGAACCGCTGGTCAGTCAATATCGAAGTCATATGCTGGAAATTTCTTCGGCCGGCCGGATGACGACAATTATTGACCAGAAGGAATATCAGAGAATCAGTGACGGGCTTTATGATAAAATCTGGCGACCGCTTGAAAAGTACCTGGTGAATAAAGACATGGTCTTTATTGCTGCCGACGGGGCTTTGAATGTAGTATCTTTTGCAGGGTTGTTGAACGATGAAAATAAATATCTGATAGAGAAATTTACTGTTCATTATTTGTCTTCGGGGCGCGACCTTATTCGTATCGAGGATAAAGCCGAACCGAAGAGTGGTTTGTTTGCCCTCGGTGATCCCGACTATGATGCCACAGCATTTGACCGGTTATCGATTCCAGAGGATACACCGCCAGACTCTAGTACCGGGCCGGCTCAATATTCCTTAAGGAATGTGCGTTCCGGTTGCGGAAAACTTAATGATATAAAAGTAGAATCTTTACCCGGCACGAGAAAGGAAGTCGCATTTATCTCGAGCGCATGGAGAGACGCTACTGATGAGCTGTCCGTTGTTTACTTCGGGGCTGACGCCAGTGAAGAAAAGTTGAAGACGGAAGCTCCCGGTAACAGGATAATTCATATAGCCACGCACGGATATTTTCTCGAAGGAGCCTGTCGGCCTGATCTTCCGGAATATGGTTTTGAAGCGGGTATTGAATTCGCGGGAGAGAACCCGCTCCTGTTATCGGGTTTATTTTTTGCCGGCGCCAACCTTCATGGGAAAGGGGCTGAAACGGCTGGGGCCGAGGATGGTATTTTGACGGCTTATGAAGTGTCCACGATGGCCCTGGAAGGAACTGCCTTAGTGGTTCTCTCGGCATGCGAAACCGGCCTGGGTCAAGTCAAAGAAGGCGAAGGCACCTATGGCTTGCGGCGGGCTTTTCAGATGGCGGGTGCAAGAACGGTGGTCAGCGCTCTGTGGTCGGTTCCTGACGAGACTACTGCCGAGATGATGGGTAAATTGTACCTGGGAACAGACAATACAATCCCTGAAAGAATTCGTGACCTCCAACTGGAGAGGATATCAGCGCTTCGAGCTGAGAACAAACCTGACCATCCTTTCAGTTGGGGAGCCTTTATCGCTATTGGTGATTGGAAGTAGAAGTCAGTGTGTTGATGATATAACCCCCCGAACGAGCCCGCTTTGGCGACTGCATCGCCGGTACCCGGGTGATAGTCCAATAATAAGGCTTAATACGAGTGGCCTTTTATGATTTTCAAGACCGCCGATTAATTTGATTCCTTTCCGAAAGCAGTTTTTTAATATCTTTATATATTGAATATATAAACATTCTGCTTATTTTAAATTCTGTAAGATTTCTAAGCGTATAAGACATCATTGTAGTAAGATATGAAATTTCGAGGTGAGCGGTGAGTTCAAAAGTTAAGGCTCAGGTCACGACCGCCCTGGCGGCGGCTATTGTTATCGCCCTGGTTTCGATAGTTCTCCCCAAATTCATTTTAAACGGTGCGATTGCCAAAATATCGCTGACGCAGGGTCTGGAGTTGACGCTCTCTTTGCTGGCGATTGTTGTACTGGGCAAGAGGCGGTTTGCCGAATACGGTTTTCGCCTGCCGAAAAAAGAAAGCCCGTCATCGCACGGGCAATTACGATGGCTGTCGCTCAGTTCGGTCGCGCTGCTTCTGGGGATGACAGCTACCATCGTTGTTATTGCCTCGGGTGCCAGCGGCAGCCCGGTCGCAAGACAACTTTCTTTGCCTCAAATGATTCTATTCGTCTGGCTCTTCTCCAGTATTATCGAGGAAGTGTTCACCCGCGGTTTTATCCAGGGACATCTGTCCGTTCTGTCGGGGCGATATGTAAAATTGTTGTTCTTCCGCGTCGAGTTACCGGTTTTCATAAGTGCTTTTTTCTTCGCCTGTATGCATCTGGTGCTGCCGTTCGTGGGAGCTGACACTGTTACCACGGTGGTTATCTGGCTGTTCACCTTTTCGCTCGGCCTGCTGGCCGGGCATCTTCGGGCGGGAACCGGCAGTCTCATTCCCGCCGTCACAGCCCACATGCTGGCCAATATCGGGGGTCTGGTCGGGGGCATTATCTACAACATCATCAGCTTTATAATTAGCGGAAAGGTGCCAGGTAATTGAGAATAGACGATAAGTTTTTTTTTATTAAAAAAGCCCCGGTGACACCGGGGCTTTTTGTATGCTTTTTATAAAATCATGGGTTCGGGTTTCGTTTATTGAACCTTCAGCGTCATCGGGTCGCGCAGGGGCAGAATCGTTATTTCGCCGAAATCGGAGAAGCGCTCTTCGTGTTTTTCGGAACCCTGCATCACCGCCTCGGGATCGCCCACCACCAGCAACACCAGTTTATCGGGGTGAAGGTATTTCCGGGCGGCGGCGAGGACATCGTCCGGCGTCACCGCTTCCATATTTTTCTGGTAGTTTTGCCAGTAGTCATCCGACCGACCGGTATAATCGTCGTCGGCGAAAGTGTTGACGATACCCTTTCGACTGCTGAAAGGATTGACGAGGTTGCCGATGAAACCGGCCTTGGCGTTCTCGACTGCTTCCGGGTCGCATTTATCGGTGCGAATACGGTTTATTTCTTCTATAATAAGCCCGGTGCCGAAAGCCGCGGTTTCGTGCTTGGTCTGAAACCAGGCGCGGAACGTGCCGGGATAGAGAACCGGGCGGTCGAAGGCGCTGCCGGTGTTATAGGCCAGACCTTCATCCGAGCGCACCCGCCGTACGATGTGGGAGGTGAACCCGCCCCCGCCGAGAATATCGTTCATCACCAGCAGGGCGCTCTCATCGGGTATGTCCCGCCTTACGCCCGAATGTCCCACTGTGATGCGCGACTGGTTGACGTCCTCTTTCTTTATCATGTAGACGCCCGGTTTCGGTTCGGCGATCCGGTCGGATATGGCGGGCAGGTCCGGTTTCCGGGCGGGCCAGTCTTCGAGCAGGGTGTTCAGCTTGTCGATAATTTCCCCGGTCGTGAAGTCTCCGGAAACGGCGAAAATGAAATTTCCCGGGTTGAAATACTTCTTATGGAAGGCCTGCAAATCCTCCCGGGTAATGCCTTTAACCGATTGTTCCGTCCGGCGAAGGGAAATCGTCGAGGGATGGTCGCCGTACATAAGAAAATCCCACTCGCGGGATTCGATGGCGGCCCCGGAGGCGTTGCGCTGTTCCAATTCCGAGAGAACGTCCCTACGGTAACGTTCGAGAGCGGTCTGGTCGAAAACCGGTGTTTTCAGAACTTTCAACAGCAATTCCAAACCCTCATCAATATCTTTCGCAAGGCAAAAGAGGCTGGCCCGGCCCTGGGTCGGGCCGATGTTGACGGAAATATCCCCGGCCAGGTAGGCCAGGCGCTCATCGAGTTCCCCGGCCGTCATGCCCTCGACACCACCGTTGCGCATCAGGTAGCCGGTCATGTCGGTCAGACCGGCTTTTTCCAGTGGTTCGTAAATCGAGCCGGTGCGGACCAGTACGGTTAATTCGAAAGTGGGAATTTCACGGTTCTCGGCTATATATGCACGGGCGCCGCATTTCAACGTGTGTCGATAATCGCCCGGTTTGGGCGGCATGTATCTGAGGTCGTCGAATTTCAGTTTATCGGGATGGTCGACGATCTCGTCCGCCGGTGCCGACGCGACTAAAATAAACAGTGCCGCCAGGGACACGAGCGTTACCAGCGTCGCCAGCCGGCTGAGCGGTATAATGAATATACTTTTCATGTTCGTTTCTCCTCTGGCCTTACTTTTCTTCGGCGGCTTTAAGTTGTTTCAGTTGTTCGTTGGCGATTTTAAGCATCTCTTCCATATTCTTTTTCTGTTCCGGGTCTTCGACCTGGTCCATCTGTGCGGCCGCCATGCCGATCATCTGCTCCAAACGGGCCGGGTCCTTGATCGATTTGATCATCTGTATCATCTGAGCCATCCGGGAGTCCTCGCCGCCTTCTTCGCTTTCGGGACCGGCTTTGCTGTTGATAATCAGAACGTTGCGCTGGTCTCCGGCGAAATATTGGTTAGCTACCCGCTGTACGTCAGCCGCCGTGACCAGGTCGCACTTTTTCGGATTGTTGTTAACCTCGGTCCAGTCACCCATACCGGCGTTCTGACCGAGCCGAAACATAATTCCCAATCCCGACATAATGTCCATGAACCGGATACTCTGCACCTTCAACTGGTTCTTTACCTTTTGCAACTCCTCTTCGGGAACCGGGTTGTTTTTCAAATCCTCGATGACTTCGTACATGGCCTTTTCCAGTTGTTCGGCTTTGACGCCGGAAATACCCTCGGCGCTGATTTGAAACGCTCCGGCGTATTTTTTGGAGTCCTGCGAAGCCGCCACTGAAAGTCCGCCCCCCGGTATCATCCGCGGACCGCCGCCCCCGGAACTTTTGGCCAGACCCTTCTCGTCAACCAGTTTCTTATAAAGGCGACCGGTTTTACCGCTCATGACGCCGGCCAGAATTTCGAGCGGATAGCTGTCCGGGTGTTTCCAGGCTACGGTGTGGTACCAGATTTCGGCTTTCGGGCTGGACTCGGCTTCGGCGATTAACCGCTTCTCGCCGTACTGTCTTTCCTCGAGAGTGATCACATCCGGCGGTTCTGTTTTGCCGCGCGGGATGCGTTCAAAATACTTTTTGACCAGTTTAATCATTTTATCGGGTTCGAGGTCTCCGACCATTATCAACGTCAGGTTGTTAGGGGCGTAATAGGTATCGTAGTATCGGTTGGCCTGCTCGCGGGTGATGTTTTCCACATCGGAAGGCCAGCCGATGACGTCCCAGTGGTATGACGATGTTTTCCAGAACATGGCCCGGAAATCCTCCTCAATCAAACCGGTCGGGGTTGATTCGGTGGTCAGGCGTCGCTCCTCGCGCACAACGTCCCGCTCCGAATAAAATTCCCGGAAAACGGGATTTTTAAAACGGTCGGACTCCAGCCACATATACAGTTCAATTTTGTTTTTCGGAAGGCGGACAAAATAAGCGGTCATATCGTCCGAGGTAAAGGCATTCAGGAAAAAGCCGCCGTGCTTTGAATATATTTCATCGAGCTGGTCTTTGATAATCAGCTGGCGCTGTTCGAGAATCAGGCTGTCAAACACGGTTTCGATTTCCCGCAGGCGGGAGGTTTTGGCTTCGGGTGCCGACAGGTCCTCGATTTCTCCGCGACGCAGTTTTTCCCGCACCAGGCTTTCCTCGGCCCGCATCAACTCCCGGAGAGAATCCAGCTGGGCCATTATCTCGCGGTCGCGAACGATATCTTTGGTGCCGATCGTCTCGGTCCCCTTGAACATCATGTGTTCAAAGAGATGAGAGATACCGGTGATGCCGGTGATTTCGTTGGCCGAACCTACCCGGGCTACGATAGAAGCCATGATAGTCGGCGTTTCATGACGCTCGACCATCAGGACCTGCATACCGTTGTCCAGCCGGTACTCCTCGGCCTCGATATTCTGGGCCGCCGCCGGAACCGCGGTGACTAAGGATAACACCGCAACGATTGATACCGCTCTGATAAGTAGATTTTTCATGATCCGTTCCTGATAATTTATTTGTTTGATGTGTCAAATACCTTACAAAAGTATATTTTAAAGCTGAATTATAATATAAGGCTGACGGAAAAGCAAGCGGTCGTAAAAGACCGGGCGTTTTACCTCGGGCCGGACAACCCCCGGATAACCGGGAAGGAGTAATTGCCGTTAAAAAAAAGGGCGATCCGATAATCGCCCTTAATTTTTATCTTTTCTAAGTCACATATCGACAGCCAGCTGCGAAGTTTCACGGCTTTTAAGAGTGTGATGGCAGGTGGCGCATTCCGCCAGGGCGGGTCGGCCGACCTTCTCGCTCTCGCGCTGATGACAGGTTATGCAGTTAGCGTGCATGGCCTCCCTGAAAGAACGCGCGGTGGTCATTTCAAGGGTGCTGTCGGGTTGACCGACCAGCCACATATCCTCACGATGACAATCATAACATCGTTTGGCCGTTCGGGTTGTTTTCGGCCCGGTCGCCTCATGACACACCACGCAGGACCGGTTGGTTGGATGCCAGCCGGTGAGATTTTCTTTTTTCGCGACGGTCGCGGTGTGCAGGCTATGGACGAAAATAACAGTGGGCTTCAACATATCCCGGTGACAGCGGGAACAGGGTGTGGACCGGTCGCCCGGCATGGAGACATGGTGGCAGGTGGCGCAGGAGGAATCGCCGCCCAGCCGCTTCTGATGCTCGGCATGGGCGAATTCGGTGGCCATACCCTGCCGGTCACCATCGATGCGAAGCACCGCCCGTGTTATGTCCGCCCCGGTGGCGGCCTGAACTATTTCCCTGCCCGGCGCCTCGTTGTGAAAGGGGGGATATAAAAGCACCCAGCCGATTGGGATGGTCAGCACGGCGATGAGAGTGACGCTGTGAAGACGACTCATCAGGGCGGAATACCGAACCTCGTTAAGCTTCCGCGGAACCGCTTTGAGAATCCAGTCGCTCAAATGATGCCGGGGCCGGACATCTTTAATGATGTTGAAATTTTCAATTACGAAGAAAAACATCAGTCCGGCGGCCGCGACCACTCCGAAACTGACCGCCCACTCCGCCAGCGAGGGAAAATATACCGTCTGGGCGTCCCTGAAGTATCCGAATATGCCGACATCCATACGGTTTAGAGCCATACCAAAGGTGGCCGAGGTAGCTGCGATGCCGAGCGCGACTGGCGAACGACGGGTTCTGCGAACAATGACCAGGGCCAGAGGTATAACTGAGGTAGCCAGCAGCTCAAAAAGGTAAAGCCAGCTTTCCCAGGTACCAGCGGTCAGGGCCGACCAGGCTCCCTGCCGGAAAAGGTCAAAAATTTTCAATACCAGATAAACCCCGAGGATGCCGCTGCCTACAGCGGCTAATTTGATAAGCATAGACAGGTCCTTGCCGCGGGGGAAATTCTTCCTTGTTATTGGGTCTGAGCCGCTGACCGGACAGCTCAACCCCACCGGCGGTCGCGGACCGAACACCGGTTCCGGATTATACCAGTAGGCATACAGAATACGGACCAGCACCAGAAACATCATTCCGGCTCCCATAGCCGATA
>JAFGNW010000089.1 GCA_016926795.1 Candidatus Zixiibacteriota bacterium
AAAACCGCCTATCATGTCCGGATGGCCGACGAGGCCTATTTTATCGGCCCGTCACCCTCGACCGAAAGCTATCTCGTCCATGAGAAAATTATTCAAACAACCAAACGCTGCGGCGCCGACGCTATCCATCCGGGATACGGTTTCCTGGCAGAAAACGCCGAGTTCGCCGAGAAATGTCTTGAAAACGATATAACTTTTATCGGTCCTGACCCGGAGACCATCCGCCTTCTGGGAGATAAACTGCTGGCCCGTGAAACGGCTCTCAAGGCCGGTTTGCCGGTGGTGCCGGGGGCGGATATCGGGGGGAAGAGTACCGAATCGGCCCTGGCGGCGGCCCGTGAAATCGGCTTCCCGGTGCTGGTCAAGGCGGCCGGCGGCGGCGGCGGTAAGGGAATGCGCGTGGTCGAATCCGAGGAACTTTTTGCCGAATCACTGCAGTCAGCCAGCAACGAGGCGGCCTCAGCTTTCGGCGATGGTCGCGTGTTTCTGGAAAAGTACCTGAAAGAACCCCGCCATATCGAAATACAGATTCTGGCTGACCGGCACGGCAACTGTATATATTTGGGGGAGCGCGAATGCTCCATCCAGCGGCGCCACCAGAAAGTCATCGAAGAATCCCCCTCGCCGGTGGTCACCGGGGTACTGCGCGCCCGGATGGGTGAAGCGGCGATCAATATCGCCCGAAGGTCCGGCTATATCGGAGCGGGGACAGTGGAGTTCCTGGTTGACCGGGATCTGTCCTTTTATTTTCTCGAAGTCAACACTCGCCTCCAGGTGGAACACCCCGTTACCGAAATGGTCACCGGCATGGATTTGGTCAAGGAGCAGATTTTTATCGCCGAGGGTGAAAAACTGACCTATAAACAGGAAGATATCAAACTGCGCGGGCACGCTATCGAATGCCGCATCTACGCCGAGAATCCTGAGGAAGAATTCGTACCCTCGACCGGGAAGCTGACCCATTACCGCATACCGGCCGGACCGGGAGTAAGGGTTGATTCCGGGGTGCTTCTGAATTCGGAGATACCGATTTATTATGACCCGATGATCGCCAAGCTGATCGTGTGGGGGAAAGACCGCCGGGAGGCGGTCGAGCGCACCCGCCGGGCGCTCCGGGAATACCGGGTCGGCGGAGTCGAATCAACGATAGGCTTCCATTTGATGATAATGGACAACGAGCGGTTTCTCCGGGGAGAATTGTCCACGCGTTTTCTCGAGGACGAGTATCCCGATAACAATTACAGCCGCGTTGACGATGATGTTCTGGAGAAGGCGGCTATCGCGGTGGCGCTGGATAACTATATCAACGAACGAAAAATAATTGTCAGCCAGTCCTCGGATAACGGCCGGGCGGTTTGCGGCTGGGTGGCTTATCATAGGAGAAACAGTCTCCGCCGTTTTGGAGGGAGCCGCTGATGCCGAGATATCAAGTTACCGCCGGTGGCAAAGAGTTCGATGTCGAGCTGGAATATCGCTCGGATAAATATTTCATAACGGTCAACGGTCGCCGGGTCGAGGTGGTCAGCCACAAACTGGGCGAGACCCGCTCACTCTTGTTTATCGATAATCAATCGTACGAAGTCGATATCCGAACGGCTGCCGAGAACGGTGGGAAAAATGTTTTCATGATGGGGCTGGAAATCCCGGCCGCGGTGGAAAATTATCACCTGGCGCAGATTCGCAAGACAGCCGGAATGTCGGCGGTGGCGGTGGTTGAATCGATTTTCAAGGCTCCCATGCCGGGGATGGTGCTCCAGGTTAAAGTTGCGCCCGGTGAAAAAGTCGTGAAGGGCCAACCGCTACTGGTAATAGAGGCTATGAAAATGGAAAATATTATCAAGGCTAAGGGTCCCGCGACAATAAAGATGGTACATGTCAAAAAAGGCGTGTCGGTTGAAAGAGGCGATAAATTATTGGAATTCGAATAATTTCTTAATATATTCCGTTCCTTTGGAGGTTAAGAGAATGGTAAGGATAAATTCTTTTTTCAGACTTTTTTTAATACTGTTGATAACCGGTGTTTTGTTCGGCTGTTCCGGACAGAGCGACAACAAGGCTGATAAGCCCGAAACGGCGGCGGTTGACGATTTAACTCAGGGTGATCCCGACAAACAGGCCATCAAGGATATGCTGGAAGAAGCCATCGAGCGCCTTCGTTACGGCGACAAAGGCGGCCTCTACGACAACGAGTTCGACTTTGTCAAGGAAAAGTATACCTTCGACGAATACCTGCAGCATCTTTATATCAAAACCGCCACTGGTGATTCGGTAACGTCTTTTGACATCCTCGATATCAAGCTTCTTGACGGTGATTCGGCGCGGATTCGCGACCGGGTGGTGTTCGTTGGGGTCCAGGGTGACACCAGCGTCATGCACAATGAATATTCGGTTTATTATGAGAACGGCCGCTGGATAAAACCGACTATCGGCTTCAAAACCGGTCAGATTTTGCAGGAAAAATAAAAAAATACGGGCTGATTCCAGGCGCTTAACCGTAAGGGAAAGGATCGAGTTAAAATGAACCATGCCCTGATATCTCATGTAGGCATTGCCGTTTCGGATCTGGAAAAGAGTATCGCCCTGTTCGAGACCCTGACCGGGAATAAGGTCAGGGGAATCGAGGAGGTCCCCTCCCAGAAAGTCAGGGTCGGTATTTTTTCGACCGGCCGAGGTGACGACGGTTGCGAGGGCGGGAATATTGAACTGCTGTGCGGCACCTCGGAGGACAGCCCGATAACAAAATTTATCGCCCGGAAAGGCGAGGGGCTGCACCATGTGTGTATCTTTGTGAACAATATCGAGGTACAACTGGCCCGGTTGAAAGCCGCCGGGGTGCGTCTGATCGATGAGACGCCGCGCATCGGCGCCGAAGGGCATAAAATCGCCTTCGTACATCCCGCCGGGGCCAACGGTGTTTTAATAGAGCTGGAAGAAAAAACCGAATAAACGGATTTTATCGTGATGTCGTTATTTCGGTGATGACATCACGAACTGTATTGTTGCGGAATTTTATAGCGTCCGCAGCGGCGGCAACTGGCCTGGTGGAGGGGATTGAGCCGGCCGCATTCACAGCGCCAGAATTTCTCATCATCTTCGAATCTCACCCGGGACCGCTGGAGCTGCCGGGCCCGCATGAAGAAAAACAATCCCAGTAACATAAACAGGATAAGATAAAGGTAAGTCGGAACGCCCCGTGAGGGATTGAAAACATCACCGGTCCGGGGGCCTGAATAATTAAATCCGTCCTGAATCGTTTTGATGCTGTTTTCGACGGCGGGGTAAGTATCCTCACCCGATTTCGCCCAGACGGTAAAAAGTAGCTGGTGGCCGTCCGGGTGCAAATAGATGAAGCCCAGCAAACGGTGACGCAGGGTGATGACGTTGACCGTGTCAAAAGATAAAAACTCAAGAACAAAGCCGGTGCGGTACTTTTCAAAATAGCCGGTATTGGATAAAATCCGAGCTTCGGGCAGAGACAAAATAACTTCGTCGATAACACCCTGAACGGACTGTTTTAAAGCCTCGTCGTTGGTAATGATTTCTGACGGGGGAATCTCGGATTTGAAAATCATGATATCCGAGGTCAGGTTGGTATCGACCAGCTGGAAAGGAAAATCACCACCGTCGGTCGCCACTATCCAGTTGTCCGGCAGGGGAATTTTTATTTCGTTTCCCAGTTCGACATAAATGCCGGCTGACAAAGAAGCTGCAAAAATAAATATGGTGATTATTATGAGAATAAATCTGTTCATATATTATTTATCGACGTTCGGGCTCGAAATCATCAAGTTTCAGCCCTTTTTTTTTGCTGAAATCGATTAAAGAGAAGTTTTGAAGTTCTTTTTGAGGCAAGCCATTATTTTTTTAAGCTTTTCTTCGAGAAACCGCTCCCGGCTGACGACCGGGCGATAAACA
>JAFGNW010000090.1 GCA_016926795.1 Candidatus Zixiibacteriota bacterium
AAAAAAACAGGTTGAGGACGGCCGGTATTACGCCTGCGCCGCGGGGGCTTTTTATCTCGTCAAAGCCCGAAAACCGGCAAAATAAACAGTCATTTCTCCAAATATCCACCGATTATCATTTTCTGAATATCCTTCAGGGGTTTCCAGAGGCAGTCATCGTAATTCCCGAAAGCCGCCAGGGTTATATCCGGTTCGACAAAATATTCCGCCCAGGCGCAAACGCCGGTATTGACGCCGCTTTTTCGTAATGAGATGATTTTACCGGTTTTCTTATCCAGCAAGAACTCGAAACCATAACCATAACGCCATTCATAATCATCACCGCTTTGATAAAACGTCTTCGGTGTCAGCAGGTCGGCGGTCAGTTCCGGCGAGAGGAGTTTTCCCTCTAAAAGCGCCCGGATAAATTTGATCATATCTCCGGCGGTGGTATAGGCGCCGCTGTCGGGCGAGCCGACCGGCGGGTAGGCGTAAATATTCTTACGCCAGCCGGTGATATTCCCGTCTTTATCCCGGACCGGGGCATAACCCTCGGCGACGTTCTCATCGACACCGTCCAGTCTCAAAAAAGCGGTGCGGTCCATGCCCAGCCGCTCGAATATCTGCTCCCGGACGAATTCGCGGTAGGTCTGCCCGGATATTTTCTCGATTGCCAGACCCAACAGGATATAACCGCAGTTACAGTAACGACAGCTTGTACCCGGTTCAAAATTCGGCTTTTTGCGAACAAACTGGGGCAGGAAATCGGCCGTGGCGGTTACTGAGTAATTTGGTTTTTCCCGCCACAAGTCCTCATATATTTCGCCGTCTTCTTCCTCACTGTCGTCGCCGATACCGGAGGTATGCGTCAACAGGTGAAATACCGAAATCTCGTTAGAGAGTGCCGTATTTTTTAAATCCAGGAATTCGATAACCCGGGTATCGAACGACAGCCGCTTCCGGTCTATCAGTAGAAGTATCGCCGCGGTCGTAAACAGTTTTGTCACCGAGGCCGTATCAAAACGCGTATCCGTCCGGTTTTTTATCTGCCACTGCCGGCAGGCGTAGCCGTAAGCGGTGGAGAACAACTCCTCCTTGCCCCGGGTCAGTCTCACCACTCCCGAGAATTCGTCTTTACACGCCAGTTCCTCGAGTAAGCGGTCCATTTCCGTCAGCGATTTCATCAGCGTTACTCCTTTCACCGGTTAATATAACGTTTAAACGAGGCAACGGCATGAATATAAAAAATTTTATTTGCTGTATTTTCCTTCACGTCCACAAATTTTAAACAAAACGGTCGAGCTTTCGTCTAATGAGTATACTATAGCCGGAAGAGAAACAAGAGGAGGATTATGTCAGCAGCCGCGAAGATACCGACCTCTCTTAATTTGCATAGACAACCGTATCTGCCGGATATTCAGCCAGGTTATGTATAAAAAGTATAATCCGTATAAAATTCATCAAAGATGATTTAGAAGCTACACGAGGGTAAGATGAAAAAAATCGCACAAGCAATTATCATGTCGTTCATATTAATATTTGCGACTCCGGTCGTCTTAGCTCAAACAGAGCAGTATGACTCTTACGACCGGGTACAAAAAGCTGTCAACGAACTGGAACAGGCCAAAAAATATGAAGAAGCCATCGCCCTCATGAAGAGCGTCGAAGGAAAATTCCTTGGGTACGAGTATGAAATAATCCGGGAATTTGCCTACCTTTATTTAAAAACCGAACAGTATGAGAAATGTCTCGATGCCTGGCAGGAGGGCCATAAAAAAGGCTTTTTCTTTCTGATTCATCCGAACCTGCCCCAATATAAACCGTTAAAGGACCTGGTTCGTTTTAACGACCTGGCTGCCGAAGACGACCGTCTGCGCCGGGAAGCTCTGACCCGGTCGGAAACCGTCTTTGAGTCGGAACTGCCGACGGGGTATGACGAGAGCAAAAAATATCCCCTGTTGATTATTCTGCACGGCGGTGGCAGCAATATCGCCCAGGCCCGGAAACACTGGCATTCACCGGTAATGAAAAAAGAATATATCGTCGTTTTTATTCAATCTTATCTTCATTACGGGATGAAAGATTTCGGCTGGAGAAAAGAAGACCCGCGAGCCCGGGAGGACATTAAAAATATCTACCGGGAATTAATTCATCAGTATTCGGTCGATACTTCAAAGGTCATAATCGGCGGCATTTCGGCCGGAGGCAGTGCGGCGATGGATATATCCCTTAATCAAATTATCCCTACCCGCGGGATTATCGGAGTTTGCCCGGCCATTCCCGGAGACCGGTTCACCACGGAACAAATAAAAAAAGCCAGCCGGGTCAGGATACGGGCTTACCTGATCACCGGTGAAAATGATCCCGGACGGGAAGGTCAGGAGAAGACCGTCGAACTGTTCGAATCCGAAAAACTCCAAAACAAGTTCATTGTCATCTCCGGTATGGGTCATGAATACCCGGATGATTTTTCTCGACAGATAGATTCCGCCCTGACTTTTCTTAATTTTACGGGATAAACTATTTTTATACGGTAAGGTGTCAATATGAAGTATAAATATGCAGCAGTTATAATCCTGACGGTGTTATACCTTTATGGATTGTCGGCGGTCGGTAGTTTTGCCCGGGAGGATATCATCGCTTTCGATACCAACCGCTGGGATATTAGCGGTGCAAGGATTACGGAATACCTGGGACGCACGTGCCTGATGGGGACCGCCTTTCTCAAGGATGTCGAGTTTGAAAACGGCGTTATCGAGGTGGATATAGCCGTCAAGAAAATGCGCTCGTACCCGGGCATGAATTTCCGCATTCAATCGCCGGGGAATCTCGAGAATTTTTATATTCGTCCCCACCGTTCGCCTTTTTATACCGACGTCCTGCAGTACACGCCGGTTTTCGACGGTCTGACCGGATGGCAGCTTTATAACGGCGAGGGTTACACGGCCGGATACGATATTCCCTATGAGCAATGGCTGCGGGTGAGGCTCGAGGTCCACGGTCGGCAGGCCCGGGTTTTTATAAACGACGATGAAGCACCGGCGCTGCTTATACACGATTTGAAGCACGGTGTGAGCAAGGGGACTATCGGCGTAACCGGCCCCGTCGACGGCAGCGCTTATTTTTCCAATTTCAGCTACAGGCTCGACGACAGCCTCCGTTTCGACCCGCCCCCGCAACCGGTCCAGCCGCTGGGTCTTATCACCGAATGGGAATTGTCGCCGATGCTGATGTTCAACGCTGTGGATTTGGAAAAATCCTACCGCGAACAGGGTTTGACCGACCTGACCTGGCAGGAAATAACCTCCGAGGAATCGGGGCTGGTCAATATCGCCCGTTTCGTTCAGCGCGACAACCCTCTCACCAACTGTATTTTTGCCAGAAAAATAATCGAAACCGACAAAAACGAAGAGCGCGAACTGGCTTTCGGTTACAGCGATATTGCCGCTATTTTTCTCAATGACCGGTTGCTTTTCAGCGGCAACAGCAGCTACCAGTTGAGAGACCCCTCCTTCTTGGGGATCGTGGGTTTGAATGATTATATCGTGCTGCCCCTCGATAATGGCGCCAATGAACTGGTCTTTTTACTGGCTGAACAAATGGGCGGCTGGGGATTTATCGCCCAGTTCACCGACACCGTCTTTCAGCATGAGAATCTCGCCAAAGCCTGGGAGTCTCATCAAAAGGGACTGGTCTTACCGGAATCGGTCGTCTACGATAAGAACCGCAATATTTTGTACGTCTCTAATTATTTTAACGGCGGCCGCGGAAACGAGTTTATCTCAAAGGTCAGGCTCGATGGTGAGATTGAAAATCCGGTATGGGTAGCGGAGCTAGACCGGCCGCTGGGCATTTGTCTTTACAACGACAAATTATACGTGGTAGAGCGGCGCAATCTGGTGGAAATCAATATCACCGCCGCTCAAATCGAAAACCGTTACCCGTTCCCATCCCCCCTTTTACCTAACGATGTCACCGTCGATAAGAACGGCACTTTTTACGTTTCCGACAGCCGGAGAAACTGTCTCTACCGGTTCAAGGACGGCGCCTTTGAGGTCTGGCTGGAAGGTGGGGAAATAAGCGACCCTAACGGTATGTGTTTCGACAAAGGCCGATTGCTGGTCGGCACTTCGGGCGATGGCTGCCTGAAAGAGATCAATCCGGTTACCGGTGAAATAAAGAATTTCGTCTGCTTCGGGATCGGTTCCTTTATTGACGGCGTCAGGTCCGACGGCAACGGGAATTATATCGTCTCGGATTACAACGGACGGGTGTTCGCGGTAACGGCAGAAGGGCGAAAAACGGAACTTTTGAACACCACCGCTCACAAAAACTACTGCGCCGACCTCGAATTCATAAGCGACCGGCATTTGCTGGTCATCCCGTCTTTTATCGGCAACCGTCTGACAGCCTATAAACTGGAAGCAACGCCTTAAGGGATAAAGGCGTCTGACACCGGAGCAATATTATATTAATAAAGGTTTACTCCGATAGAAAGCGGGCCGCTGTCTCGGCGTATATCCGCGCGACCGGTTCTAGAGAATCGATTTCCACAAATTCCCCGGCCTTGTGGTGACCGGCTCCCCTGGGACCGAAAACCACGGTCGGAATCCCTCCCTCACCGGCGAAAACGTTGGCATCGACAATACCCCGATGACCGGCCCAGAACGGCTCGGTCCCGACCACCCGTTGATAGACGTTTTTGAAGAGTTTGACAAAGGGCGAATTGACCTCCAAAAAATAAGGCTCATAACAGGGTGGCTGAATTTCCACCGTAACCTGCGAATCAAGTCCCAATTCCTCGATGAGAGCGTTCATATCCGCCCGGGCCAAAACGACGGTTTCACCGGGGACGGTCAGACGGGTGATGACGATTTCACAATGTTCCGGGACGACGATCGAATATTCTTTGTAGCCGCCTTCGATTTTAAGAACGCACACCGTCCCTTTATCGAACAGGGGGTGCTCCCGAAGTTTCAGTCGGTCGAGCGCGGTGACGATGCGGGCGGCATCGGAAACAGCGTTTATACCGCCCTCAAGAGGTCGGAAGGCATGGGCGGCTCTTCCCCGGACGGTCAGTTTATACAGGACCTTGCCGGTGACGGCCAGCGGCAGGTAATTTTTGGTGGTATCGCCGAAAAAATGCTCGGCATGGAGCATGGCGTCGCACCGGGCGAATTCCGTTTTCAACAGGGCTCGAGCGCCGGCGCTGCATCCCTCCTGGTCCACCACCACGGCCAGCCCCAGCCGCCCGCGCCGCGGTTGAGATTCGACCAGCGCCCTGAACGCGGCCAGCGAGCAGGCCAGGCCGCTTTTCATGTTTATCGCTCCCAGGCCGTAAAGGCGGCCGTCTTTCTCGACCGGCTCAAAGGGATCGGTCGTCCAGTCGGAAGCCGCCGGGACGGTGTCCGTATGGCCCGAGAAGACGAAAAATTTATCGCCCGGACCAAACTCGGCTGCGGCGTAAACGTTCGGCCGTCCGGGAGCTATTTCGTGCCATTGCGGCTCGAGACCCATCCCGCGGATTTCATCGGCGATAAACGAGGCCAGTCTTTCCTCGTGCGGAAGTACCGAATCGATGCCGATCATCGTTTTAAGAATCTTTATGAGATAGTCATTGTCGATATTTATGGATTCGTTCATTCCCTATCCTTCGTTCATCAGCGAGGTTCCTGTCGGTTAATTTACGTTTAAACCGCAGACTTTTCAAGAATATTCGCACGCTGTTCGTATGATTTACTTTCCGCGGTTAAAAGATTATTCATAAAGAAACCCGCTCTTTCGAGGCGGGCTTTAAAAATATAATGCCTGTCGGGAATTACATACTCACTGTTCATCGGACACTCACGTTGATGCCGAACAGTTTCCAATCGGGATGTTCATAGATATACTTAATCTCAAAATATACAATCAGAGGTTTCGAAGGATAGTTGCCCTTCAACACCAGAATACCGTCATCATTTATATTCGGCGGCAAATTGAAGACGGGTTTGAGACCTTTTACGGCGGTCAGGTCGATGTCCTGGTCAGCAAACGACTTAAAAGCGCTGTACAGAGCTTCCGGGGTGGTTTGGGATTTAAAAAGGTCCGAAAGCCTGTCATAGAATTCCGTGAAATCGCGGGTGTTGATGGCTCGGCCCAGACGCTGGGTCGCCGTATCGGCCATGGCGCGAAGTTCGTTATCAGAGGGAAACGTCCTTTGTCCCTCGTCCGCTTCCGTCCCCGCCACCCGGTAGATTGATTGTATTTTCCAGTTCCCGTTCTCCAGTACCAGGGTGATATTCAAGGGTACAGAACTATCATTCGCCGTAATTATCTCTCCTTCGAGAGAAACCTGGCTGACGGCGACTGAATCCCATGCGGCTTTTTTATAATTTACCAGCTGATATTGTTCTAAAAAAGCCCGAAATTCCTCCCCGGTAGCGACCGCGCGGAATTCCTCAGACAGGTAATTATCATACGCGTTCGTCAGGTCACCCTGCTGCACCGCCTTAAAAAAGCTGTCGACGGTTATGGAGACATCAGGCGCGTCTGCGCAAACGCCGGTATTTATCAAAATTAACGATACTGCTGTGATTATCGAGAACAACGGTGTCTTTCTCATAATTGACTCCTTTATTTTTAAGATTAAAAAAGAACTACGAAATCACAAGATGGAAAAAGCCCGTTGAAAACCCGATCCAATATAGTTCAGTAAAAAGAGCTGTCAAAGGATTTAGATTAATAGAAATACGAAAGCGAGTTAAATTACAGGGAGAGCGTAGAACGGCGCTCCGGACATTTTAATGATTTATTTTATAAATTCCCCAGGTCTGTCCAGATTTTCATCAGGCGGGGGCGGTTGATAAACATCCGGAAGCAGAGTTTGTAATCCTCAACGGGAATATCCCCGTAGCGTTCGTATAATTCCTCATCGCTTAGCATCAGTTTTTCCAGCCTATCGCACGGGAACTCCAGACAATGAGCGCAGTTTTTTATCCCTTTTTCGATAACGCAGGCTCTGACCGGGCAGTTTTTATCGGCCAGGTGACCGTCGTGCAGGCAGCCGTCACAGCGGACATTTTCAACCGTGTAATTCTGATATCCGAAATATTTGCGCCAGCCGTCCACCAGTTGTTGCCGGACCTCGGGGTCGTCCGACCGGGCAGCGCAGAGGTCGCAGCGATAACCGCAGCGGGACAGTTCCTTTTTCATAGGTTTCTCCCTTTCCTTCAACATAAGAAAAACGAAGCAGTTATTTTATTTGTGTAAAGAGGCTTACAAATTTTTCATTTTAATTACAAAAAGATGGAATTATAATCCATCCGGGATTATTTTACCGATGGAACGGGAGCAGAGAAAGGGTACTGTATTAATGAGTTCATCGTTTCAACAGCGTATAACAGCTTTAATCA
>JAFGNW010000091.1 GCA_016926795.1 Candidatus Zixiibacteriota bacterium
AGTTTCGAGGCCTCCTTTTTCGGCCCCACTGTCGCCAAGACCATTCCGCTTTTATATGAAGGTACCTCCTTCGCTCACCCCAACAGCCCTAAATTCATCACCAAAATAGAAAATACCCTGCTCGATGTACCGGTAGAACCGGGGTCCGACGGTGAGCTGTCCGAAAATCGCGCCGAAGTTTTCCGGGTTATGAGACAATTTGACCTGTTTTTCAATATTTCCTCGGATGAAAGTTAATTTGATTTTTGTTTTTCACGCGATATACGATATATTAAAACCGGCTGCGGGCCGGTTTTTTTATTGAAAGCATTGAAGAATAATGATTGACCAGCATACCATAGAGAAACTCGAATTTCCCAAAATCATCCGCCTGATTGCCGGAAAATGCATCACTCCCTACGGGTCGGATGAGGTGTACCAGTTTGTCCCTTTGTTCGATAAAGAACGCATCGACCGCCGCCAGTCGGAAATTTCCCAGATGAAAGATATCATCAATTTCGGCTCCGCCTTTCCCCTCTCCCGAATGGAGGACTGCCGCGAACTCCTGGTAAAATCCCTGATTGAAGGCGTCCATCTGCAACCGGAAAGTATCCTTCAGATTCTGGAACTTATCGAAGTCTCCATCGATATTCACGACTACAATAAAGAGCAGCGAGACAATTTCCCGGCCATAAACGAGTACCTGACCAAAGTCCGGGCCTTTCCGGAACTGAAAAAGGAAATCCAGCGGGCTATCGACGAGGACGGCAACATTCGCGACAACGCATCCCCCAAACTCAAGCACATCCGGCAGGATTTAAGCTCCGCCAAAAGCAAAATCATATCCCGCCTGCAGCATATTTTATCCGCCCAGCCCAAACATTCCGGCTGGCAGGATGATATCATCACTCAGCGCAACGGCCGTTATGTCATCCCCCTGCTGGCCAACCAGTATAAAAGTGAATTCGGCATCCTGCACGACCGTTCCCAGAGCGGCGCCACGGTCTTTGTTGAACCCCAGGAAACGGTTGAACTCAATAACAAATTGAATATGCTTTTCCAGGAAGAGCGGGTGGAGATGGACCGTATCCTGCGCGCCCTGACGGGTGAAATCGCCCGCCGGGCCAAAGCTCTCCAGGAAAACACCCGCCTTATCGGTAAGCTCGATTCTTTCTACGCCGCCGCCCAGTTCGCCCGGCAAATAAAAGCCGAACGACCGATAATCAAAGGCCAGGCCAGATTTGACCTGAAAAAAGCCCGCCACCCGCTTTTAATCGTCCAGTTTACGGATATCAACGAAGTCATCCCGCTGAACATATCACTGGGAGGAAATTCCCGGCAGGCTATTCTTGTAACCGGTCCCAACACCGGCGGCAAAACCATAGCCCTGAAAACCATCGGCCTGATGGTGCTCATGGCGCAATCGGGCCTGCCTATTCCCGCCGACGAAAAAACCGAAATCGGTGTCTTCAATAAAATCTACGCCGATATCGGCGACGAACAGTCGATTGAACTTTCGCTCTCGACCTTTTCTTCGCATATAAAAAATATTATCCGCTCGATGAAGGACGTTTCCGACGACACCCTGATATTGTTCGATGAAATCGGCGCCGGTACCGACCCCAAAGAGGGCGCCGCCCTGGCGGAATCCATCATTCTCTATTTACTCGAGAAAAAAGCCCGGATAATAGCTACCACCCACTATTCCCAGTTGAAAACGCTGCCGCTGGACAATCCGGAAATCGAGAATGCCTCGCTGGAATTCAACCGCGAGACGCTGACCCCAACCTTTAACCTGCAGTTGGGTATCCCCGGTTCTTCCTACGCGGTCGAAATTGCTACCCGCCTGGGCTTGCCCCGGCCTATCGGTGGTCATGCCGCTGAACTCCTGGGCAAAAGCGAACGTTCCCTTACCGAACTCATCTCATCACTCGAAACCGAGCTGGCCAAAGTTCGCGAAGACCGGACCGAACTGACCGAACGGCTCGAGAAAGCACGGGAACTGGAAACGTATTACCGGGCGCAGACAGAAAAGCTCAAGGAAGAACTGGAGACACAGAAAAAAGAAGCTCTGACGGAAATCGAGAATTTCGTCATCCACACCCGCTCCGAAACCGAGCGGCTGGTGAGCGAAATCCGTAAAACCCAGGCCGACAAAAAAGTCACCAAAGCCTTTCATAAAAACGTCCAGGACGCGCAACATAAAATCGGCCGCTTGAGAAAGAAGCTGGAATCCGGCATCAAGAATATCGACTACAGCCGATTCTGCAAAGGCGACCGGGTGCGAATAATTTCGCTAAACCAGAACGGTGAAATCGATGATATTATCGAAAAAAACAGGGCTCGCGTCAGGGTTAATAACATGACCACGGTCGTGGAACTCCGCAACCTGGAAAAACTGGACCCGACCTCTGAATCGACACCGCAAAAAAGCGACGGTAAAATTACCGCTGAAACGTCCATGTCACCGGAGATACACCTGCGGGGCATGACGGCTGAGGAAGCTATGGAAAGTCTGGAAAAATTTCTCGACCGAGCCGTGCTGGCCAACCTGTCTCAGATTTATGTCATCCACGGCAAGGGAACCGGTGTCCTCAGGAAATCCTTAACCGAATATTTAAAGAATCACCCCGATGTCGAGTCCCTTCGGTTGGGCAACTGGAACGAGGGCGGCGCCGGAGTTACGGTAGTTAAATTAAAAGAATGATACCCCAGGAAACCATAGACCAGATTCGCCAGGTGACCGACATCGCCCAGGTCATCGGTGAATTCATCCGCCTTAAAAAGAAGGGGAAAAATTTCGAAGCCCTCTGCCCCTTTCATACCGAAAAAACCCCTTCCTTCAAAGTCTCCTCGGTCAAACAAATCTACCATTGTTTCGGCTGCGGTAAGGGCGGCAACGTTTTCACTTTCCTCATGGAACACGAGAAGATGTCGTTCATCGAATCTGCTCGCTACCTAGCCAAACGCGCCAATATCATCATCCGCGAAACCGGCACCGACTACAAGCGGGAGAAACTTGAAAAACTCAACTATGCCCACCAGGTTGCACTCGATTATTTTCACAACCTCCTTTTCCAGAACCGCTATAAACGGGTCCTGGAGCAGTATTTGAAAACCAGCCGCGGTATCAAACTCGAGAACATTCAGTTTTTTAAACTGGGCCTGTCGGGCGAGACCTGGGACGGTTTCTTGAAATACGCCGGCGCCAAAGACCTTTCCCCCGATGACCTGGTCAGCGCCGGGCTGGCGGTTTATAACGAGGAAAAGAAAACCTATTACGACCGCTTCCGGCAGCGTTTGATGTTCCCCATTTTCAACCTGAGCCAGAAACCGATCGCCTTCGGCGGTCGCAAACTCAAAAAAGCGGACACCGCCAAATATGTCAACTCTCCCGAAACGCCGCTCTACTCGAAGAGTAACATCCTTTACGGCCTCAACTTCGCCCGTGACCATATTCGGGACAGCAATACGGTATTCGTGGTGGAGGGGTATTTTGATTTTATTTCCCTTTGGCAGGCCGGTATCAAGAACGTCGTGGCCTCTTCGGGTACCGCCTTCACCCTCCAGCAGGCCCGCCTCCTGGCTCGGTTCGCCGAGGAGGTATATCTCTTTTTCGATGCCGACTCGGCCGGTCAGACCGCCGCCCTGCGCTCGGTCGATTCGCTTTATGACGCCGGGCTCGAAGTCAAAGTGCTGTTAACGACCCCCGGCGAGGACCCGGACTCGCTCGCCCGGAAATTCGGCCGGGATAAAATCGACGAACTCCGGGCTGACGCCCTCGGTTTCATACCCTTCCGGGTGAAGGACGTCGACCTGCCGAACGCCGGCATTATCGCCCGGGAAAAACTGGTCAAGGAAATGAAAGCTCTCGGTGAAAAAATCGCTGACCCCACCCGCCGCTCGCTTTTCTACGATGAAGCCGCCCATGCCCTGGGGGTCGATACTCATCTTCTGCAGAGTGCGGCCGGCAGCGGTACCGTGACATCATCCCGTCCCGCTCCTCCCGACCAGCTCAACCGGGTGGAGTTCGATTTTCTTTCGTTGATAATCAATAACCCGGGAACGATCGATGAAATTTTCGAACAAATAGCCCCAGATGATTTTGACTCCAAGAAACTGTCGCGGCTGTATGCCGCCATGATTACCCAGTACCGGGACAAGGGACAGGTCAACGTCAACAAACTGATAGAGAATTTCGCCGACGAGGAATCGATTTCACTGTTGACCGCCATTGCCTCGACCGACTGGGACCCTGCTGCGGTGGATGGCGAGGCTCGGAATTTCACGCGCCAGTTGTTCAAACGCAAGCAGAAGAAAATACGCACAAAACTTCAAAAAGAACTGGCTCAGGCGGAGGCCGATGGCAACCACGAAAAAGCCAACCAGATTTTAATAGAACTGAAAAGTTACGGTCTGTAATGCTGAAAAAACTGATGATAAAAAATATCGCCCTGGTAGAGGATGTCGAGCTGGATTTCAACCCCGGCCTGACCGTGCTCACCGGCGAGACCGGCGCGGGCAAATCGGTCATCGTCAACGCCCTGGCCCTTATCCTCGGCGAACGCGCCGACCGTGAGTACATCCGCCATGGCGCCGACAGTGCCGAGATTGAGGCCGTGTTTGATATTGACTACCTGCCCCCCCGCTACAAGAAAGAATTCGCCGAACACTTCACCAATGACAAGCTGCTTATAGTCAAACGTGAACTATCCAAAGACGGCAACTCCAAAATCCGCATCAAAGACACCCTTTCAACGCTGACTCAACTCAAGGAACTGACCTCCCCCATCGCCGAGATTATCGGCCAGCACGCCAACCAGATGCTCATGAACGAGGACAACCATCTGTTCTTTCTGGATTATTTCGGCTCCCTCGACAGCCAGAGAGAAACGCTGGGCGAAATTTTTAAAGAATGGGATACCGTCGCTTCCAAACTCAAACGCACCGTCAAACGTCGGGAACAACTAACCAACGAGCGGGAACTGTTGCTGTTCCAGAAAGAAGAAATCGAGAAAGCGCAGATTAAGGTCGGCGAAGAGGAAGAACTTATTTCCGAAAAGAAAAAGCTCGACTCCGCCCTGGAACTGATGACCGCCGCCGATACGATACGGGAAATTCTCGACGGCGAGGAGAACTCGGTCATCAACAACTTGCGTTTGGCCCGAAAACAACTCGAGGACATGGCCGAAATCGATAAGACCCTCGAAAAACTGTCCACCGAATTGACCGAGATAGATTTCCAGATAGAGGATATCCGCTCCGCGGTCGAGCGGTACGGCGCGACCGTGCAGAACGACCCCGAGCGCCTCGAAGAAATAAACCTCCGCCTCGACGAAATTTACAAACTCAAGAAAAAATACGGCGGCTCCGAGGAAGCCGTATTAAAAACGTTGAAGGATATTGTCGGGCAGCTCGGGGACCGTCCTAACGTTGACGCTCTCATAGAAAAACTGGAAAAAGAAAATAAGCGCCTGAAAGAGGAATACACCAAACAGGCTTTGGCGCTGACCGACGCCCGGCACAAAACCGCCGACTACCTTGCTAAACTGGTAGTCAAAGAGTTGGCTGAACTGGCGATTGACAACGGTGGTTTTAAATTCACTTTCATTTATCAAAAAGACCCGGACGGTATCGGCTACAAAGACCAGACCGTCAAACCCGCAGCCCACGGTCTGGAGTCGGGGCGGTTCATGTTTTCCGCCAATCCCGGCGAGCCGCTTAAGTCGCTGGTGAAAACCGCCTCGGGCGGGGAAATCTCCCGCGTCCTTCTCGCCCTCAAAGCCGCTGAGAAGAAAAACAAGAAACTCCTGCACCCGCTGCTGGTCTTTGATGAAGTTGACGCCGGCATCGGCGGTCAGACAGCTCATGAGGTCGCGAAGAAGCTGAAAAAGATTTCCGAGGACAGCCAGCTGGTCGTAATTACGCACCTTCACCAGATAGCAAGATTAGCCGACCATCATCTGGTTGCGGAGAAAAAGACTCGCAAGAGCCGCGCGGTGATAACCGTCCGCGCCCTCGATGAAGTCGGTATTGAGGAAGAACTCACCCGTATGCTCGCCCTGCCGGTAGAAAATTGAAATATTTTTATTTTAATAAAAAACACAACAAAAGTCTCATATAATCGTCTTAAAACCTTATGATGAACGTAAACACCATGCGTCTATTGATCGACCCCAAAGAAAGCGGCTGGGGGCATCCTGATACAGTGGTTACGGCTGCCTCTCGATGGGGCCATGAAGCTGATTCTATTTCTTATTTTCGAAGCAGCTGTAATTTCATTTATAAAATCACGACGGGAAAAACCAACAGATTTATGCGCCTGTCACACCAACGCGAGCGTTCGTTTAAAAGGATACAGGCGGAACTGGCTTTCATGGATTTTGTACGGCAAAAAGGAATAAAAACCGCCCGACCCTTGGTTTCAAAGAACAACAGGCTTATCGAAGAAATAATCAGCCGTCAGGGTTCATTTTACGCGGTTATGTTTGAGGAAGTCCCCGGTATCGAGCATGAAGCCGAACAGCTGGACATCGAAAAGGCTCGCCGGTGGGGCGCCGCCCTGGGCCGCCTTCATCAAATTGCCGGTGAATACCAAAACGCTTCCCTGTATAAGTTTAAAGGATGGCGCGAATTGATCGACCAGGCCCACCGCTACTTGTTGCCTTCCGATAAAGACGCCGAGTCAATTCTCAACCGCGCAGTCGATATCCTTGAAACTCTCCCCGAAACTCCCCCCCATTACGGCCTGATTCATTATGATTTTGAACTAGACAATATCAAATGGGACAACGATGATATCCACGTCCTGGACTTCGACGATATTGCCCGCTTCTGGTACGCCGCTGATATCGCTTTCGCCTTGAACGATGTCATCGAGAGCGACCTGCCCGACCGTGAACAATTCTTCGACAGCTTTATAGACGGCTACCGTACCCAAATGGAATTCCCCGATGATTGGTTGGATAAACTGCCCCTTTTCCATCAACTCAACGGGGTTCTGAAATATGCCCGCCTGCTCAATTCCTACAAAAACGCCAACCCCGACGACGACCCGCCCTGGCTGGCGACCATGCGTACAAGACACGAAAACTGGTTAAGCAGACAGAGGCTTAAATTTAAAAAACTCACCGGTCAACCGCTCAAAACCCGCTTGTAAATTATTGCCCCCGATCAAGCTGTCATTTCAATTAAATAGTCAGTAGCAGGGCAGAACCCTTTAGCGGTTCCGCCTGTTTTCTCCCGGCCAATTCAATAAAGAAGGCACAACCGCTGAAGGATTGCGCTCTGCGAGAATTTTAATACGTTCAAAAAAACTTCTGTTTTTATATATTTAATTCAACTGGCAGATTCGTAGGGCAGAACCCTTTAGCGGTTCTGCCTATTTGATTCTTCAGCCATCGCAATCTCCGTAAGCCTAAATCCGTCAGCAGTTCCGCCTATTTTATTGGAAGCCCAAGACATATATTGTCTTGACATGAAATACTATGCGGTATATATTATTTTCGTGTCAAAGCTGAAAAGATATTATTCTTCAGGGAGATATTATTTCATTACATCGGTCACTCACAACAGGAAAAGGATTCTTGTGGACAACGCTAACCTTTTCAAGACGACTGTTGATAATATAAAACAACGCGTTAATTTTGAAATGATTGCCTGGGTATTGATGCCGGACCATTTTCATGTTATAATCGACCCGAACAAGGCAACCCCCGCAACCAATATAAAGAGAGTCAAATTGACGTTTGCGTATCATTATCGAAAGGAGAACCAATTATATCGTGCTAAAGTCTGGCAGAGCCGTTTTTGGGATCACATCATCAGGGACCAACGGGACATGAACAGACATATCGATTACATTCATTACAATCCGGTCAAGCACGGTATGGTCAAAAGCCCTTTTGCATGGCCTGAGAGTTCGATACATGGATATTTTAAGAACGGTTATTATTCCCACGATTGGGGAATAAATGAAAGTATTGATACAGACGGTGAGTATGGCGAATAAAAGAATAATAGGCGGAACCACTAAAGGGTTCCGCCCTACTACTACTTTTTAGGGAAATTCCACATTGAAGCGATTCACGCATTATCTACTCAGCTATCTAACAGCCACTATTGGGTTCGTTCTCACTATCTTGCTGGCAGTGGGCGTTGTGTTTGAGTTCTTTGATGACTACGTAGTGGGAGAAAGCGTAGTCAGACCCAGAGGCTCCGGTCTGGCGGCCTTCGTTTTCGGAGCTTTCGGATGCTTTGTTGTGTGGATTCTATCTATGTCCATACTTGTTGAAAAGGGAGAAGATATCGATCTCATTTCCGACGAGAAGCCATCACACGTGATCGTAGAGTGGGCTGCCATCCTGACAGCGATTGTGGTACTCTTTCTGGCCTTTTACTACGATTGGGACAAGTACCTCAGCATAAGGTACTATGTCCGCTAGCATTCACAGGCGGTCATGAAGTGTGGCGTCAAGGTGATGTCTACCCAAAAGATTGGCTGTAGGACTAACTTAGATAGCGGTACAAGAACAGGCGCTGGTTAGGATGTTCTAGGAAGGCGCTAGGCTTCGTAGAACCCTTTAGCGGTTCCGCCTATTTTACCTCATACGATCTCAAGAATAGGCGGAACCACTTCGGGTTCCGCCCTACGATGACTTTCCGGCGCTGTAATAATGTTGTGAATAAGAAGTGGAAATCATTAACAGTAAAATACCGATGATGAAGCAAAGAATTTTGTGATTAGCCATGATGCCCTCCCTGTAAATTATTGTTTATTCGATTAGCTGGCAGGTAAAACCGCCAAAGCCTCCTGATTGTCCGTATTTAAAGTAATCATTGATTTCCATTTTGATTAAATCGAAGCATATAAAAGACGGTTGCCCGCGCGCTTCACCTATTACAAGCCATCTACTGTCCGGTGTGATACACATTGCCCCTAAGGCCATCCATGTGGGGTTAATACCGTCTTCTATGCCCACTGTACTCACTTTCATTTTTATTCTGTTTTTGGCAATGTCATAGATTGTGAAATAATTGGAACCCGGGATATCGGAATAATCGCC
>JAFGNW010000092.1 GCA_016926795.1 Candidatus Zixiibacteriota bacterium
TTTCGATATGCACCCGTTGATACTCGAGGATATCGCCAACACCGGTCACCGGCCGAAAATGGAAATAACCGATAAGTTCATTTTCATCGTGCTTAAAATGGCCTACAACGGCCTGCAATCCGGCAACCTCATAACCGAACAGGTGAGTGTCGTATTCGGCAAGAATTTCGTGCTGACTTTTCAGGAAAAGGAAGGGGATGTATTCGATCCGGTGCGGGAACGAATCAAAAAAACCGCTCCGCGAGTGCGTTTCATGTCCGCCGATTACCTGGCTTACGCCCTGATGGACGCCGTCGTGGACGGTTATTTTCTGGTTCTGGAAAACCTGGGCGAAAAAATTGAAAGCATGGAGGACGTGCTTATTAACGACCCGAATCCGGAAAACCTGGAAATCATCCATGAATTGAAACGCAAATTGATTAACCTGCGCAAAGCGGTGTGGCCGCTCAGGGAGGTCATCGGCGGTCTGGAAAGGCTGGAAACCGGTTTGATCCACCCCGACACCAGGATGTACTTGCGCGACCTGTACGAACACACCATCCAGGTAATCGACACCGTGGAAACCTTCCGGGACATGGTCTCGGGCCTGCTGGATATATATCTTTCCAGCGTGAGCAACCGGATGAACGAGGTCATGAAAGTGCTGACTATCATCGCCACCATCTTCATTCCCCTGGGTTTTCTGGCCGGAGTTTACGGTATGAATTTCGACACCGGGAGCAGCCCTTTTAATATGCCCGAACTCGGCCTGCGTTACGGATATATCTTCTTCTGGGGGCTCGCGCTGCTTATCGGGGGAGGTCTTTTCTTGTTTTTCAAGCGTAAGCGCTGGCTGTAAAATTTAAAGAGTTATCCGTCCGAACGAAATTCAATGAAACCTGAAAGAAAAATACTCGGCCGTCTTATAAAGATTGCCGCAGTCTGTTTTCTTGCTCTGGCGGGGCTGGTCGTCTTCTTTTTGTTTTTCATAACCCTTCCTCCCGGTGAGAATTTAATCAAGGGCTATCTGGAAAAACAGCTCAAGGCTGTCCTGCACAAAGAAGTCAGGATCGGTCATCTTGAGACCAACCTCCTTTCCAGCCTGCTGCTGACAGATATAAAAATATATGATGCCGCGCCGTCATCGCCGGATACCATTGCCGATATCAGCCAGCTGGAAATCGAGTACAGTCTGACGCCGTTGCTGCGCAGGGAGCTTTATATCGACGCCGTGCGGTTTGACAATGTTTCCCTGGCGCTGCACCGTGACAGCCTGGGGCGATTTGAGATCTTCCCGCTCGATTCTCTGATTGGGGCGCCGCCAGATACCGCCACTCCGGAGCCGGGTATGACCGTCAACCTGCGCTCGGTAAGCGTCGAGGGGTTATCGCTGCACTATATCGACGACAGCCTGCAGACCAAAGCCGCCATGAACGGTTTTGCCTGCCGGGTGGAGCAGGGCGAGACCGACCGATACGATTTTACGCTCTCTGTCGACGGGATTAATGCCGTATATGACAACCTGCCGGTTTCTCTAGCGGCGCTTTCCACCTCGGGTAAAATCGATGAAAAACTGCTCACGGTTTATGCATTGACGGGCATGTTCGAAAACATGCCGTTTAAAAGCGACGGCGCCCTGTCTATCGATGCCCCCTACACCGCACGGTTCGACATGAATTTGACCGGCGACCCCGCCGCGCTTTTGAAAAAAATACAAAACCGCTACGATACTCCCCCGGTTGAAATCAGCGATAATTTAAATATCGATTTGAGTCTTTCGGGGGACCTAGATAAGCCCAAAATAAGAGCCGCCCTCCACCCGCTTACGGTTAACATCGACGACCTGACCGTTCACAGCAGCAACCTGTACGCCCGCTGGACGGGCGACTCGCTCTGGCTGGACACCTTCAGACTGGAAACTTTCGACGGCTGGATAAACGGCTCCGGTCGGTTCCGGCTCGACACCCTGACAGGCTCGCAAGCGAATCTTGAAATCAGCAATATCGACCTGGCTTCGGTCTGGAGCCGGCTCTACCGGCAGGAGTCGCCGTACACGGGTAAAATCGACGGTTCCGTGACGGTCGAAGGCTCCGGCGACAACCTTTCCGACTGGTCGGTAACCGCCGCTTTAAGATCCCGCCAATTGAGATACCACACTCAACCGCTGCCGGATTTTCATACCGATTTCCATTTTGAAAACAGCCGGGCTAACCTTAAAATATCCCAGGAGAATTTCCTTATCACCGCCGATGCCGATGTTACCAACGAAATAATAAGCGGCCGTTTCACGGCTGATATCGTCCAGTTGCAACCCCTGGCGGATTTTTTCAACGTCCCGGATTTAAAGGGCACGTTACAGGTAAAAGGAACCGTATCCGGAAAGACCAACTCACCGAAAGTATTGGCTGATGTAAACGGGCATGATATTCTCTACCGTAATTTTCCGGTCGATTCGTTTTGGGCGGAGCTGCGCTATCGGGACAGCCTGATTGATATCAAGCGCTTATCCTTCGAGGGCGCTCTTGAGGATATAAACCCGGCCCACCCCCCGTTTTACGTTGACAGCCTGACCGGCGGCTTTTCCTACCGGGGAAATCTATCCGGTACGTTCGACAAACTGAAAGGCGGGATTGATATCGCGCTCAAACAACTCCAATACGGTTCTTACGGACTGGACTCCGGGTATATACGGGTTGCGCTCGACAACGGCCGGGCGCAACTGGCCGGAACCCGTTTTTTTAAAGATTTACTCCGGGCGGAATTGGACGGCGTTTATAATCTCGAAACGAACGCAGGCACTCTGGAGACAAAATTGTTCGGGGCACCGTCGAGTCTCGACACCGCCAGCGACGACATAACTATCACGCCCGCGCCGGAACTGATCCCGGCGGGGGTAATTAATTCGACGTTCAATCTGGCGGACACCGGTCGGATAGTTATAACGGCGGCCGGCAGAAATATCGACCTGAGTCGTTTCAGGCCGTTCTTAACGGATACCGTAACGATAAACGGCGATATGACTTTTGACCTGGCCTTCACCGGTACCGCGGACCGACCCGCCGCGGACCTGATGTTAATAATGAAAAATATCTCATACGCCCGACTGGAACTCGATTCCCTGAAAAGCGCCGTTTTTTTCAAGAACGATTTTCTGCGGATTGCGGAATTAAGGGCTTACGGTTATAAGCAGGAACTGACCGCCGAAGGCGGCGTCCAGTTGAAAAAAGACACGCTCAGCAGTTATACGGTGGCTGACGACAGTCGCCTGAAGGGGTCGGTGCAAATCACCCGGCTGGACCTGGCCGCCTTGAATTCCCTGTCGGATGGAAAGGCGGAATTTACCGGGGCGGGGTCGGCGGCGATAAACTGGGACGGTACATTTCTCAATCCGCACCTCAAGGGTTGGTTCGCTCTCGACAGCGGTACGGCGGTGCTCAACGCCGGGGTTGACACCGTCTCGGCTATCAATCTTCACGCATCGATTCAGGATTCCCTGATAACCCTCGAATCGGCGCGAGCTCTGATTAAGAAGAACCCCCTGCAGTTGACCGGCACGGCGGTAATTTCCGAACGGGAACGGCTGAAAACAGACCTGCACCTGTCGATAGAGGACATAAGCGGTATTTACGGTCGGGGGCTTATTTCGCGGGAGACGCTCGCTTTCGAATGCGGCGTGGACAGTTTCGAGTTGTCGCTGGCGCAGCCGTTCGTCCCCGACCTGGCGAAATTGTCCGGTACGCTCGACGGTCTGGTCAATCTTACCGGCAGCCCGGATAATCCCCGGCTGGACGGTTACATAAATATCAGACAACTGCTCTTTCAACCGGCGCTGTTGAACAGTCCTTTCCGGGAAGGCATTGTTAAAATCCGGTTCGACCAAACCCGGGTCGATATCGATTCAGTCTTCACTCTCTTTAACGATGGTCGTATGTTTCTCACCGGCCATCTCGCATACCGGGGATTGGAGATAAAAGACATAAATATCAAGCTGGCCGCCGACAGCATTACCTATACCGAACCGAAAGAGTACCAAGTGAACCTTCGCTCGGCCCGCCTCAGTTACACCAAACCCAACGAGTATTTTCTGCTAGCGGGGGATATTGAACTGGGCGAATCGAAGCTGACGGCCAATTTTAAGCCGCAATCGATTCTGCCCTGGGCGCGGGAGATTGAAACACCCGTTCCGGAACTGCCGGAAATCGTTCAGCAAACCCGAATGGATATCCGCCTCCGCGAGAGCGACCGGCTCTGGGTGGACAACAACCTGGCCCGGCTCAGATTGCACAGCGAACTGGGTATCATAGGCGGACCCGCCCAGCCCAATTTTTCCGGCCGGATAACCGTCGAGGAAGGTTACCTGCTTTATCTCGACCGCAAGTTCAAGGTTCAACAGGGGAATATTTTCTTTTCCGACCCGCTGCGGTTCAACCCGGAAATCAACCTCAAGGCGGATGCGTCGGTGACCAGCTACCGGGCGATGTCGGCTACACCTTACGTTATTACTTTTACGGCCGAAGGCCTGCTCGACGAACTGGTGGTGAGCCTCTACTCCGAGCCGCCCCTGGACAAGCCGGATATCGTCTCACTACTGACTTTGGGCGCCACCCGCAGCCAGTTGACCGGGAAAGACAGCGAGGGCAAATCGGGCACCAAAAACATCCTCATCGAACGGGCTCAGGTACTTTCCAGCAAGAAAGTTTCCGGCTATGTATCGCGCAAGGTGGGAACACTGTTCGGTCTCGACCAGGTCTCGGTGGAAGGGAACCTTTTCCGCTTCGACAAAACCTGGGGGCCGCAGCTTCTGGCTTCGAAGAAACTTTCCAACCGGGTGGAGATGACCTATACCACCACCGTCGGTCACATAAACGACCAGAGCATCCGACTCGACTACCAGTTGTCAAGACGGTTTCTGCTGATGGGACAGACAGACCGGCAGGGAAATTCCGGGCTGGATTTAAAATTCAGGTTGCGCTTCAAATGAGATATTTTTACAACATCGCGTTTGCGGCGTTCCTCGGTGTAACCCTGCTGTTAACCGCACCTCTGGCCGGAGCGGAGCGGAGATATAAAATCGACCAGGTGACATTCGAGGGTAACCGGACCTTTCCCGACAGCCGCCTGCAGGGCTTGATGCTCAGCCGACCGTCCGCCTTCCTGCGGTCCTCTTATTTTTTCGAACAGGTATTTCTCGACGATATCGAAAATATCGAAATTTTCTATCAACAGAACGGCTATCTTGAAGTTGCATTGACCGACACGGTTTTATCTTTCGACACGGTTCATCATACGGTCGATATTCATTTGCAAATCGATGAAGGGGAATTGACGCATCTGGAAGGTCTTACTGTTTTCGGAAACACCGTATTCGAAGACTCTATCCTGCTTAAAAAAGTCAGGATGGTACCGGGCGATGCGTTTCAGCGCAATTTAATTCAGGAGAGCATGCTGGCCATGCTCTCGTTGTACGCCGAAAACGGCTATCTCGACGCCGCCATCAAGCCCGAGATAAAAATCAACAGCGAGGCGCATCTGGCGATGGTTGATTTCGTCATCACCGAACGCTACCGGTGCACGGTCTCGGAAATTATAATTGAAGGCAATCAAAAGACCAGACCGTCGGTGATAAAGCGGGAACTCAGCTTTCAACCGGGTGAGGTGGTTCGGTATTCGCGGTTGATGGCCTCGCAGCGGCAACTGTATCTGACGGGCCTGTTCGAGAGCGTTTTCTTACAACCGCGCCCGACCCGGCAGGAGGATTCCGCCCGGCGGGATATAATTATCGATATCAAGGAAAACCTCTCCAGCGAATATAATCTCTCGGTGGGTTACGGTTCGGTAGACAAGGCTCGCGCCAGCATGGAAGTGTTCACCCGCAACCTGGCCGGGACCGCCCGGAAAATCGGCTCTACCCTCAAAGCCAGTTTTATACGGCGGGGTGTCGAGGCTTCCTTCACCGAACCCTGGACGTTCGGCACCCGCTGGAAAACCGACATCAACCTTTTATTCGAATTTATGGAGGAACCGGGTTACGACCTGAGCCGCATCGGCGGGCGTCTCACGGTCGGGCGGAATTTCGGCAAAAACACCAACGCCGCGCTTACCTATCGTTTCGAGGAGGGCAAATTGCGCCATGTCGAAGTAACCGACATCCCCGTCGATTACGACCCCCGGGTGCGGAGCCTGATACTCACTTTTAACTATGATACTCGGGATAATCTATTCAATCCCAACCGGGGAACGTATATCGAATGGACCAACGAAATGGCGGGCGCTTTCCTGAGCGGCGGCAATACCTTCGCCCGTTCAGATCTCCGTTTGAAATGGTTCAAGACACTGGACCGGGAAACTATTTTCGGCAGCGCTCTGGATGTCGGCTGGATGGATTATTTCGGGAGTTCCAGCGACATCCCTTTAAGTGAGCGATTCTACACAGGTGGTCCCAACTCGCTGCGCGGCTTTCAATATCAGAAGGTCGGCCCCCTGCAGGACAACGATATCCCGCTGGGAGGAAATTTTAAAGTTGTCTGGAACTTAGCTGAAATTCGCCACACCGTTTATAAGATGTTCGGCGTGGTCGGCTTCGTGGAATTCGGCAACATCTGGTCGCGTATGAACGATTTTAACCTGAAAGATTTTCGGCCCGATGCCGGCGCCGGTCTGCGGCTCAACACCCCGCTGGGAATCCTGCGGCTCGATTTTGGTGTCAACCTTGACCGCCGCGCATACGAACCGCGCACCAGAATATATTTCAATATGGGGCACGCTTTTTAAGTCGGTTCTTGAGTAAAGCATTCTCTGAAATAAGGGGAAGTTATTTAAAAAACAAATAGAAGGAAGAATTTATCATGGAAATATTTACCTGGCTGGGGATGGGTGTTTGCATAATACATTCCGCGATATTTTCCGGTTTGAACCTGGCCCTCTTCGGCGTCACCCGTCTGCGCCTGGAAATCGAGGTCTCTTCCGGCAACCCGGCGGCGGCGGCGGTGCTCGACCTTAGAAAAGATTCCAATTTCCTGCTGACTATCATTCTTTGGGGCAACGTCGCATTCAATACCCTGCTGGCGATTCTGTCCAATTCCATCCTGGCCGGGGTGTACGCGTTTATGTTCTCGACTTTCATCATTACCTTCATAGGTGAAATAATGCCCCAGGCATATTTTTCCCGGAACGCACTGAAGATGGCCGCCCTCCTGTCGCCCGTTCTGAAATTTTACCGGGTCGTCCTCTACCCGGTAGCCAAGCCCTCGTCAATGATACTCGACTGGTGGCTGGGTAAAGAAGGCATTCAGTATTTCCGGGAACGTCAGATAAGGGAAATGATTAAAAAGCATATCGAGGCCGATGAGGCCGATGTGGACCGGATGGAGGGGCTGGGGGCGCTGAATTTCCTGGCTTTCGACGACCTGGCCATTTCCCAGGAAGGGGAGCCGGTCAATCCCGAAAGTATCATAACCCTGCCGATTACCAACCGGCGGCCGGTTTTCCCGGATATCACTCCCGCTCCCGCCGACCCCTTTCTTCAGACAATTCAGAAATCCGGAGAAAAATGGGTCATCATCGCGGACCGGGAAGCGGAACCGATAATGGTTCTGGACGCCGACGGGTTTTTACGCAGCGCCCTTTTCTTACCGGAGAATTTCAACCCGTATATCTACTGCCACCGACCGATTGTCGTCAAGGACGCCGGCATTCTCCTGGGCGATGTCGTACACCATTTGAAGGTCGAGGCGGAGGGAACCGAGGACGATGTCATCGACCAGGATATAATTCTGCTGTGGGCGGAGGAAAAACGGATTATCACCGGCGCCGATATTCTGGGCCGCCTGATGCGGGGCATCGTCGACCGCTCGGATTGATATCGCTGACTTCCGGGGCGACCTCAAATAAATCTATTTTCCCCGGTCGTCTTTCGTTTCTTCTTTTTTTTCATCACAGGCGAAGGAAAAGTGCATCTGGACAATCACCCAGCGGCCGTCGCGTTTCTCCAGCACACCAGTCCAGCGGGTATTCTCCCATTTGGTCGGCTGACCCTGCCATTCCCCGTAATCGTTGAGCAAGGCGGAATACCAGGCCACCCCACCGGAACGGGACAGATTTATCCGCATGTCCCAGACCTCGAAACCGGTAGCCTTGAAATCTTCCCGCATGAAGAAATTTTCGGTCAGGTCCCTGAAGGCTTCGAACCCGATTATGGTGCCGGCCTTGTCGGGATTGAAAAAAAAGAAGTTCTCATCCTGAGCCAGCGAACCGAAAAGCAGTTCCTTGTCCTTGTTCAAAGCCCAACCGATGGAATTTCGGATGACCTCATTGATAACCGCTTTCTCCCCTTCGAATTTTTCTTCAGCCATTACCACACTCCCCTGCGTTAAAATTAAAATTACGACAAAGACCAGACAAACAATTGGTTTCATACACGGCTCCCTGAGTAAAAATATTCCCGTACAGAACCGCTCCTGTCGGAAGCAATATTGATTTTCCAATTATGACGAGTGAGGCAGGCTTGATATCAAATATTAATCTCCTGAAAAACAGCAGTCATTCTACTATCAGCGTCAGTCGGGGCAGGCGGGCAGCGGGTCGCCGGACAGGTAAATATAATGAATCAGGCGCGAGATATCGGAAATGTCCAATCCGGGAAAGGCGGGGTCGGTCTCGGCTTCAGCCGGACAACAAAGGGGGGCATGGTTTATGTAAAGATGGTCGATCAGGGCCAGGACATCGGATATATCCGGCGCCTCGCTTGCGGAGCAATCGACATTGCCGACCATACCCTCGCAGCACGACACCGATGCGTTCGCACCGTCCGGCGTCGGTGTAGCGTAAAAACGCCATTCCTCGCCGCCGTCGGGGTAACGGCCGTAAGAAACATCATCGTTCTGCGGGCCGAAGGCGATTTCGTCCACTAGCACCAGGGCAGGATCGGACAGCACCACCGCCTCGCCCGAGGCCGATAGCTTGAAATTAGTGTGCAGCCCGGCCTGATCCTCATCGTCGTCAGCCCAGACCAGCAGAAAACTTCCGGGAGCTATAAAAGTATCGGGAAAAACCCATTGAGTCACCTCGGCTCCGTCGTCGGAAAGGTAGTACCCGGCCAGCGAGACAGCGCTGTCGGACGGGTTATACAGCTCGATCCAGTCATCGAACTCGCCGTCCTGGTCGGCGGCGGTGGTTTTATTGGAGGCCATGAACTCGTTGATTTTAATATCGAACGTCACCGGTGCAACGACTTCGATAATGTAATATTCATACTCGGCCCGGGGCGGAGAAAATACTCCGGCCTTATCGTTCTCGGCATAGATATAATAGCGGATATCATCGTTTCCGGCTGGTATCGTCGCGCCGTAAACGCCGTCGCCCGCCGCGCCGTCGTCATGAGCGCCGTCATCGTGCATAACAACCCGGTCAAAACGCTTTCCGTCGCCCCGGCAATAGCCCAGGATAACCGTCCCGGCCCCGTCAACTTCGGCCGTCAGGGCAACCGATGTATTGGGCAGCACGACATCCGGTTCGTACGAAAAGAAGGAGACTGCGGGCGGCGCGGACTTAAATTCCGCCAGGGTCTTGAGGTAATCGAGCCGGGCACTCATCAGCTGCACCAGGCCGACAATCATTTCCTTCTCGGTAATTATACCGTCGTAAAGGTTGTCCCGGAAATCACGGTCACTGTAAAACTTGTTGGGGTCCGCCATCACTTCAGCCGCGATTATATCCTGAAGCTCGAGGCCGCGGGTTTCGTACCAGCCGTTGGTGAAATTTTCTTCCATGATGGTTTTCATGTGAGCGAGGTACATTCTCCGTCGGGTCGGGTCGGATAAAATTTTACCGATGACCGGGTAGTCGGGATGGTTGAGATTGACAAAGGGGTCGAGTCGCATAAGGTTCGTGAAACTAAGAACCTGGCCGGTCGAAACCATAAACCTGAAACCGCCGAAACTCTGATTCAAATCCCAGATGATGGGATTGAAGCGGTCGGAAAAATCCCGGAAGAGGTAAAAATTGTGATGAATATTAATCGGAGCGTCGAGGTTTGCCAAAAGATTGTCAAAAGCCAGCATCCACAGATGCCGGTCGACGTTCAGGACGCTGTCGACAGCGGCGGGAACGTTGTTTACGACCCACAGGAAATTCGTCAATTCCGGCCAGCCTTCATCCGATTTCATTTCGTACAGGTCGGCGTAAGAGGTCGCATCGTCACCCAGATAGCCCCATATCACGGCGGTATCGAACGCCGTTTCGTCGCCCAGGATTGCTTTAAAGCGCGCGCCCTCATCATCGTAATCGTGCGTCCGGGCGAAGAATTTGTCGATATCCTGAACGCTGACGTAAAGGCCCAGATAAAGGTCGTTGATAAACACTTTCATATAATTGGCCCGGCCGGCGGGCATATACTTACGGGCGATTTCATAACCGAGCACCTCGCGTACGAAACTGGGGTCGTGCAGGGAATTGGCCAGCTTCAGGGTTTCATAACCCTCGATATTCCGGTCGTCGATTATATAATCAAGCTTTATATTAAGGGGATTTTTTATCCAGAACGGACTGTAGGTACTGTGTCCCTTGTAGCGAACGCCGACGCTATCGAAAGTCACGCCGTTTATAACCGCCGTCCCCGTCAGGCGCTCCTCCTCCCCGGCGGCAAAGAGGCTATCGAGAAGCCGGTCCCAGTTTTCCTCCGCGAAGATTATCTCAATAGTGTTGATACGGTTGACATCATAAAAATCCTGGCCGAAAACGCCGCTGACCAGAACCAGTATGCTTATCAGTATATAAAATTGTTTTTTCATTATTCCCGTTCCGAACCAACCGCTGAATTTATATAATATATAAATTTATCGGATGAAAAGCATGACAAATCTATAAAAACCTTTTCAACCGGCGTATTTTGTATATGAAAGAGTCGGTTGCAGCCGAAGATTTATGAACGGGCAAACCGGGGCACCGCGGATTCCGAGCGGGATTGCTTGACACCGGCGTCGCCGGTGCGTATTATCAGTCGGTAATCAAGCCCGGGCTGAGAAAGTCAACCGACAGAGAAATAGACGATGGACGAAAAACCGGAAAACCTTAAATTTTTTAAAGTTATTTTAAGCTCGATTGCCGATGGTGTCTTCACAGTCGACAGTCGGCGCATTATTACCAGTTTCAATCGGGCTGCCGAGAAGATAACCGGTATCCCTTCGTCCAAGGCCATCGGCAAGCGCTGTTCCGATGTTTTTCATTCCGACATATGCGAAGCCTGTCCCCTTCAGGAAACGCTCAAAACCGGCGCGGAAGCCATCGACCGGCCGGTCAACATCATCAACAGCCGGGGGGAAAAAATCCCCATTAGCATCTCCACCGCCATTTTACGGGACGAGAAGGGGCAGATTCTGGGCGCGGTGGAAACCTTCCGCGACCTCTCGGCCCTCGAGCATCTACGTAAAGAACTCAACCAGAAATATTCCGTCGAGGACATCATTTCCAAGAGTCCCAAAATCCACAAGTTGTTCGCTATCCTTCCGGATATTGCCGAGAGCGAGAGTACGGTTTTAATCGAGGGACCGTCGGGTTCGGGCAAGGAGCTTTTCGCACGGGCGATTCACAACCTCAGCCCCCGTAAAGAGAAGCCGTATCTTGTCATCAATTGCGGCACTCTGCCGCACCAGCTGTTCGAGTCGGAACTTTTCGGTTATATGAAGGGCGCTTTTACCGATGCCCGGCAGGACAAAAAGGGCAAGTTGGCGACGGCCGAGGGGGGGACGGTTTTCTTCGACGAAATCGGTGATTTACCCCTTTCCACCCAGGTCAAACTGCTGCGACTCTTGCAGCAGCGGGAATACGAGCCGGTCGGCGGCACCCGGTCGGTCAAGGCGGATATCCGGATTGTGGCCGCCACCAACCGCGACCTCAAACAGCAGGTTGCCCTGGGCCGGTTCCGCGAGGATTTATATTTCCGGCTGGCGGTAGTCAAATTCGAACTTCCTCCTTTGTACGAGCGGCGCGAAGACATCCCCTACCTGGTGGACCATTTCATCCAGCGTTTCAATGCCCGCAAGGGACGCAAAATAATAAGCGTCAGCCCCGATGTCATGAATATCCTGATGCAACATGATTTTCCGGGCAATATTCGGGAACTGGAAAACATTATCGAATACGGTTTTGTCGTTTGCAAGGGCAGCATTATTCAAAAAGAACACCTGCCCACCGAACTGTTGCGGGGCCTCAAGGAAACTTCTCAGGACTCACCCATATTTGGATCGCCGATAGCTCAGAAGGTCGATGAACAAAACCGGATACAGGCTGCATTAGATAAAAACCGCGGCAATATCGCCAAAACAGCCGAGGACCTGGGTATTCATCGAGCCACCCTGTGGCGGAAATTGAAACGCTACAATATCGATCCCAAAGAATATAAGTAAGCATTTTTAAATGTTGCACAATCCATAAAATGCAACCTTATTTGGTTGCATATCTACATATATGTTGCATTTTATGCAACAATTTAATAACTATTAATTATTGTAATATATTCTCATATAATCACTTATACGAATATTTCGCATTCGGCAAGATAAATGCAACATTATATGGTTGATGAATATAAATTTAGCTATACCGATGTTGCGAAATCGGGTGGCGCCCTGCTTTGAGGCCGCCACCAGCTTCGTTATTGTGGTAATCGCCAACCATGAGGTGGTTTCCCGTAAAACCACCCAGTGTTCCGGTTCCGACGGCTATCACCGGGTGCGGCTTTTGCGGGTGTACGATGTTGACCTGGTGATTTGTAACGGCATCGAGGGCTTTTATTTCGATTTGCTGACCTCGCTGAATATAACGGTCATACCCGACGTCAGCGGTACGGTCAAAAAAGCGCTGGATAATTATCTGGCCGGGAAATTATCGCCGCCGGATGTCTATCCCGACGCGTCATCGGAAACCCATAATCTGGCACTGTGCGACCTGGTTACCTGGGCCAAGGATTATTTCGAGCAGAACGGCTACCGGATACAACCAGCCCCCTGCGCCGATGTCCCGCTGATAGACCTGGTTGCCGAAATACCCTGCCCGGTTTGCGGCAATCCGGTCAAAGTGGCCATTTGCTGCGGGGCGCATACCTATCGTACCGACCAGGAGATCGAGGAATTCAACTACCGCACCAAAGCCGTTTACAATTCGCGGGTGTTTGTTTTTCCCGGTGATGAAAAAATTGCCCGGCACTGCCGCGAGTACGGCATCGAACTGGTCCGGCCTTTTTCGGACGCTGCTTTGAAGGAAGCGCCCCGAAAGGATAAAATACCCATCCTTCGCTATCCGGTCGAAGGCCACAAAAACGCGGTTTATCTCGAGGAATGGTAAAGAGAACGTACATAAACATAAAAACGGAAAGAATAAATATTCCAACTATAGACGAAAGCATATGAGAACAAAACAGATTACACCAGAAGAGCGAGAGAAAGCTTTCAAATCCCTCCGGAAGCCGGAAGTAAACGAGAAGCAGCGGCTGCACGTGCGCTATCATGTCGAAGACCATGATATCAGCGACCGGCCGCGCCGTTTTCTCGAGGCTTTTGCGGCGATTTTGAAACATTCCAATTACCGCCTGGCGCTGGAGCATTTTATACGTATGAGCGCCAAATGCGGGCGGTGCACCATCGGTTGCCAGGTTTACCAGGCTACCGGTGATTTGAAGGACATTCCCTGTTACCGCTCGGAACTGCTGTTAAGCGTGTACCGCCGCCATTTCACCGTCGGCGGCATGCTAAAGGGCCGGCTGACCGGCCGCGGCTGGCTGACCGACGAACAAATCGAGGAGATGGCTGATAGCTTCTGGAACTGCACGGCTTGCCGGCGCTGTTCCCGCGACTGTCCGTCGGGCATCGACCACGGTCTTATTACCCATCTCGGTCGCTATATCTTGAGTGAAATCGGCATCGCACCCCGGGCGCTGGTGGTCAGCACCCGCGAGCAACTCGAAGGCGCGACCGGCAATACCTCGGCTATTCCCGTACCGGCCCTGCTGGATACGCTGGAATTTCTTGAAGAGGATATGTTAGAGGAGAAGGGTGTGGAAATCAAGTTTCCGATGGATGTCGAGAACTCGGAATATGTTTTCTTCCCCGCCGTCAGCGACTACCTGATGGAAGCTGAGACGCTCATGGGTATCGCGGCGGTATTCACCGTCACCGGTGACTCATGGACGACGGGTACCGGTTATTTCGACGGTATCAATTATGGCCTGTTTTACAGCGACCGCATGCTGGAGCGGGTGGTCAAGAAAATCGACTCTGAGACCCGCCGTTTGAAAGGGAAAAA
>JAFGNW010000093.1 GCA_016926795.1 Candidatus Zixiibacteriota bacterium
CGCCATGCTTCGGAAAGGGGGCGAAGGTTCGCCTATAACCTGGCCGCCCGGCTGGCCGAGGCCGGTCTCGTAGTGGTTTCGGGGATGGCCGACGGAATCGATTCCGCCGCCCATAAAGGTGCCCTGGAACAAGGCGGGAAAACAGTGGCGGTATGGGGCACCTCGCTCGATATTGTCTATCCGCCCGGTAATAAAAATCTGGCGGAGAAAATCGGCCGGCAGGGATGCATATACTCGGAATATTTCCCCGATACGAGACCCAATCCGGCTTTTTTCCCGGAGCGAAACCGGATAATATCCGGGCTATCCGAGGGAGTGGTGGTAATCGAGGCGGGTAAGAAATCCGGCGCTTTGATAACCGCCGAACTGGCGATAGAACAGGGGCGGGAATTGTTCGCCGTGCCGGGCTGGCCCGACTTTGATAAGAGTTACGGCACCAACGAGTTATTGAAAAATGGAGCGACCCTGATAACCGGGGTGGAAGATATTTTTAGACAATTACCACGGCTTAAGGGCGAGGTCTCAGCTAAAAAATTTAAAAAACAGACCGATGTTACCGATTCGGAAAGAGAAATAATCTCCCTTCTCTCCTCCGGGCCGATGCAGATTGACCAGCTTACCCGGGTCAGCGGCTTTCCGGCCTCGGATTTGATGGAATATTTGCTGGCTCTGGAATTGAAAGGAATGGTACAGGAAATCTCCGGAAAAAGATTTATATTGTCAGAATAACCGCTATGATTAAAAAAACTGCTACGATTGTTAACAAGCTCGGCTTACACGCCCGCCCGGCGGCTCAACTGGTGTCCACCGCCTCCGGTTTCGAGTCTGAAGTGTTCTATACCAAGGATGACCTGCGAGTAAACGGTAAATCGATTATGGGGGTGATGATGCTGGCCGCTGAGAAAGGTACTCAGTTGATTATTGAGGTCGACGGACCCGACCAGGAACAGGCGATGGGGGCGGTGTTGAACGTTATCGCGTCCGGTTTCGGGGAAGAGGTTTAATAATTATTCTCCTTGTTTTTCCTGTTAGAGTTTACTTATCTTAGTACGCGATATGGTAAATATGTATCAAAAAAGGAAGGTGGTTAAAGGCGTACCCATCTCATTTGGTATTGTCATGGGCCGCACGCGGGTTATCCTGCCGGGGGATATAAAGGTAGCCGAGGTGGCGATTGCGACCTCGAGCCTTGACAATGAAATCCAGCGGCTGGATAAAGCGGTGGCTAAAACCATCGAGGAGCTTCGCCTGATACGGGACTCGGCCGACAAGAAGATAGGCGGACCGGTGGCGAAAATATTTGACGCCCAACTACTTATCGCCGGCGATTACGAGTTTCTCAAGCAGGTGAAAGAACAGATAATCGCCGAAAAACGAAATGCCGGCTTTATATATAATTCCCTGGTGAAAAAAACCACCAATCCCCTTAAGAAATCCGATGATGCCTATATGCGGCAGACGGTTCAGGATATTGAGGCGGTAGCCAATAAGGTTTTGTCCAATTTGGGCGGCTATCACAAGAAACCGGAGGTCAAGTTTCCCGCCGATACTATCCTGGTCGGCAAATCGTTTACCCCCGGGGAAATACTCAGCTATCGGCGACGTAAAGTGACCGGTTTTTTAATCGGCGAAGGCGGCCGTAATTCTCACATGGCGCTGATTGCCCGGTCGTTGTTGATACCGGTGGTTACCTCGGAAAAGATCTGGACCCGGGTACCCAACAACTGCCGGATAATTATCGACGGCACCAACGGCATCGCCATTATAAATCCCACCGACAAAGACTGGACGGAGTACCAGAGACGGCGCCGGCGTCAGGGCCCGGCCACCATTTCCCGAATCAAGAAGCTGACCCAGATTCCCCCACAGACCGCCGATGGTGAGGAGATAAACGTGGCCGCCAATCTTGAACTGCCCGGGCCGGTGGATGATATCCTGTCCTGGAAAAATATCCCGGTTGGTCTGTACCGGACGGAGTTTTTATATCTTGAAGGGGATGATTTCCCCGATGAGAAATCGCAGTATGAATATTACCGTGGTATTGCCGAGCGCTTTGCCAGATCCGAGGTGGTGTTGAGGACGTTCGATCTGGGTTCGGATAAATTCCGTGATAACGACGATACCATCAAAGAAGACAATCCGGCTCTCGGCTGGCGTGGTATCCGCTCGATGCTGGATATGAGCGAGGTATTTAAAACCCAGATAAGGGCGATTTTGAGAGCCTCCGTAAACAGGAATCTGAAAATCCTTTTACCGATGATTTCGGATGTCACCGAGCTGGAGAAGGCCAAGAAGCTGATACACCAGGCAATGCTGGACCTGCGGCGCCGGAACGTGCCTTTCGACAGTCAGATCAAGATCGGAATAATGATCGAAGTACCCTCGGCGGCGCTGACAGCCGAACAACTGGTCCAGAAAGTCGATTTTATTTCCATTGGCACCAACGACCTCACCCAGTACACGATGTCCACCGACCGGAACAATTTCCGGGTGGCCAACCTGTATAATTCTTATCATCCCTCGGTCCTGCAGCTTATCAAGATGACAGTCGAGGCGAGCATGAAATATAACAAGCCGGTGTCGGTCTGCGGGGAGATGGCGGGCGATAAGCTGGCCCTGCCGCTGTTTATCGGTATGGGGGTGAAAAGCCTCTCGATGAATCCGACCAAAATTACCGATATTTGCCGGCTGATTAAAAAGATTGACTCCAATCTCGTTTACCATCTGGCGGTCTCGGTTTTGTCGAGCCAAACGGCCGTATCGGTTACCAGAAAGTTACAAAGTTTTATGACAGCACTGGAGAAGAAATAGTAAAATGAGGAATACCCAATTGTCAGTACTTGATGATGTAGAAAAAATCCGGTCGTTTGACCCGGAGAATATGTATAACCGGATTTTCGATTTTCCGGAACAGATGGAAGAGGCCCTGAAAATAGCGTCGGGCTGGACGGTGACGCCGGATGATTTCCCGGATATAAAGAATATCGTCGTGATCGGGATGGGGGGGTCGGCTATCGGCGGTGACCTGGTGCGTTCCTTACTGGAGTCGAAACTGTTGGTACCTTTTCAGATTTGCCGTGACTATAAGCTGCCGGAATATGTCGATGATGAGACGCTGGTGGTCGCCTCTTCTTACAGTGGCAACACCGAGGAAACGCTATCGGCCCTCGATGACGCTCTGCAGCGCAAGGCTATGATTACGGCGCTGAGCACGGGCGGTCTGATGCAGGACGTAGCCGGTCTTAACGATATTCCCATCATGTTACTCCCGACCGGCCTGCAGCCGCGGGCGGCCCTGGGGTATTCGTTCGTGCCGCTTCTGGTTTTTATGGAAAAAATCGGTCTCATCAAGGATGTCGGTAAAAACGTGGAGATAGCCGTCAAACGCCTGAAGGAACTTCGGGAGAAATATATCGAGGACACGCCCGTTTTGAGCAATCCGGCCAAGCGGATGGCGGAGCGGATGCACAAGAAAATCGCCGTTATCTACGGCGGCCCCAACTGGACCGGCGTGGTGGCCCTGAGGTGGAAGGGCCAGATTTGTGAAAACGGCAAGAATATGGCTTTTTACAACCAGTTCCCGGAAGCCTGTCACAACGAGCTGGTAGGCTGGTCGCAGCCTATCAAGGAACACAAGGACCACCTGATGGTGGTTATGCTGCGCGATATGGATGACCCGGTCAAGGTTCGCAAACGGATGAATATCGTCAAGGACGTTATCGAGCGGCAGGAGATTGAAGTTGTCGATGTACATTCGATGGGGGATAACGCCCTCGAGCGGATGTTCAGTCTGATTCAACTGGGCGATTTTACCTCTTATTACCTGGCTATCCTCAACGAGGTTGACCCCACCCCGGTGGCACTGATAGAATCGCTTAAAAAAGCCCTGGCCGAATGAAACCGGCAGGTGAGCTTTGAGTATAAAAAGAGACATTTTAATTGAGGATTTGATTCAAGAACATCCCGGGGCGGTGCGTTTCCTGATTGACAACAACCTGCCGTGCGTGGTCTGCGGCGAGCCGTTCTGGGGCACGCTGGAGGAACTGGCCCGGCAGGAAAACTGGGCTGACGATAAAATCGATGCCCTGGTGGAGAAGTTCAACCGGGAACATCAATAGCCCCGTGATTTATAGTTTTTAATATTATACCGGCATTATTAAAGAGTGTTAAAGAATTCCAAAATTATACCAATCCTTATAACTGCTTTTTTTCTATTTCTGTTTTTAACCGTCGAACCGGTCCTGGCCCGGGATAGTGAGGAGTCCGCCTTTCGAACCGAGCGGATTAACGCCCTGGTGTTAGTTCTGGTCTTCTCGGCGGCGGTGCTATTGTACACGCGCTGGGCTAAGCAGGGCAAAACCCTGTTTGTTCGTAAAATACCCGGTATCGATGCGGTTGAAGAGGCGGTCGGACGGGCGACCGAGATGGGCAAGCCGGTTTTGTTTATTCCCGGCCTTCAGGAACTCGACGACATTGAAACCATTGCGGCGATCTCGATTCTGGGCCGGGTGGCCAGAATCACGGCTCAGTACGAAACGCCTCTCTTGGTCCCGGTGCGCTATCCGCTGGTGCTGGCGGCCGGTCAGGAAGTTGTGGAACAGGCTTATACCGAACTCGGGAAACGGGACGCCTACAATCGCGATATTGTTCGGTACGTAGCCGGAGAGCAGATGGCTTTCACCTCGACCGTGAACGGAATGATGATGCGGGAACGTCCCGCCGCCAATATTTTCATGGGGGCGTTTTTCGCCGAATCGCTGCTTTTGGCCGAGACCGGCAACGCCGCCGGCTCGATTCAGATTGCCGGGACCGCCCGCCCCGAGCAACTGCCGTTTTTTATCGCCGCCTGCGACTACACCCTCATGGGGGAAGAACTCTATGCGGCGTCCTCGTACCTGTCCAAAGAACCCCTGATGCTGGGCGGACTGAAAGGACAGGATTTTATCAAGATAATTATCGTTATACTGATTTTGATAGGCGTTATCCTGGTCAGTTTTAACGTCGGTGGCTGGTACTATAAATTGTTTGAGATGGCTTAAATGAGAACGACCGTTCCCGTGGTAATCGCTTTTCTGTCCGGTTTGGTGCTGGCGGTATCCATATTTTTCCGGCCGGATAAAACCATAATCGGCCAGTTAGAGCCGGAGTTGCTGGTGTGGGTGACGATTATCGGCGGCTTCACGCTGTTTCTGGGAGCGGTTTCGATTACCCGGGTCAATTTCAATGCCGTCCAAAGGCGGAAAAAGGGCTGGGGTTACAGCCTGCTGACCCTGATATCGGTTTTTGTCATGGCTCTGCCCTCGCTTCTGCCGTCAACCTGGTCACCGCTGTTCGGCGATGCCGAGGGTTCGATTTACGACTGGCTGTTTCAGTATCTCGACAAGCCGATGATGGCGACCATGTTCGGGATGCTGGCGTTTTATATCGCCTCGGCGGCCTACCGGGCTTTTCGCGCCCGCTCGGCTGAGGCTACTATTCTCCTTCTGACAGCCACCCTGGTCATGCTCTGGCGGGTGCCCATGGGTGAGGCGTTCCTTCGGTCGATTCACACCGCTCTCCCGGAATGGATCAATACTTATGTCATGAACGGCGTCAATATGGCCGTCCAGCGCGGTATCATTATCGGAGCGGCTCTGGGCGCGGCTTCGATGTCGCTGCGGATTATTCTCGGTATCGAACGAACATATATGGGGAAGGGCTGAGCGGTGAATTTCTGGAATAAAATAGACACCCTGGACCGCCGCTGGGTTTACCTGCTGGTAGCAATATCCGTAATTCTGCCCTTTATTCTGCCGGTCAAACTGCCCGTTTATATTACCCCGGAAACGCAGCAGCTTTACGATGCCGTGGAGAGCCTTCCGGACTCATCGATAGTGATGCTTACTTTCGATTATTATCCCTCGACCATCGCCGAGACCGAGCCGATGTCGCGGGTGGCGCTGCATCATTTGTTCCGCAAGAATATCCGTATCGTTACGGTCACGACCGTTCCTTTGGGGGGACCGTCGATGGCCGAGCAGGTTACCCGGGAAATGGCCGAGCAGTACGGTAAAGTGTACGGGGTTGATTTTGTCAACCTGGGTTACAAGGCCAATTACGTGGCGGTTCTGAAGGGTATGGGCTCCTCGATTGAGGCTATTTACCCGACCGATAACCTGAGTACGCCGCTTTCGGAACTGCCGCTTATGAACGAAGTCAAGAATTATGATGATATAGATTTTATTTACGTGGTAGCCGACAACGGCATAGTTGATTACTGGATATCCATCGTTAACGCCCTTTACGGCACGCCGGTCGGGTGCGGTGTGACGGCGGTGATGGCGCCGAAGTTTTACGCTTTCGTCAGCGCCGGTCAGATGACCGGACTGCTGGGCGGTATGAAGGGTGCCGCCGAATATGAACTGTTGCTGGGCCAGCCCGCCCGGGCTACCACCGGGATGGACGCCCAGTCGCTTATGCACCTGTTGATTATCGGGTTGGTGCTCATGGGTAATATCGGTTATTTCGCGGGTCGGCGACAGAAAGGAAAGAAGGCATGAGCGGTATGGAAATATTTGTGCTCTGGCTGGAAGCCTTCATTACCCTGGCTATCTTTTCTTTTTTGTATAAGGATAATCCTGTCTATCACATGGTAGAATCGGTTTTCGCCGGTCTTTCGGCGGGTTATTATATCGGATTGTACTGGAAATCGATTATTCTGCAGCAGCTCTGGGAGCCGATGACCCGGGCCGACAATCCCAAATGGTGGCTTTTTATCCCGGGGATTTTCGGGCTGATGATGTTTACCCGGCTGTGGCCGAAATATTCCTGGATTTCCCGCATTGCCCTGGCTTTTGTCATGGGTTCGACGGCGGGTGTCTTCCTGATTACGCAGCTTCACGGTCTGGTCCTGCCCCAGATGCAGAAAACGATGCTGCCCCTGGTAAACAGCAAGGGTCTGGAAGCCTCGTTTCTGGCCGTTATCGTTGTTATCGGGGTGATATCAACCCTTATTTATTTTTATTTTTCCAAAGAGCACAAGGGGTTTCTGGGTGTGACCGCCAAAGTCGGGATTTGGTTCATTATGATTTCGTTCGGCGCTCATTTCGGCTACACCGTAATGGGACGGGTGTCGCTTTTAATCGGGCGGGTGCAGTTTTTAATTGAAGACTGGATCGGTTCGTTCTAAGATTATGACGGTTTTGTTTGCAGATAAATATATTTTAGTTGAGGAGTTTATAAGACCATGAAAAGATTAGCGCTGATTCTGTTTTTGGTAATCCTGGCGGCCGGTTGCGGTGAATACGATCCCCGGAAACCGGTTTATAACACGACCGATAACCCCGATAATTATCCCCCGATAGCGATTAATCTTCTCGACGGCATCGAAAACGGTACGCTGGTCGGTTACGACACGATTATCCTCACTTTCGCCGACCTGTACACCGAGCATGGGGAACTTCTGGACAATAACAAATGGTCCGAAATCGTCAAGCGGCTGGGTTTGAAATTCAAATATTACGCCGATAGTCTGGTCCCGCAGGGAATAGACAAATTTTATCCGGCCGCCGAATGGTATGCTCTGGCTGTTTTTGCCCGACCGGATGATGAAAACCTGACGCGGGACGGCGATCTTTTCGGGATATGGAAGAAAGCGGTCGATGACGGCACCATCGCCGCAAATTTCAATGTCCCCGGCTATAAGGCTGAATTTACCGAACAGCTCGACCTTTTAAGATATTTCCTTTTTAACGACAGTCTGTACAGTGAGTTCGGACGGGAACATCTGATGCCAACTCTGTTGGGGCAGTATTCTATGGAAAATCCCATCGAATCATCAATAACGGACAAACTATCGTTACCCGACAAAGCTTTTCTGACTTATCTGGGCTATTACGACAAACCGATAGAGGAAAAATTCATATATTATACCGAACCGGAGATAAACCTGGTGACCGGTACGATTCGCCCGCTGGGCGAGGACTGGTTCCGTATCGAGCTTTATTTCCTGCCCAGGGATACGGTGACAGTGGATTATACTATCGCCCTGAGGGGGAATATCGCCGGTGATGTGCCCAACCTGGGTAATCAGGGAAGGAACATCATACCTTTCGATTTCGCCCCGGAAATACCTTCGTCAGATTGGACCTTTGGTAAAATAGCCGTGGCTTTTCACAAGTTTTACTATCCGGGGGTCAAGGGCCGTTTTTCGGTCGGACTTTACGAAAAAGGCACCAATCCTTTAAAATATAATCCGGTGTGGAAAAGTAATTACAACTTTTATACCTTGCCGGACTCGGTTTTAAAGGTTTATTAGAAATATTCCGGCAATCTTTTTCAATAGTTTTAGGATTTGACTTGTCAAAGGGGGTTGGTTCGCCTATTATTGAAAAAAAATGGAAGGTGAATAAATGAAAGTTATAATTCCCGTAGCCGGTGTCGGTACGCGGTTGCGGCCTCATACCTATTCGACTCCCAAACCGTTGCTTTATGTGGCCGGGAAACCGGTTTTGGACCATGTTCTGGAACCGATTGTCAAGCTGGAACCGAAGGAAATAATTTTCGTTGTCGGTTACCTGGGCGACCAAATTAAAGAATATGTAGAAAACAACTTTTCTTTCAAAGCCCGGTTCGTCCATCAGAAAGAGCTTCTGGGACTCGGTTTCGCCGTGGATTTGGCTCTGCGGGAGGTTAACAGTGGGCCGGTGATGGTGGTTCTGGGCGATACTATCGTTAAATGTGATTTAAAGCAATTTGTCAACAGCGGTGATTATGTGCTGGGTTTGATGCCGGTAGACGACCCGAAACGGTTCGGGATAGCAGAAATCCGGGATAACCGGGTGGTTTCGCTGGTAGAGAAGCCGGAAAATCCCCGGTCCAATCTGGCCATTATCGGACTTTATTATTTCAACGACGCCCTGAATCTGAAAGAGGCCCTGAGAATCCTTGTCAAATCAGGGAAAAAAACCCGGGGCGAGATTCAGTTGACCGACGCCATGGAGGCGATGATAATGGACGGGGTCGCTTTCGCGCCTTTCGAGGTTGACCAGTGGCTGGACTGCGGCAAGAAAGAAACCCTGCTGGACACCAACCGCCGCCTGTTGCACGAGACGGGCAATTCGCCGCGAATCGAAGGGTCGCTGGTGGTGCCGCCGGTTTATATTGACCCCAATGCGAAAATAACCAACTCGGTTATCGGCCCGTACGTATCGATTGCCAAAGACACGAAAATAGATAACAGTATCATAAAGAGTTCTATAATAGGTGAAAATACTTCGATCGAGAACACGGTTCTCGATAATTCTCTGGTCGGAGATGCGGTAACTATCCGCGGCGATAAAAAATCGTTGAATATCAGCGGTGCCTCGGAAGTTGATTTCACCTGACATAAATAATAAAGCAAGGAGCGTTTAAATGGCCGTTGGGGATTTTCTTTTTACCTCGGAATCGGTGACCGAGGGGCATCCGGATAAACTGGCCGACCAGATATCGGATGCGGTGCTGGACGAGGTTCTTCGTCAGGACAAAAAGGGTCGGGTGGCCTGCGAAACTTTCGTTACGGTCGGACTGGTCATAGTCGGGGGTGAAATTACGACTAAAGCTTATGTCGATATCAATCACCTGGTCCGGGAACTCGTAAAAGAAATCGGTTATACCAAGAGCAGTTACGGCTTTACCTATAACACCTGCGCTATCCTCAATGCAATCGGCATCCAGTCTTCGGATATCGCCCAGGGAGTGAATACCGGCGGCGCGGGCGACCAGGGTTTGATGTCCGGCTATGCCTGCCGTGAAACCAAAGAACTTATGCCCCTGCCGATTATGCTGGCGCACAAACTGACCCGGCAACTGGCTAAAATCCGCAAGACGGAAATCCTGCCGTATCTCGGCCCTGACGGCAAGTCACAGGTGACGGTCGAGTATCGCGAAGGTCAGCCTCACCGGGTGGATACGGTGGTGGTCTCCACTCAGCACAGCGCGGAAATCCTCGATAAAAGCGGCAAGAAGATAACCCAAAAAGCCCGCGAGGAAATTATCGATATGGTGGTGTTGCCGATTATCCCCGAGAATATGATCGACCGCAACACCAAATTTCTGGTTAATCCCACCGGCAAGTTCGTTATCGGCGGCCCGCA
>JAFGNW010000094.1 GCA_016926795.1 Candidatus Zixiibacteriota bacterium
GATACACAGACCGGTTATGAACAGCGAGCGGTCGTCATAACCGGCTTTTTGGAAAGCCGCCGCCGTTTCCACGGTCGGGACAAAAACGGTGCTCACCCCGTTTACGACCGCTTTCTCCGGCGCCACCACCTCACCGTGCTGGTAGAATAAATCCCGCTTCTCTTTCAAAATGCCGGCCAGGATAGGGTGTGCCACAATCAGCGGATACGGTGAGGCGGCATATTTTTTATGGATGGCTCGCCCCATCAGTCTGAGCATGAGACCGGCGCGATTATAATCATAGCCGCTGCGGGCCAGCTTATAAAACGCTCCCAGGATACCGGCGGAGGAACCTTTTTTATAGAACCACTCGGCCGCCTGCCAGCTCAGGCGGGACAGGCCGGTCGATATCTCGAAAACGTTGGCCTCCCCCCGCATGATTTTAATACCCCCCCGGCGGATAAGAGCATCGATTATCCCGTCTAGATAATAAGGGTGTCCCCGACCGATATCGGTATAGAGGAAATCTATCTTGGGCTCGCTGATTTCAAGCTCCTTTCAAAAAATTAAAATAAACAACTTACAGGTCGATGTCAAACGGCACGAAAAATATCGTTAAAATAAGCAGTATATTATCACAGCGGCAGCCAGAAGAAACGAATAAGTCCGGGGCATAAAAAAACCGGTTTTATAAAAAAAACCGGTTTTTAAAAATATTTTAGATACTTTTTATCAACCGACCGTGGCCATCTCCTCAGCGTTGATAACTTTCGATAAATCCAAAAAAATCAAAAGGCGGTCTTCGAGTTTGGCCACGCCCTTGATATATTCCGAATTAATCCCGGTCACCAGTTCCGGCGGCGGTTCAATAGTGTCGGCCGGAAGGCGCAGCACCTCGGACACGGCGTCGACAATCATCCCCATGATGTTGCCGCTGATATCCACCACTACGATCCGGGTGTTCTTGTCGTGTTCCTTCATCTCGAGATTGAAGCGCTTGCGCAGGTCGATTATCGGGATAACCTTACCCCGCAGATTAATAACTCCCTCGACATACCGCGGCGCCTGCGGCACTTTCGTAATTTCCACCATCCGGTTGATTTCCTGAACCTTCAGAATATCCACCCCAAATTCCTCGGATCCGATATTGAAGGATACCAACTGCAATTCGTCGGTGGAAACGTTGCCGGTCATTTCAGTTTGTTTTAAAACTTCCGTATCCATCCTTTCACCCCTTTATAAAAAAGTTTAATTGCTTTCTAAGGCTAGAAAAACAAATTCTTTTAGAAAACCAATCCCCCTTATAATTCGACACGATATAAAATAACTTCTCATATCCATATATCGACCGCTTCACCGGTTCCTTTAGATAACTATTTATCAGTACCCGACTTAACCTATCCGAAAGAATAACATTGACTTAACAAAAAAGGTCAATTTTTGTCGGGTTAACTAAAACATGATTTTATATCAACAGCATCTGTAAAAAAATAATGTATTCAACACAAATACTTTCCACGGGTTGCCAAAGCAGCGGTTTTGTGCTATCTTCGGTGACATAAATGCAAGAAAAAAACCTGAAAGGAGCCGTCATGAAAGACAAACGCAATGAGATATTAGCCCGCCAGCTTTTGGATTACTCGGTCGAATTGAAAAAAGGTGAAGTTTTATATCTTGAGATAAAAGGGAAAGAGACTCTGGAACTGGGCAAACAGATAATTCGTCAGGCCACCGAAAAGGGAGCTACAACTTTCTGGTATTACAACGATGAGTCTCTTCTGCGTCAATGGATAGGTTCAGCCAGTGATGACCAGTTCAAGACTCAGGCGGAGCTGCACCTGTCGCTGATGAAACGCGCCGACGCTTATATCGGCCTGCGCGGTTCGGACAATCCCTTCGACCTGGCCGATATCGACAGCAAACAGCTCGAAAAGCAGAACAAGCTTTTCTACAAGCCGGTTCACCTCGAGGAACGGGTCAAACGCACCCGGTGGGTGGTGCTGCGCTTCCCTAACAACGCCATGGCCCAGCTGGCCGAGACCTCGCAGGAAAAATTCGAGGATTTTTATTACGACGTCTGTTGTGCCGACTATGCCAAAATGTCCAAAGCCCAGGATAAGCTGTACGCCCTGATGGAAGCCACCGATAAAGTGCACCTCAAAAGTCCCGGCACCGATTTGACTTTCTCTCTTAAGGGCATCCCGGTTATCAAGTGCGACGGCAAGCGGAACATTCCCGACGGCGAGGTGTACACCGCCCCGGTGCGCGATTCGGTCAACGGCACCATTACCTACAACACTCCCTCGCTTTACCAGGGAGTCGTGTACAACAACATTTCGCTGACGTTCGAAAAGGGTAAAATAGTGAAAGCCACCTGCGCCGGCGACAACAACAAACTGAACGAGATTTTCGATACTGACCCGGGCGCCCGGTATGTTGGCGAGTTCGCGGTTGGGGTCAATCCCTTCATCCTGCACCCGATGAAAGACACCCTGTTCGACGAGAAAATAGCCGGCTCGATACATTTCACTCCCGGTCAGTGTTACGATGAGGCTCCCAACGGCAACGATTCGGCCATCCACTGGGACCTGGTGCTGATTCAGCGCAAGGATTACGGCGGCGGCGAGATTTATTTCGACGACAAGCTCATCCGCAAGGACGGCGTTTTCACCGATCCCGAGATGGAAAAACAGTTTTCGAAAGAAAATCTCAAAGCGGCGGACCTGGAATAGGAACCGTTTTCACCCGAAGCTGTTATATTAAGATAAAACCGAGCCCGGTAGATATTTATATCGGGCTTAAAAAATATGAAAGAGGGAGCGTTTATGGATATTTTTGAATTTGCCCTGCAAATGGAACTCGACGGCCAGTCTTTCTACGAGAAAGGAGCTGCTGCCGCCAAAAACCCGGAAC
>JAFGNW010000095.1 GCA_016926795.1 Candidatus Zixiibacteriota bacterium
CCGATACCGACCCACCAGACGAAATTGATAATCGCCCAGCCCCACCCGACGGGATTGTTGAGCCCCCAGATGCCGACGCCTTCCCAGACGAGATACCCAATGGAGCCGACCAGCACCATCAAAAGGGATACCGCCGCGCCCAGTGCCAGGTACCAGACCGGCGGCGTTTTCCGCTCGGTGATGGCGCTTATCTGCTCGGTTATTTTGCCGAAAGTCGGCCCGCCCTCGATAAGCGGGGCGTCCTCCGGCAAAAGTACCTTGTATTCCGTTTCGGGGCTCACGGTTTAGCCTGCTTTCGGTTTATGGTTTTCAAGTTCCGGATTCGGGTTTCTTAATTTCACCAGGTACGAATTGCGCGGCCGAACATTTAACTCCGCCAGCAGTTCGTAATTGCGGTCGGCCTTCTTCAATTTAAACACTCTACTTGCCGGGTCGTTGATATTGCCGAACTGAATCGCTTTGGTCGGGCAGACCTGCTGGCAGGCGGTCTGTATCTCACCGTCGGCTACCGTACGGTCTTCCAGCTTAGCCTTCGTCTTGGCCGCCTTGAGGCGCTGGAGGCAGAAGGTGCATTTTTCCATAACCCCGCGAGAGCGTACCGTCACATCCGGGTTTTGCACCATCTTCTCGACCTCGGTCAGCTTGTTTACATAATTAAAGAAGTTGAACCGGCGCACTTTGTAAGGGCAGTTGTTGGAACAATACCGCGTTCCGATACAGCGGTTGTACACCATGTTGTTGAGTCCCTCGCTGTCGTGCACCGTGGCCGCCACCGGGCAGACCTGCTCGCAGGGGGCGTTCTCGCATTGCTGGCAGGGAACCGGCTGATAGACTATGCCGGGATTATCAATATCGCCGACAAAATAACGGTCGTTGCGCAGCCAGTGCATCTCGCGCCCTTTAGCCACCTGCTCCCGGCCCACAATCTGTACATTGTTCTCACTCTGGCAGGCGATAGTGCAGGCGTTGCAGCCGATACAGACGTTCAAATCGATTACCATCCCCCATTGATATCCCTTGCTGTAATCATGGTCGGAGTAGATGGATTTCAGCGGCGGGTACTCGACCGCTTCCCGAGCGAATTCCGGATTGTGGCGGTACTCAGCGAGCGTCGCCTCGCGGACAATCGGCCGGCCTTCCATATGGCTGTGGTCCTGGGTGTTGGCCAGGGGGTGATTTTTGCCGGTCTTACTCAACCGAACACCGGAATCGAACGATTGGTTGACAGTTGTTCTCAGAAGATACGCGTTGAAACCGACACCGTTGCCGACCCGGCCGACATCGGTGCGACCGTACCCGAGCGGCAGGGCGATGGTGTTGTCGGCATTACCCGGACATATCCAGACCGGTATCTCCAGTGAAAAGTCGCCGTATGCCAATTTGACGACTTCGTTGTTTTTCACCTGAAGGCGCTCGGCTGTGGCCGGGCTGATCAGGGCGGCGTTGTCCCAGGCCAGTCGGGTCACGGCTTCGGGAAGTTCCTGCAGCCAGCCGTTGTTGGCAAAGCGGCCGTCGTACAAATTGGAGGGATAGAAATTTATCTCCAGATTATCCGTTTCATCCAAGACGGTGTCATCCTTGGCAGCCTGTATAATTTTTTCGAGTGGCTTATTAGCTTTTATAGCGGTCGCTATCGCGGGTTTGAGAGAGGAGTCCCGGAGAAGACCGTCGTGTAACACGCGCCGCCATTTTTTTTCGAAATCGCCGCCCCTGAGAATTTCCCGCCAGGTCTCGCGGACAAGGTCATATCCACGCTGGTCAAGACCGGTGCTCAACAGGGCTAGAAACTCAATATCGGGATGCCCGCCTAACAACGGCTCAATCATCGGCTGGCTAACGCTGAGAGTACCATCGGAAGCTTCGGTGTCCCCCCAACTCTCAAGGTAATGGGAACGGGGGATATGCCATTCGGTCAGCAGGGAGGTTTCATCGACATGGCTGCTGATATGAACCGTATGCGCGACTTTTGCCAGTGCCTCCTTGAAATTCAAATCGACCGGTGCGTTGTAAACCGGATTGCCGCCCAGCAGGATAAGGGTGGTAATCCCGCCTTCATTCATCTGAGCAGTCAGTTTTACCAGGTCATCACGGTCGGGTCGTTCGGTGTATTTAACCGGAATGAAATTTATTGTCCGGGTCAGGTTTTCAAGAGCCATATTAAGAGTGATAACCAGTTCGTGTACCCAGACCGGCTGGCGGTGACCGGCGACGATTAAACTTTTTCCCCGAGCATCGAGCAGGTCCACAGCCACGACTTGCAGCCAGCGCGAGTCAAAATCATATTTTACGGTATCCGGTATGTCACCCAGTTTCAGCCCCTGTTTTTTCAGCTCGCGAGCCAGGGCGACGACGAACTGACCGGTCTGCCCGCTCGATAATCTCAAACGATGGTCGGCCATCGCTCCGGTAATGGAGTAATTGCTTTCGACCACATACAGTCGGTTCATTCGGTCATCGGGTGAATTCACCCGGCGACCGTCGGCGAACCCCCGGGCGGCAATGATATTGTCGCTTTCATACTGAAGGAAATCGGAATCGACAGCGAGGATAATATCCGCCCCTTCGAAGCGATAAGCCGGCCGCAAGCCCGGTTTGAAAAGATTGTCCGTAGCTTTATAAATATTTTCGTCGCTGATCGGTTCATAAGTTACCCAGCGCGCTTCGGGGAAAGCCTTTAGGAAATTTTTTTTAAGGCGAGCTATCGTTGGCGAGGCGAAAGCCTCGGAGAGCACCGCCAAACCTCTGCCTTTGTCGGACTGGAATTCCGTCAGTAGCTCTCGCCAGAACGAGACAAAGTTATCGTAATTATCTTCGGAACCTTTTTGCCGGATCTTTTTCGAACGGTCGGGGTCATAAAGATTGAGAAGCGATGCCTGAGTGATGAAATCGGTGGCGCCCTGCGACGAAGGGTGTTGCGGGTTGCCTTCGATCTTAATCGGCCGCCCTTCGCGGGTCTGCACCAGCAAACCGATAGAATTATTTCCCCGCGGCATGGTGGTGGCGTAATATTGAGGAATGCCGGGGGTGACTTCTTCGGGTTGGGTCACGTAGGGAATGATTTTCTCCACCGGGCGGCGGCAACCGGACAACGAGGCCAGCGCCAGTGACGCTCCCATCAGCGTCAGGAAATTGCGGCGGGTCAGACCGGCCGGTCTTTCGTCGCGATGGTCATAATACCGCTCGAGCAGTTGCCGGCGGAATTCGGGTGTGTCGCCCCGTTGTTCGAGGCTCAGCCAGTATTTTTTGCCGGTTTTTTTATTTTTTTCGTTCATCGGTGGCACCCCGAACAATCGGTCACGGGAGGTTTGAGTTCTTTTTTGGTTTTTATACGCCGGGCAAAGTCGCCCTGGTCGGCTGGTGCCTGCCAGTTCATATTGGTCAATTCTTCGGGTGGGCGCAGATACCGGTCCGGATTGCGGTGACAGTCCAGGCACCAGGACATGCTCAGCGGCTTTTTCAGGGTAACAACCTCCATCTGCGCCACGTTGCCGTGACAGTCGGCGCACCCGACGCCGGCGTAAAGGTGCCGACTGTGGTCGAAATAAGTATAATCGGCGATTTTGTGAACCCTGACCCAGCGCAGCGGTATTTTGATTCCCCAGCTTTCCCGCACCAGAAGCAGCCTATCGCTCTCCGGTAAAATCAACTTATGGCAGTTCATGCAGGTCTGAGTGGGAGGAACATTGGCATGGGGTGATTTTTCGACCGAATGATGGCAATAACGGCAATCGATACCCAGGTCGTCGGCGTGCAGCTTATGGCTGTAAGGCACCGGTTGTACGGGGTGATAACCGACGTCGGTGTACCAGGGTGAGAAATAATACCAGACAAAAGCTACGCCTGCGACAATCAGGACAGTTGTCGTAACCGCCAGGTAGGTCTGTATATTATTCGTCCATTTGGGAAATAACTGTGCCAATCGCCGTAACCTCTACACCGCCTGTTTTGTTCTTTTCAAGTTTCCATTGCAAGTCATATAATGCCGTTTATAATCAACGCTGCGAACAGGGCAAACAAATATACGATGGAATATTTAAACACGCCCCAGATTTTATTGATATCCCCCGATTTTCTTGCGGCATAAGTTTTCCCGATAAAAACCATGCCGAGTACGGTCGCGGCGAAAAGATAGAACCAGCCAAACCGTACCGCCAAAGGCAGCAGGCTCACTCCGAAAAGCGCCAGAGTATAGTAATAAATCTGTTTAAGAGCGGTCTCCCGGCCTTTAACCAGGGGAAGCATGGGTAATCGGGCGGCGCGGTAATCGTCGTTGAAACGAATCGCCAGCGACCAGAAATGCGGTGGCGTCCAGAAGAAAATAATCAGAAAAACCAGCCATGGGGTAAGGGCTATCTCACCGGTAGCGGCTGCCCAGGCGCCCACCGGAGCCATTGCCCCGGCCACCCCACCGATGACGATATTGAGACTGGTGCTCGGTTTGAGCCACAGGGTATAGACCAGACCGTAGAAAAGAATGGTTGCCGTCGCCAGGAAAGCTGTCAGCCAGTTGAAAACCAGCCCCAGAATCAAAATCCCGGCCAGGCCTATAAATATCGAGAACAACAACGCCTTTAAAGGGGTCAGTTTCCGAAGCGGCAACGGCCGCCGACTGCTGGTGCGGCTCATGCGGGCATCTATCTCGCGCTCAAAATACTGGTTGAGAGCGTTGGCGCAGCCCCCCGTCAAAAAAAGTCCCAGAAGAAATAATGAAAGTTTCAACGGTTCCTCCAGCAAGCTGCCTTCCATAATGATTCCCGTCAAACCGCCGGCAAGAACCAGCAACATAATCGAGGGCTTGGTAAGCTGGATATAACTGGATAACGGAAAATTCATTATTTCATCCGGGGAAAAATATTTAATAAAAAAATACGCTTATATTCTCAGGTTTATTTGCACAGCCCGCATAGTTTAAATATTTTTTTGATGTGTTCGGAATATAGGTGTGTCCAAATCTCTTGTCAAACGATATGTCAGGAGGGATTAATAATCATGTTTTTTCAATACCAATGAGTAAAGATTTAACCTTAAAGAGCGCTGAAAAAAGCCGGCCTTTCAAAGGCCGGCTGTTTAAAAACCTGAAATAAGGTGGTAGGAGTTTATGAATATAGGCTCTTAATTATTCAAAATTATCGAGGCACCCAAAGCCTGGTCACCGGTGCCGCCCAGCAAACCCTTGGCGAAGACAGTGTATATCATGCCTTCCTCGAGGGTGATGCCCGGAAGGTCCAGAGCCACCGTGCTGGTGCCGGCCACTCTCACCTGCAAGTCATAGGTACCGGCATCAAGCGGGGTGAACGGAGTGTATTCTTTAAAAGCCCTGTTGGCGAAGACAATCGCACCGTTGGTAAGCGTGATATCGACTGCCGGAGCGGTGGGGGAGAGGTGGACAAAACGAACGTGCGCCTTGCCGGTTGACGGAACGGTCAAATCATCGACCAGGACCAGCGGAGCCAGGCTGCCCAGGGTATCCACGGCGAATACCGAGTAAGCCTGGTTACCACCGAGATTAAGGGTAGCGTCGATTACATTCGGGCCGCCCCCGCTGGCATTCACCTTGATGTTGGTGTTGCCGTCAGCCAGGGTGAAATATCCGGTATTATTAGGAAAAGTTAACGGGGCGGCGTTCAAAATTATATCGTTAACCAACAGATCCACACCCGGGGCATCCGGGGAAGCGTGAACGACCAGGATTTGGGCCTTATCGGCAAAAGTCAAATTAGCCGA
>JAFGNW010000096.1 GCA_016926795.1 Candidatus Zixiibacteriota bacterium
CCGGGGACAGCGTGATATTGACAATCGACGGTGGTTACACCCTTGCGAGGGGCGCCGATATCGACTTTATCCTGAAAGCCGACCTTAGCGACAGCGCCGCCCTGGGTAACTTTGTGGTTCGATTTGAAGATTCCACCTTCCTCGCCGTCCAGGATAAGAACCTGCTGACGACTGCCTTTGTTATAGTCGAGGGCGGCGATTATCCCCTTTCGACGGTCGAATTGTCTTTGCAGGCGGCGGGTCTGGAAAATTCCTTCAGCAATTATCCCAACCCGTTTTTGCCCTCACACGGCGAAGTAACTACTATCGCTTACGATCTGGCTGAGGACGCCCGGGTCGATATCGAGATATTTTCCATCACCGGTCAGACGGTAAAACAGGTGGTCATGAACGTTTTCCGTGATGCCGGTTCCCATCAAAGTGATACCTGGAGCGGGCACAACGATAAGGGGCTGAAGGTCGTGCCGGGCACATATTTCTGTCGCATCACCGCTCGATATGTTTCGGGTCGGGAGGAAAGTTTCAGAAGAAAGATCGCGGTAATAAGATGAAGTCGATATTTACAAACATAGTTATTGCGGTAACCCTTTTGATATCGGGGTCGATACTGGCCGGTGACGATGGTACGCGTTCGCCGTTCAATCTCGGCGCCGGGGCTGCGGACCTGTCCCAGGGCGGGGCCAACCTGGCCTACAGCGATACCTGGACCGCCCCTTACTGGAATCCCTCACGGCTGGCCCGGGCTGAGCGATACTCCCTGGGCGGTTTTCACAGCCGCCTCTATGATGAGGGCGTCGCCTACCAATACCTGGGCCTGGTTATTCCAACTCTCGACTGGGGCTGTTTCGGGCTCGGAGTCTTCCGTTTAAGTATTGACGGAATCGAGAAGAGGGACTTGAACAATATATATATCGAGGACATCGAAGACAGCCAGATGGCTTTCTATATTGCCTATGGCCGGAAGGTTTCGGGTTATGATATCGGCCTGGCGGTCAACCTTGAACATCATTCACTCGACAGTTACAGCGCCGTGTCATCGCCGGGTCTGACCCTTTCCGCCGGGCGCACTTGGCCTTTGAATATCAGTCGACTCAGGGAACTGGCACTGGTTATAAACGGGCGCAACATCCTCCGGCCGAGTATGAAGCTGGTCGAGGAAAGTATCAGTTACCCATACGCAGCGGACCTGGGCGCGTCGATAAAAATATATCCCCATCCCGACTGGGATCACGAGGTTATACTATCGGTAGCGGCCACCAAAGTTGATTACCTGGACCTACGAGTGGCACTGGGAATCGAGTATAATTTCCAGAACCTGCTTTACCTGCGCGGCGGTCTTCGGGAGGAAAAAGCTTCATTCGGGGCCGGCCTCCGCTACAAAGCAATAAGTTTCGATTATGCCCTGGTGGACCGGGATATGGGCAGCCTGCACATGTTCAGTTTGGTGAGCGCGTTCGGTATGCCCACCGGTGAAAAGAAAATTCAGCGCGCCCGGAGGCAGGAGGCGGAATTTAACAATATAATGAACGACCACCTGAAAGACCATAACCGGCAGATGATAAGCGACCTGGTGCGTCAGGGTGACCACTCTTTCGAGGAGGGCGACCTGTCCGGAGCCGGCAATTATTATGACCGGGCGCTGTTCCTGGCCCGCAACAGCGAGGTCGATACCGCAGCCATTCATCAGAAAGCGGACGAGGTTCAAAAGCAACTGGAAAATATTATGCGCATGCAGCGTTACGGTCAGTTTATGGATTCGGCGCAGTATAAGTTTGATAACGAGGATTATATCGCCGCCCGCTATTTCGCCAATCTGGCGACAGCCGAGGTGCCCAATTCGACCCAGGCTCAGGAGATTTTGAATCGGGCCGACCGGGCTATCCGGGCCGCTTCTTCCCAGGAAGAATTGGTCGAGAAACGGCTCTGGCAGGTGGATTCGCTTTTAAATTACGGCCAGCTTGACCGGGCGCTTACGGTAATTAAAACCCTGGTGGAATTCGCCCCCGACCACAGCGGCGTTCGCCTGGCCCGTAAACGGGTGGAATTCGAACGGCTGCGCGAGGCGGCCGTAACCACCTATGCCCGCGAGGATCTCAACGGCACGCTGGTGATTCTGGATTCCGCGCTGGCCCTGTTCCCCAATCATCAATGGTGGCTTGATTTCCATGTGCGGGTGGAGAAAGAAATGAAGAAACAGCGGCAGGTCACTGTGGCTTCGGATGAAATAAAGCCGCAGGCCGCTCCGCTCAGTCCCGAGGTCAAAAAAGAGGTCGAGGATGCCTACCGGACCGCCCAGGACCATTTCAAGAAGGGGAACCTGGCCGAGGCCATCAAGTACTGGGAACAGGTGGAACGCCTGGCGCCGGACTATCAATCGGTGCGCGATTACCTGGTCAACGCTTATAAATATGTCGGGGTGGAACTGTACAGCCAGAATCAACTCCGGGATGCCATCGATGTCTGGAAGAAAGCGTCCCGGATAAATCCTGCAAACGAGGAAATTATCAAGTATATAAATAGAACCGAAAATGAAATCCGTAAACTGGAAGAGTTGTCGTATGAAAGTAACTAAAATAAACGCCCATACCGGGGACTGGCCGGAATCGCGGCAGTATAAAAAATCGATTCGTCTTGATTTTTCGCTTTATGTCTCCGGTATGATCCTGGTCCTTATGCTTATCACCGGTTATGTCATCACTAATCAGTACGTGGACACGGTCACGCGTAATATCGTCGATAAGCTCCTGGTACAGGCGCGCTCCTCTTCCGGTCCGGCGGGAAAGCTCATTATCTCCACCAACGGCCCGGATGCCCTGCTTCTGAACAATATCTGCAGGAAACTGGCGGTGGACAATCCCGATGTTTACTGGGCGGGTATCACCAATACGGAGAACACCTTTTTGGCTCATACCGACATAAAACAGGTGATCGCCGGGGCGGCCATGCCCCCGGTTTCTTTCGAGCAATATCAGGACCTGGTCCGGCCGGGGGAGGCGTTCGACCTCCGGGGCGATACTATATATGTCAATGTACCCATTAGGGAAAACGATGTTCTGATTGGCCGCCTGGGGGTGGCATCCTCGATGAGACAGATTACCGAGGTTCGCAAGACCTCGATGCTCGCGGTGGGCTCCATCACGGTGCTGGTGATACTGCTGGGCATCCCGTTGACGATGGTGATTCTACACCGCAAGCTGCGGCCTATAAGTACCATCACCGACCATCTTAAAAAAATTGATTTCGACGATATCAATCTGGAAATTCCGTTTACCAGCCGCAACGAGCTGGGATACCTGGCGGATATGCTGCGGGTCATGGGCGCCAAGCTCAACGCCGCCCAGAAAGAGATGATCGAGAACGAACGGATTGCCCGGGAACTGGAAATCGCCCGGGAAATCCAGGAAAATATATTGCCCCGGGCCTATCCCCAGGGAGCCGGTTTCGAATTCGCGGGAGCTTATCGCAGCGCCAGGGAAGTCGGCGGCGACTATTACGATTTTATCGAGCACGATGACAGCCATATCGCTTTTCTGGTCGCCGATGTATCCGGGAAATCGCTGCCCGGTATGCTGGTGATGCTGCTTACCCGCGATATCGTCAAAAGAATCAGCCGCACCGTGAAGCAGCCCGCCGAGCTTTTAAGCGAGGTCAACCGGGAGCTTTTGAGCAATATCAAGAAGGGTATGTTCGTAACCATGTTTTACGGGGTGCTCGATAAGAATACGGGGCGGTTCGTGTTTGCCTCGGCCGGGCACAATCCCCTGATCGTCGTCAAGGGCCACAGCGGGGCGGTAGAATTGATTAAAACCAGGGGTTACCCGTTGGGCCTGATGTCCCCCGAGCAGTTTAACAAGCGTATTGAAAACCGCGAAGTCGTGCTGGCGGAAAACGACTGGCTGATTCAATATACCGACGGGGTCAATGAAGCCCAGAACGGCGTCGGCGAAGAATTCGGCATGGAACGGTTTTTAAGGCAACTCGAAGCCTGTAAGGCCCTTAATCCGAATAGACTGGTCGAGGAAGTATTGAAAAATCATACGGTCTTCGTAGGGGCCGCCGAGCAGTTCGACGATATCACTCTGACAGCTATGAAATGGAGCGGCTTAAATGCCGATAAATATAAGGATGTAATCCGGGAGGACGTGCATGTTAATTGACTCGAAAAAAACGCTGGTAATAAAGATACCCAAAGTACTGTCGGTCGAATCGGTAGATAAATTCCATGAAGAGCTGGGCGCTCTGATTAATCAGGGACCCGCGATGTTGGAACTGGACTGTTCTCGTATAGACCTGGTTACCTCCAGCCATATTAATCTTCTCTGGGAAGCCCGTACTTTGTGTCTGGAACGCGGTATCAAGATTAAGCTGTGTTTTGTCTCCTCGGGTCTTATCCGGGTTCTGAAGGTTCTCGACCTGCATGAGATATTTCTGGGCGATAAAAACGAACTGCCCGAAGACGCTCTCCACCAGGATCATATGGAATTCCAGGCCATCGGCGAGTTCAAACTGGAATTCAGGGCTGAGGCCAACAGTATTACGCGGGCTCTGGCGGAATTTCGGCGTTATCTTTCGAAATTGAACCTGCCCATGAAAGGAGTTATCGAACTGGAGATTGTCTTTTACGAAGTGGTCACCAATATTCGTCTCCACAGCGGAGTGAGCTCCGATGCCACCATTATGTTTAACGCCAATTCCCTGAAGAACAAGATTGTGATGGTCTTTACCGACCAGGGTAAGGCTTTCGACCCGACTTCAAAAGAACAGAATTTCGATCCCGATAAAGCTATTAAGGAAAAGAAAAAGCACGGGTTCGGGCTGACCATGATTACCCGGATGACCAACCGGATGACGTACGAAAGGCGGGACGACCGCATCAACGTATTGACTCTGGAAAAACACTGGAGATAGGCCGATGGGAAACAAACCGATTAGCCAAAAAAAGCTTAACGACTTTACCCTGGTAATCAATCCCGGTTCGGTTCTGGATAATAACAATGCTCATGAAATGGTCGAAATCATAACCGTCGCCCAGGATAAAGGCTTCAAGAATATTATTCTTGATATGACGGACCTTGAGTTTATTTCCTCAGCCGGAGTCGGTTCCATATTGGGAACAATAGAAACCTCGCGAGAGGCGGGGGGGGATATCATACTCTGCAATGCCGCCGAGAGTATCTTGCACGTCCTGGAAGTACTGGATCTGGCGGATTACTTAACCGTCAAAAACAACCTTGAGGAAGCCGCAAGTCTTTGCAGTTAAGCTACCGAAATGAATACGAAGACCGAAAGAAAAAGCGAACGCGAGGAATCACCGACTTTTTGCCGTTACTCCTCCGATAAACCCACGCTGGCGCTCGACGCTTTGGCCAAACTGACCAAGCAGTTCGCCGACAAGCCCGATTTCAAAAGCCTTATGGAAGTATTTATCCTGACCCTGTCCGGCCAATTTTCCGTCCCCAGTGCTTTTATCGTTTTGAGAAATCCCGAGAGAGGATACGAACCAAAAATCTTTATCGGTACCGGTAAATATAGGAAAAACGAAAACTTGCTGACTCTTAAGGAATCCCGGGAATTCTGCCGTTTCTTTAATGAGAACCGCCGGCCTTTCCGAATCGAAGAGTTGATGGAGCGTGAGAGCAACGCCATTTTTGCCTGTCTTCTCAGTGAAGCCGGAGTCAGGCTGATAGCGCCGCTGTCCCATGAGAAGGAGCTTATCGGCGTTATCGCGCTGGGCGAAAAGGTCAACCGTACCCCCTATGACGACACTGAGCTGGAACTCTTCGGTACCATGCTGCTGACTATCGCTCCCATGATTGCCAATTCATTCCTTTTTATGGAAATGACCCATATGAATATCTGGTATCTGGAAATATTGGATAACGTCAAAATGGGCGTTTTCGTTTTTGACAGCGAGCATCTCCTTAAAAAAGTGAATATTACCGGTCTGGAAATTCTGGACACTTTTGTCCCGGAACTGATTGAGAGCAACTCCCTTACCAAAATGCCGATCCAGATGGTTTTTCCCGATTCGGTTTTCCATTCCTGGGTGCGCCGGTTCATAGCCGCCGATGTAAATAACCATAACGAACTGATTGAAAACATGGTGGCTCGGAAAGATGGTCGGGAATGTATATATAACGTCCGGGTCAGCAAAATCATTTACGACAGCAATTATAAATTCGACCTGGTGGTTACGCTGGATGATATCACAACCCAGAAAGAAAACGAGCGCCGGCTTTTCGAGCTGGAAAAGTTTGCCGACAAGGGGCAGATGGCGTCTTCCATTTCCCATGAATTGAACAACTACCTGGCTTTGATACTCGGCGGGGTGGAATTGACTCAACTGGCTCTGGGCCGGAATGACCTTGACAAAGCCGGCGGAACCCTTGAAAAGCTGAAAAGCAATATCGACAAGATGAAGCGCTTTACCTCCGGTCTAATGGATTATTCCCGGTTGAACACCGTGAAGAAAATGGCGGACCTGAACGAACTGGTCAAAGACGTACTTTCTTTTGTGGTGGTGCAGAAAAAATTCAAGGCGGTTGAACTGCATACCGAACTGGCCGCCGGGCTGCCTCCGTTCGTAATGGATAAGGACCAGATCGCCCAGTTGTTGTTGAATTTCCTGAATAACGCCGTCGACGCCATCGAGGAAGCCGGCATAAAAACGGGCCAGATATGGGTGAAAACCGGTTACAAGAACAAACTGGCCAGCATTTCCGTGGCTGATAACGGTATCGGCATTAAACCGGAAGTTAAGAACAGGTTATTCAAAGCTCACCTGACCACCAAGGAAAAGGGACACGGCTACGGTCTGGTGACCTGCGCCAAGATTATCGAGAACCACGGCGGCCAAATCGAAATTGTGTCGGAGATCGGGGCCGGGAGCATGTTCACGCTTTATTTCCCGGTCAACACCGAAGAGGTCGTAATCGAAAAATAAGGCATTCGTTGAGAAGTAAGAATAAGAGTGATAAAAAAAGGACAGCTATCGGCTGTCCTTTTCAAGACCGTTCATAATATACCGGACGGTCTTATTTGTCTTTCACGAATCCCACCGGCATAATCAAAAGGGCGGCTTCTTCGGCACCATCGATTTCCAAAAGTTCGTTGAGCCAGCGGTCGTTGAAAGCCCCAACCGCCACTGTTCCCATACCCAGCGAGGTAACCTGCAGATAAATATTTTCACAGATGGCGCCGGCTTCCATATAAATATACCGGTAACCACGGTCGGCGTACTTGCGGGTGGAACGTTCGAAACGGGAGGTAAGAATAACCGTCAGGGGGGAGTTTCCGACCGCGCTTTGTTCGTTGGCCGCCTCGTGAATTTCCTTGTTGAAGTGCCCTGCCTTGACGAGTTCCAGAGAGCTGTCGGCTACCCGGAAATGGTAGAGGCCCATATCGAGGCCTTCAACATTGGTTATGATGACATAAATTTCGATTGGATAGAGGGCGCCGCCGGAAGGGGCCGCGCGAAGGTCATACTGGCTCAGTTGATGCGTCAGGCCGTCGGCCGAAAGCAGCAACTGGGCAAGGTGCTCGAAACCGACGGTTCGGTCGCTGAAGGTGCGGACGGATTTTCTCGCCCGGATGACCTGTTCCAACGAGGGGCCTGCGAACGAAGGTTGGGGCAGTTTTGTTTTTTTGGCGCCGGGATATTCTTTGTACAAGGGCTTATTTTCTCCGAAGGATATGTTTTTACCCACTGCTCCGTACTCATCGTAGCCGGTTTCCCGGTGAAAGCGCGGCCCGATCGACAGCGAATCGCCGCTGTCCGCCTGAACCGAAAAAAGCAGTATAAAAGAAACCAAAAAGGCCGGACATAATTTTCGCATGCTTCTTACTCCGTTTTGATGGTGATTGAGTTGTTTTAAAATAATTAAGAAAAGAATAAAATCAAGAACTTCGAATTCAATAATGGTCCCGGGCGTATTTTAAATTTGTGATATACTCTTCGGGAGTTTGATAACCTTCCCATCGGGTAATGTACTCACCTTTGGTATTGAGCACGCAGGTGGTCGGCAGGGCGGTGATATGGTAAATATCGTATGCCAGGCTGGATGACGATATCGGGACGTTGTTATAATATAATACCATACTGTCGGATAAGGGGTCGATCCGGGCGATATTGAAAGATTCGTTGATGAGGCGCACCACGGCTGTGTCGGTCAGGGTCTGGCTCATGAATTGCTTGCATTGGTAGTTGTTACCGTTCATAAACAGCAGCAGGGAAAGGCCGTTTTTAGTTTGTTGAGGATCATATATGACTGAGGTGGTGGTCCAGGAAATAATCAGAGGTGATGTGGAGGCGTATTCGTTGGAGGTAACTCTTTTTTCGCATGCATTTAAGAACAAGATTATAAGAACAATCCCTATAGATAATTTTACCTTAGCGCCCATATTTCAAAGATAAGTAATTTCCCTTAAATTGCAAATGATATTTATATTTCCGATGATCTCCGTATAAAAATTAACAGACCAACCAGGTATCTGGTTGGTCTGCACATTAGATTGTCCTATGTCGGGTTACGGACAGGATGACAGGGGCAAGTGTGTGAGGTAAAGGTAATCGATCAATCGGGTAATATCCGATATATCCGGTTCTCCGCCGCTGACGTTGACATCCGCTTCTTCGGGACAGCACAGTTCGGCATGGCTGATATAAAGGTAG
>JAFGNW010000097.1 GCA_016926795.1 Candidatus Zixiibacteriota bacterium
CAATCCCAACCGTTGCCGCCGTTGCGGGGTTTGTCTGGGAGCCTGCCCGGAAAGAATCATCTCGTTCAAGAACTATAACATTAACATGATTTCGTCGATGATTAAATCCATCTACATGCCGGACGAGTCCGACGAGAAACCGCGTATTCTGGCTTTCATCTGTGAAAACGACGCCATGCCGGCAGTGGATATGGTCGGTATCAAAAGGATGAAATACAACTCTATGATACGGATTATCCCGTTGCGTTGTCTGGGCTCGATGAACACAATCTGGGTTGGCGACGCCCTGTCGGCGGGTTTTGACGGAGTGATTCTGATTGGTTGTAAGAAAGGCGATGATTATCAGTGCCACTTTATCCGCGGCAGTGAACTAGCCGGGACCCGGATGGATAATGTCCGCGAAAAGCTGAAACAGTTGGTTCTGGAAGAAGAGCGGGTGGAACTGCATGAGCTGGCTATCAGTGATTATGAAAAAATACCGAAAATATTCGATGATTTCCTTGAAGTAATCGATTCGGTGGGTATGAATCCCTACAAGGGAATGTAGAGTATAAAAAAAGACAATCGGTCGGTAACCCCTCGCTAAAAAACGAGGGGTCCGGCCGGGGTCATATTGTGAAGACATTCCCAAAGTTTTTGGCACATTATATATATTTGTGTGCAATTATTGTTTTTATTAAGCGGACGCAAAAAATCCCGATTACGCCCGTTAGCGCACCCATCTTATTATTATTCAATAAGTTAAGTTAAATCAACTTTTTAAGAAAAGAAGTACCACAACTGAGAAAATTTGAATAGATAATGAATTTTTTCACATTTTCGCTTGACTAATGTCTATAAATTGATTAAGATTTTATTTGGTAAGGTAAAAAAGATTCAAACTAATGAGACCTGATTTTGAGAATAAAAAAATTCATAAATAAATTAAATAAGTAAGGAGTAAAAATGGCAGACAATTTACCAGAAACTCCACTGCTCAATGAACTTGAAAAAGGTGCCTGGCCGAGTTTTGTAAAAGAAATCAAAATGGCCGCTAAGAGAAGCCCCATGTGTCAGGACCTTCTGGGCCAGTTGGAGCAATCCTACCGGGAGAAGATCGGCTACTGGAAGCACGGCGGTATTGTTGGTGTTATGGGTTATGGCGGCGGCGTAATCGGTCGCTATTCAGCCCTTCCGGATAAATATCCCAAGGTTTCCCATTTCCATACGATGCGTATTAACCAACCGGCCGGTTGGTACTATACTTCGAAGGCATTACGTGACATTTGTGATATCTGGGAAAAACGCGGTTCCGGTCTGACTAATATGCACGGGTCCACCGGTGATATCATCCTTCTGGGAACGACTACCGATCAACTGGAGCCGACTTTCGAAGACCTATCCAAGATTGACTTTGATATCGGGGGTTCCGGTTCCGATCTCAGGACGCCGAGTTGCTGTTGCGGCATGTCCCGTTGCGAGTGGGCCTGCTATGATACCATGGCGCTGACCTATGACCTGACCATGCACTATCAGGACGAGCTTCACCGGCCGGCTTTCCCTTACAAGTTTAAGTTTAAAATGTCCGGCTGTCCCAACGACTGTGTCGCCTCGATTGCCCGTGCTGATATGTCGATTATCGGCACCTGGCGCGACGACATCCAGGTTGACCAGGACGCCGTTCGCGAATATGCCGATAAGGGTCTGGACATTACTTCTGATGTGGTCAACAACTGTCCTTCCAAGTGTATGGACTGGGACGGCAAGGAACTGCATATCGATAACAGTTTTTGTGTCCGCTGCATGCACTGTATCAACGTCATGCCGAAGGCCTTGCGGCCCGGTAAGGACCGCGGCGCCACCATTCTGATCGGTTCCAAAGCTCCTATTATCGAAGGCGCATTCCTTTCATCCGTACTCTTCCCGTTCATCAAGATTGAACCGCCTTATTCTAAGATTAAGGATACGGTTGATAAGATGTGGGATGTCTGGTGTGAAGAAGGTAAAAACCGCGAAAGAATAGGCGAGTTTATTCAACGGGTCGGTTTGGGTAATTTCCTGGAAGCGATTGAGATTGATCCCGTTCCGGAAATGGTCGCTCACCCGCGCGAGAATCCTTATGTCTTCTACGAAGAGTATTTCGAGGAAGGCGACGACGATGAGGAAGAGGAAGAAAGTTAATAGTAATTAATTTGAAAAAGAACTTTTAGATAATAGAGGTTTGATATGGCAGTTGATATGTCAAAACGAAGAACTGATTACGGCCCACCTCATTACGAGCGTTTTTTACCGCCGATAATCAAGGAAAACTACGGCAAATGGAAATATCATGAGATTTTAAAGCCCGGTGTCATGGTTCATGTCTCGGAATCAGGCGCTGAATTATATACTGTTCGCTCGGCTTCGGGCCGTCTTATCAGCATCGATAAAATCAGGATATACTGCGACCTGGCCGACAAGTACTGTGGCGGCTACATTCGTTTCACCAGCCGGCACAACGTCGAGTTCCTCCTGACCAAGAAAGAAAATATCGATCCCCTGATTAAGGACCTGAAAGCGCTCGGTCACCCGGTCGGGGGGATCGGCAATTCCATCACCAGTATCGTCCATACCCAGGGCTGGGTGCACTGCCATTCGGCGGCCACCGACGCCTCGGGTATCGTCAAGTGCGTTATGGACGACCTGATTGAGTATTTCGAAAACATGAAACTTCCGGGCAAACTGCGTATTGCCCTGGCCTGTTGTCTGAATATGTGCGGGGCGGTTCACTGTTCCGATATCGCCATTCTCGGTGTTCACCGTCGCCCGCCGCGTATCGACCATGCCAACCTTAAAAACGTCTGCGAAATTCCGAACGTCAGCGCATCCTGTCCGACGGCGGCGATCCGCCCGGCCACGGTTAACGGCAAACCGTCGGTGGAAGTCATCGAGGAACGCTGTATGTTCTGCGCCAACTGTTACACGGTCTGCCCGGCGATGCCGCTGAACGACCCGTTAAACGACGGCGTTTCGATTTGGGTCGGCGGCAAGGTGTCCAACGCCCGTTCGGAACCGATGTTTTCCAAGCTGGCGATTCCTTTTATTCCGAACAATCCTCCACGCTGGCCGGAAGTTACCGGCGCTATCAGGAATATTGTCGAATTGTGGGCGAAAAATGCCCGTAAATACGAACGTATGGGTGAATGGATCAACCGTATCGGTTGGCCCAAATTTTTCAGGATGACCGGTATCGAGTTCCGGAAGGAACACATCGACGACTTCAAGCATGCCGGTTTGACCTTTAAACGTTCTACACATTTAACTTTTTAAGGAATTATAAATGGCAAAGTCAGTTGAAGAAATCGCTGAGGCTATGTTCAACTTGGTCAAGGAAGCCGGGTCTCAAAAAAAGCTGAAACCGATGGACCTGACCAAAAGCATGATACAGATGTTCGGCGACGAAGTTGACAAGAAAATCTGTAAGGAAGCCATTAAACAGTTGATCAATTCCGGAAGATGTGTTTACACTTATTTCGGGGGAAGTTTTATTGAACTTCCGCATAGAGAGGGTGCCGCTAACGACTAGACCTGGCCGCACCCCGGGTTTGCTTATATGAATATTAGAATTCCGCGTCTCCTGGTCGCCGGTTTTTCCGGCGACTCAGGGAAAACTATAGCCAGTCTGAGCCTTCTGACCGCTCTAAGGCAGAAGGAGCTGGCTATTGCTGTTTTCAAAAAAGGGCCGGATTATATCGACGCCGCCTGGTTGTCCCGTTTCGCCGGTAGCGAGGCTCGCAACCTGGACACTTACCTGGTCGATCCCGCCAAGGTTCGAAAATCGTTTTTGGCTGCCGCCCGGCGTGCCGATTTTGCTCTTATCGAAGGCAACCGTGGAATTTTCGATGGTAAAGATGCTGAAGGCACTCACAGTACCGCCGAGCTGGCTAAGCTGCTCGAGGTCCCGGTGGTGCTGGTGGTGAACGCCACCAAAGCCACCCGCACGCTGGCGGCGCTCATCAGGGGTTGTATCGATTTTGACCCCGGAGTCAATATCGCCGGGGTGATTCTCAATCGGGTGGCCGGTCGCCGGCACGAGAAGATAATCACTGCCGCTCTCGAGAAGTACTGTAACGTACCCGTCCTGGGGGTGATTCCCAAACTTGACCGGAACAGCGCTCTCCTGCCCGGACGGCACCTGGGGTTGATTACACCGTTCGAATTTGAGGGTGAATCTCTTCTGCAGCAACAATTGTCACAAATAGCCCGGGATTATCTCGATATCGATTCCCTCACCGCTCTCGCTGACAGCGCGGTCGAGTTGGAAGTCGAGGACGAAACGATATCATCGGCGAAAAAACCGACGGTCAGAGTGGGTTATTTCAAGGATGCGGTGTTTACATTTTACTACCCGGAGAATCTCGAAGCCCTGCAACGCGAGGGGGCGGAGCTGGTGCCGGTATCATCGCTCGAAGATGACGTTCTGCCTGAAATAGATGCCCTTTACATCGGTGGCGGTTTCCCTGAAACACACGCCGAGAAGCTTGTAAAAAACGCCTCGTTGATGCAGGCCGTTCGCGACGCGGTTGAAAACGGGCTGCCGGTTTATGCCGAATGCGGCGGTTTGATTTACCTGTCGCGGTCGTTAACCTGGCACGACCAGCGCTATTCCATGGCGGAGGTGTTCCCGGTGGATCTGGTGATGAACACCCGACCGGCCGGGCACGGCTATACGCTGATGCGCGCCGACCGGTCCAATCCCTTTTTCGAGCCGGGGACGACCCTGAAGGGACATGAGTTTCATTATTCAACGGTGACGGGTCGTTTTGACGAAACCGCAACCTGCCTGTCGGTACAGACGGGTTTCGGGCTGGGTCAGCAACGGGACGGATTGCTTTATAAAAATTGTCTCGCCTGTTTTGCTCACCTTCACGCCGACGGCGCGGAAAAGTGGGCACCAGCTCTGGCTGCTAACGCTGCGGCCTATCGTAAAAACGTGAAGAGGTGTAAAAAAAAAGCAAACAAGAAAGCGTCCCGACCGCGCCCGGCCATAAAAACTTTACGGTTGGCCGAAATTACGGAATAACTTACGGTGACCGAGGGATTGTAGAGAGATTGGTTGGCTGATATATAGTTAACGATAAATTAACCTTTGGCGGTCTATAAAATGATAGGCGCCAGTTTAGATAGGTGAGAACATCATGGCTAAGAAGGTTGTCAAGAAAAAGAAAAAATTGGGCGGTTTTTCCGGGGCATCGGGTGCTTCCGGTGTGGAGACATCGCCGTTACGGCCGAAATTGGTGCCTAAGAAGCCGCCGTGCCTCAACAAATGTCCCAATAACAATATGATTCGCAAAGCGTTGATGGTGGTGTCGAAAACCGAGGATTTCGGCAAGACCTATGAAAAGACTATCGAGGAAGCCTGGCGCATTTTTATGGAAACGACGCCCTTCCCGGCCGTGTGCGGCCGGGTCTGCCCGCATCCCTGCGAGACGGAGTGCAACCGGAAATTCAAAGAGGGGGCGGTCTCAATCAATGCTTTTGAAAGATTTCTCGGCGATTACGGACTGGAGAAAAAGCTGGTTCCGGAAAAACTCACTGATGAAACAAGGTCGGAAAAGGTGGCCGTTATCGGCTCCGGTCCGGCCGGTATGTCCTGTGCGTACCACCTGGCCCGTCGCGGTTACCCGGTGACGGTGTTCGAGGCTTTCCCGAAGTCCGGCGGCATGCTGCGTTACGGGATTCCCGATTACCGCCTGCCCGGAGAAGTGCTCGACGGTGAAATCAACCGCATTCTCGATATGGGGGTGGAGTTGAAATTAAACACCATAGTCGGCAAAGATATAAGCATGGACGACCTGCGTAAGGATTACAAGGCCATCTTTGTCGGTATCGGTGCCCACAAGGGACGCCTGCTGGGTGTAGCGGGAGAAAATGCTCCCAACGTTTTCACGGGGACCGATTTTCTGCACCGCATCAACAGCGGCGAAAACGTCGAGGTTGGTGACAGGGTCGTCGTGGTCGGCGGCGGTGATACGGCTATCGACGCCGCCCGGGTA
>JAFGNW010000098.1 GCA_016926795.1 Candidatus Zixiibacteriota bacterium
ACTGATGAAGTACAAGCCTCAGCCGACGAATAAATTTCATTGTGATTTTTTTCTTACCCCGGAATAATTTCCGGGGTATTTTTATGCTGTTAACGTATAAAAGATAAGGAGTCTTTTAAGCTTAATTATTAGACATATCATTGGTAGGACAGCAAATTTTTTTTAGCCTAAAAAAGATGGAAAATACTTTAAAAAAGGAAGCCGTTAAATTACACCGGGAAACTCTGGTGGCCGACCTTCACTGTGACACCATCATCCAGATGAAACGGGGGTACGATTTTACCCGGCGTCACAAGGATTACCATGTCGATATCCCGCGCCTTCAAGAGGGCGGAGTGGATTTGCAGGTTTTCGCGGCTAGTATAATTCCCTCCAACCCCCCCGATATGCCCCGCGAAAAAATAATCGCCGACCTTGGTTTCCTGCAAAAGAAAATCGCCGAAAATCCCGACACGGTTAGCATCTGCCTGACAGCCGGAGAGGCCGAAAGCGCCAGAGCCGCCGGTCTGATCGGTGTGCTTCTGGCTGTCGAGAGTGGTGACGCTCTCGATAACGACCCGGTCAATATCGACTATTTTTACGAGCGGGGTGTCCGACTGATAACCGTGGTTCACGAGCGCTCCACCGGCTGGGGAATCTCATGGAGCGACAAGAACCCGGCTTTCGACAGTTTCAATGACCTTGGCCGGGCAATGATCGCGCGTATGAACGAACTGGGTGTAATCGTCGATGTTTCCCATTGTTCCCGTGCGACTTTTGACGGCGTGCTCGGGGCCGCTCGGGCGCCGGTTATCGCCTCGCACTCCTGTGTGGACGCTCTCTGTCACAACGGCCGCAACCTGACCGATGACCAGATAAAAGAGATCGCGAATTCCGGCGGGCTGGTAGGGATTACTTTCGTCAGTTTTTTCCTCTCGGAGGAAATGGGCCGAGCCTCGAAAGAATTCTGGGAACAATACCCCGAGGAATCGAAAATCATGCCCCAGCTTTTTCTGTCGGAGTTGGACGAAGACGAGAAAAAGAAACGATACGAACGGTATAAACCGCTCGTGGAAAAATTCGAGAAATATATCGCTTCCGTGAGACCCACCGTGAGTACGGTCGTTGACCATATTGATCATGCGGTCAAGCTGGTGGGTGTGGACTTCGTGGGGCTGGGCTCCGACTATGACGGCATGACCTTCCCGCCGCTCGGTCTCGAGGACTGCTCCGGGATGCCCCATATCACTGAAGAACTCTTCCACCGCGGTTATGCCGAAACGGAAATCAGGAAAATCCTCGGTGGCAATTTCATGCGGGTTTTCAAACAGGTCTGCGGTTAAATTCTTCTCACGACGGCAATCGGACGGTCGATTTTAATCTGGTCTTTCAGCGGCTTCTTCAGATTCCAGTTGTTCCACCAGCCGACAAACTCGAAATGCTGTTGCCGGTCGATAAAAAATAAGAATTCCTGCGGATAGACGGCGCGTTTTATGATACTCCCGGTAATTTTATTTTTATTGCCCCGGTCATCCACCTCGAAGGTGATGGTTTCGCGGAACGTCTGCTCCGACCGGCTTATCGCCTGCCATTGTACGGTCGTTTTGACCCGGATATTATTTTGTTCCATTTCCCAGCTGACGGCGTCTTCGAATGTCGCTATTTCGAAATGGACACACCAGTCGAGAAAATAAAGACCACCCTTTCTTAAAACATCCGCCACGCGGTCAAAATGACTCTGCAATTCCCCGCTGTTTTTTACGAAGATGGAATCAAGCAGGGTAAAAACGAAATCAACTTTGGTGTCCAGCTCGAAATTCACCAGATCGGCGCGTACGAGATTGACCCGTTCGGGAAATGCTTGCGCTTTCTCCCGGCTGTAAGCAATCATAGCTTCGTTTATATCAAGACCGTTGTATTGATAACCCCTTTTAACCAGCTCTTCCATATGGGGGCTGTTGCCGCAGGCGATTTCCAGAACGGAACGAACCGGGATTTTCGAGAATTGCCTGAAACATTCCTCGAAAACGTCAACCTCCCGTGCAATATCCCGAAACGAGAAAGCGACTTCATAGTATTTGGGAAAATTATAAACTTCCGACAAGGCAATACCCCGGTTAAGTTATTAACTGAGGGTGATAATGTCGTCTGGGAATGTCAAGTTGTTTTCCACCCGTTGATTAAAATATTGGTACGGGGTTTCAAAACAACCTTTTTCTTATAAAAAAAGCGCCTTTGCAAAAGGCGCTCTTTAAATCGACATTACTCGTCTATTCGCCGGTTTTCTCCTCGACTTTGGTTTCAGCCGGCTTTTCCTCGACGACTTCGTCAACGGTCTCGACCTCGGTAGCCGTTTCTTCAGCTTCAACCTGGTCGTTCTTACCGTTTTTATCGAGAAGTTGCTCTTTTATACGGGCCGATTTACCGGTCAACTCGCGCAGGTAATACAATTTATTCCGGCGGACCTTGCCGGTGCGGATTTTCTGAATCTTGGCGATATTGGGAGAGTGCAGCGGAAAGACCCGCTCCACCCCGATACCGGAGGATATTTTGCGAACGGTAAAGGTGGCCCCGGTACCGCCGCCGCGGCGGCCGATCACCGTACCCTGGAACACCTGAATCCGTTCTTTCTCGCCTTCTTTGATTCTATAATGAACGCGCACGGTGTCCCCTGAGCTAAAGGGGGGATAATCATCCCGTAAATAGCTCTGCTCTATCTGAGCTATCTGTTTCATGGTTCATTCCTTTCTATGTCAATCAATCTCTATTTTCTCATCCAGTTTCCGGATCATCTTAATCTCATCGTCGGTTAAATCCGCCTTCTTGATCAGATCCGGTCTTCTCTGCACACAGGTCTTGAGAGCCTCGCAACGCCGAAACTTTTCAATTTCGGCATGGTTGCCCTTAAGCAGCGTCTCTGGAACTTTCAAACCCTTGTATTCCGCCGGCCGGGTGTAACAGGGAGCGCCCAAAATCTGGTTCATGAACGAATCGTTCAGGGCCGACTCAAAATTGCCCAGCACCCCCGGTATCAGCCGGGCGACGGCGTCGACTATAACCGCTCCGGCCGGTTCGCCGCCGGAGAGAATATAATCGCCGATGGAGACTTCATCAATATCATAAAGAGCCGTGAGGCGCTCATCGACGCCCAGGTAATGGCCGCAGATGATAGTCAGCCGGTCGGCCAGGGAATATTTGATCGCCAGCGGCTGGTCAAGCATCACCCCGGAGGCCGAGGTGAGGATAATGCGTTCCTTTTCGTTTCCGGCGCCCTTATACCGGTGGTCGTAACCGAGCGCCGTGAGGCACCGGTCGAGCGGCTCCACTTTCATGACCATTCCGCCGCCGCCCCCGAACGGGGTATCGTCGACCGTCTTGTGACGGTCAACGGCGAAGTCTCGCAGGTTTATTATTTCGATTTCAAAGAGCTGTTTTTCAGTCGCTTTTCCCAGAAGCGACTGCCGCAGGGCCTGATTAAAATAATCCGGGAAAAGCGTGATAATTTCAAATTTCATTTTAAAGCCGGGTTTATTTTTCTTTGAATAAACCCGCCTGGTCGATGATGATTTTTTTGCCTTTAATATCTATACTTTTGACGAACTGCCGGATTGCCGCCAGTACCATTTCGTCGCCGTTTTCCTTCTTTATCACATAGACATCGTTGGCCGGTTGCTGCTGTACATCGACCAGCTCGCCGATAAAAGCATCCGTCGCGCCGTCATAAACGCGGCAGCCGATTAAATCAAAGATAAAATAGCTGCCTTCGGGAAGTTTCACCAACTGGTCGTCGGTAACCGCCAGGTCGCGATTGGTCAGGCGGGCGGCGTCTTCGGGGAAGTCGATGCCTTCCAGTTTGAGAACCGGCCGGCCTGCCACCAGGCGGGCCGATTCTATCTTAAATTTTACCCATTGTCCGCGATTGTCGATGTAAATTTCCTTTTGACCGACAAACCGCTCCGGGAAATCAGTCAGGGGCGTCACGTAAATTTCTCCCTTGACGCCGCGAACTTTGCCTAATTTCCCAACCGTAATGAATTTCTGGGTTTCAGTCAACTATTCCAGAATCTCTAAGACGGCTCGTTTCCCTTTTCGGGCGGAGATGGCGGCCAGCAAGGTACGAATCGACTTCGCGGTCTGTCCCTGTTTGCCGATTACCTTACCGAGGTCACCCTGGCCTACGCGCAGTTCATAGACCGTAGTGCGGCTGCCTTCGACTTCATTGACGCTTACTTCGTCGGGGTTATCAACCAGAGCTTTGACGATGAATTCGATGAATTCCTTCATTAAACTAATCCTTTCGAATAATCGTTTGCGTTAGAGTTTCAAAACATCAAAATGTATCGGAAAACAGACGACGGTTCCCCGTCGCCTGCCGGGTATTTACTCGCTTTTTTCCTCTTCTGCGGTTACTTCCTCTGTTTTCGTTTCTTCGGCCTTTTCCGCGGGAGCTTCAGCCGGTGTCTCGCCGGCGGCTGTCGCCTCGACCGTTACCGTTGCCTTTTTGGCTTTCCGGGTTTTCTTCTTCCGTTCCGTGATATGTTTCTTTAAGACTACTTCGGAGACATCCTCACCTTTTTTTACTTTTTCGTACTTTTCGATAAAGCCAATCTGGGACAGCAGGGTTTTAACCGTGTCACTTGGAATAGCTCCCTGATCAAGCCATTTGGTAAGTTTGTCTTCGACAACAGTTACTTCAGCCGGTTGCGTAATCGGGTTGTAGGTACCAACGTTCTCGAGGAACCGGCCATCACGAGCCCGCCGCGAATCAGCTGCCACAATTCGATAAAAGGGTCGCTTCTTTGCTCCCATTCGTCGTAATCTGATATGTACTGCCAAGAGAAGATTCCTCCAATTCTCACCGGATTTTAAAAGGGCATCAACCCCTTTGGCAATCCCGTGAATTTCTTTTTACTCATATTACTAAACATTTTTTGCATCGTAAAGAACTGCTTTAAAAGCTGGTTGACCGCTTGAATCGAATTGCCCGAGCCGGCCGCTATCCTTTTTTTGCGGGAACCGTCGATAATATTCGGGTTGCGCCGCTCCTGAACCGTCATCGATTTGATAATGGCCGTCATCCGCTCAATCTGCTTTTCGTCGAATTTAACCCCCTTAAGAGCCTTGCCCATTCCGGGTATCATGCCCATAACGGATTCCAGCGGTCCCATCTTTTTGAGCTGGTTAGCCTGGTCCAGGAAATCCTCGAAGTCGAACTGGGCTCTGAGAATTTTCTCCTGGAGCTTTTCAGCCTTTTCCATATCGATCGTCTCCTGAGCCTTTTCCACCAGGGTAACGACATCACCCATTCCCAGAATCCTCGAAGCCAGGCGATCGGGATGGAACGGCTCCAGGTCGGAAAGCTTCTCGCCGACCGAAGCCAGCTTAATCGGGCAGCCGGTAACCTTGCGAATCGAAAGGGCTGCCCCGCCCCGGGCGTCACCGTCGAGTTTGGTCAGCGCCACGCCGCTGATACTGAGCCGGCGATTAAATTCCTCGGCGACGTTGACGGCGTCCTGACCGGTCATGCTGTCGGCCACCAGCAGCATCTCGTCGGGTTTGATGCGCGCCTGGATTTCCTCCAGTTCCTTCATCATGACATCGTCGATATGCAGCCTTCCGGCGGTGTCGAGAATAACCAGGTCAAAGAAATTCTTGGCGGCATAGGCGACCGCCTCCTCGCAGATATCGGGCGGTTTAGCGCCGTCGCGGCTGTACACCTCAACATCGATTTCCTTACCGAGTACCTGTAACTGGTTCACCGCGGCCGGCCGGTAAATATCGGCGGCTACCAGCAGCGGTTTTTTGTTTTTGCGCCGGGTGATCAGCGCCACCTTGCCGCACAGCGTGGTCTTGCCCGAACCCTGCAGGCCGCAAATCATGTACACCGTCGGAGCCTTATCAATCGGTGCCAGCGGTTCGGTCTTGCCGCCCAGCAGTGCCACCAGCTCATCGTGCACAATTTTTACAATCATCTGACCCGGTTCAATCGACTGCAGGACCTCGGTACCGATTGCCTTCTCCTCGACTGCCTTGATGAAATCGCGCGCCACCTTGTAGTTGACGTCAGCCTCAAGAAGAGCCTGCCGAACTTCGCGCATCGAGTCCTTGATATTCTTCTCGGAAAGTTTTCCGGCGCCGCGAAGTTTCTTCAGGACAACTTCTAATTTGTCCGATAAAAGACCAAACATAAATCAGTTCATAAAAAAAAATTAAACCAGTCGTTATGTCTCAAAAAGACATAATTATATCTTAGGGAAACATTTTACATGTCTTCCAGAGCCAAATAATATAAGCTATTCGGTAAAATTGGCAAGGAGTTTGTAAAAATAAGGTTTAAAAAGGACAACTGCGGTATGCTTATAAGTTTCCGGGGGATAAGCCGTTATAAAAAATATAAATTATTTTTACTCTTTTTTGAGATGTTTTTCCAGCCATTCCCGGCGATAACGGTCAATTTCCCGGTAAGTACCGTCTTTTAAGGCCACATGGGTACCCTCTTCGAGAAGAATAAGTTTATGGGGTATATTGAGTTTCTCCAATCTCTCAGCCAGCATTTGAGACTGTTCGACCGGCACCACCCTGTCTTTCAGGCCGTGCATTATTAGCAGGGGCACGTTCCTGGGCAAGCGGTCGGCGAACGAAACCGCCGAACGCTCTTTCAGCTTTTCTTTTTTATCTTCCGTGCAGAGATTTTTGAAAAGCCGGTTGAGATATTTTCTGAAATCTTCCTTTTGCTCGCACAACCGGGCGACATCGGTTATTCCGGCATGGACAATAGCGCATTTGAAATTATCATAACGGGTGAGCGCTATATAGGTAGTCATCCCACCCCGGCTGGCGCCCTCGATAGCGATTAAATCGGGGTCGGCCTCGGGAATATTTCGGGCGACTTCGATAAGATTGAGGGCGTCGTTGATATCCTCGCCGCCCCAGTCCTCCTCGCCCTCGCTTCCCTTATTGCCGCGATACTGCGTACCCAGGACAACAAAGCCCCAAAGGGCGGTTGGGGCCAGGATGAGATAGGCGGTCAAATCGTCGAGCGCCCCCTTGTCGCCGGAGCCGCCCCGGTTCCATATCAATACCGGGTAGGTTCCGGGATGTGACGGTCGCGCCAGGTAACCGTTGATGCGCAGGCCGTCAGAGAGATAGGTTATCTTCTCGACGATGGTGTCGGTCAGAACCTGCTCGCCGTAAAGCCGCCTGACCGCCGCGGCGGCCGGTTTCTTGAGCGTCGCCGGCTCGCGATGGACAATAATGCCGTCGGTTAAATTGGTCATGAATTAAATACTAAAAGATTTTACTGAGTGTTACTGACCACCAGGTCGATTTCGGTACCGTTATCCAGTTCGGCGCCGACCGGTTCGGACTGTTCCAGCACCGTTTCCGGCAGATAATTTTCATCAGTGCGATAGGTGACGACACCTGGTTTGAGATATTTATCTTCCAGTCGCTTAATCGCTTCATCGAGCGATAGCCCGACCACTTTGGGCATATAGGTGAAATTAGATGCCCGGCCCTTGTTGACCATGAGATTGACCGGCGAGCCGAGGGGTATTTCCGCCCCCGCCTCGGGATAGGAAAAGACGACCACCCGTTCGGGGATGGTGTCCGAGAAGGCCCAGGCGATTTCCCCCAGGACCAGCCCGGCGGTTTCCAAATCGAGCATAGCCTGGCGAACCGATTTGCCGGCGACATCGGGAATGCCGACCATTTTTTTACCCAGCGAAATGACAAACTTGATAGCGCGACCCGATTTCACCTCGGTACTGGCGACCGGAAACTGGTTCAGAATCACCCCCTGTTCTTTGCCGGGGGAGTATTCTTCGGATGCGATTTCGTATTTCAAACCCAGTTCATTGAGCGATACCTGGGCTTCAACCAGGCGCTGACCGACAAAATCCGGCAGAGGAAACTCGCTGCCGTGACGGGTCATTACCGGCATGACGATTTTGTCGATTATTATTATCAGCAGTATGATAATTATCAGCGGCAGGACCACGTACAGCCCTATTTTCCGCTTCAACGAACCGGGGGGCAGATGTTTCGTAAAAAAACCGGAACGTTTTTTGGTAGGTTGCTGAAATCTGGAAGCGTGTAACTGATTCATAACGATTGTTTATCTTATTCGAACGGTCTGGTCGGTTTTCCTTTTTTCTTTTTACCGATAAATTTCTTGCCGGTTGCTGAAATATCTCAGGATTTCAGAAGGTTTTCAATTTTAAGAAGAAAATCAAGATTAAAATTGCCGTCAGTTTTTAAGTTTGCGTTTCATCCGGGCGCAGAAAGAACCGTCGAGCTGCCCGCAATCAGGATAGGTTTTGATAAAGCCCCGTTCGTTAACCAGTTCGCTGTGGAAAAACTGTTTGCCGGATTCAAGCTCAAAGTCGTTGTTGCGCAGGAGGAATTCTTCAACCACCTGGTCATTTTCCTTGCGCATAATGGTGCAGGTGGAGTAAACCAGGACCCCGCCCGGCTTGACCAGGCGGGCGGCGCGGTCGATCATTTTGGTTTGAATCTTGACCAGGTTGCTTATATCCTGAGGCTCTTTCTTCCAGCGCAGGTCGGCTTTTTTACCCGCCGTACCCCAGCCGGAGCAGGGCGGGTCGAGCAGGACGCGGTCAAACGGCTCACTTTTGAATTCGGCCATGTCGCATACCACCGGTGAAATGATTTTGATACCCAGCGATTGGGCGTTTTCAACCAGTAATTCCAGTCGTCGGTGAGATTTGTCAAGGGCTGTCACCCGGCCCTTGTTGCGCATCCGGATGGCCATGTAAGTAGCTTTACCGCCGGGGGCGGCAGTCAGGTCGATGACGTTGTCGCCCGGTTTGGGATTTAAAAGCCGTACCGGCAGACCCGCCGATTCGTCCTGAACGAACACTTTTCCCGTTTTGATGAGCTGCTCTTCAAGCGGCAGGCCACCGCTCTGGATGTGGATGAATTCCGGAAGATACCGGCCAAATGAAAATTCGATATTGTTTTCCTGCAACAGGTGTGTAACCTCGTCCGGTTTGGAGTTCAGGGAATTGACCCGGTAGGTGACATGGGGCGGTTGGTTGTAAGCTTCCAGAAGTTTTTCCGCCTTCTCGGGTCCGAATTCATCCAGGCAGTACTGCACGAAGTAATCGGGGTAACTGTAAAAGTCGGCCAGGTATTTGGCCGGGTCCTCGTCTTTGGAGATAAACACTATTTTTTGCGGTTCCCTAAGACGAGCGCGAAGGACAGCGTTGACCATACCGGCCTGGGACTTATCGGTAAACTGTCGGGCCAGATTGACCGACTCGGAAACCGCCGCCGCCGCCGGAACCCTACTGGTAAAGATTAACTGATAAAATCCGAGCCGCAGGATGTTGGCCAGTATCAACGGCAAGCTGGCCGATGGTTTGGCCAGGTAAAATTTTATCTCATGGTCCAGGCGCCGCTTCATTTTGGTCGTCCCGTTAACCAGTTGCAAAAGAAACCGGATATCCAGGGGGCGAAAATTCTGGCCGGCTGTGACCAGCTTGACGGCGTTGTCCGCCTGTTCCCCCTGCTGTATGAGTATTAGCGCTTCCAGGACAGCGGCCCGTACTGGGTCGTGCTTGACTTTGTAATTTTTATTGGTTTGCGAGAGGGTCATGATTTAAATATCCATCGGGTCAATTTTTCGGTCTTCTTCAAAACGGTACATCGCCCGGCGATGATAGGGCAGAGCAACCGGGTCATTTATAAGGTTCTCCCCGAGAAATTCCGTCACCTCGGTCGGCCGGGTGTAACCGCCCTCACCCAGTCCCAGCGTCATAACTAAGATGTCACCCTCGATTTTAAGTTCGTATATCGCCGGGCGAATATCCACCCGCTTGGTGTCGTTTTTTCCGGTACGTTCGGTTTCCAGTTTCTCGGCGTTCATTATATTTTTAAGGTTATTATTAAGGTCGTCTTTATCGGCCCATTCCTCAACCGGGACGCAATATTCGACCCGGTTCAAAGCCGCCGACAGGGAGACGGCTTTGCCCAGCACAGCCCGCGCATCGAAGATATTAATGCCCTCCGGCAGGGCTTTTTGCAGGCTTTCCAGCATATAGGGCATGAAATTGGTGTCCAGGGTTATATCGACATATTCCGCCTCGGAAGTGAATCCCAGGGGCAGGGGGGGGCCGAAAGAGAGTTTCATGGTCGGATTAAAACCCTGGCTGTAGGCCACCGGAAGGCGGGCTATACGGATTGACCGTTCCAGCATCCGCAAATTATCCAGGTGTGACATATACTTATAACGGGTGGTCTTGCCCCAGCGAATGCGGAAACGATTTTTAGTGGGAGCCGCCAGGTTGCGCGAGGCTACCTTTTTCTTTCCCCGCCCGAATTCCATATTGTTATTGGCCGCCGCCTGTTCCTCATCCGCCGTAAGAGCAAGGGGAACATATTCCATAAGCTGCGCCGAAGTACGCTGTCGTTCTTTCTGGAGGTGTTCTATCGAGGCACCCTTTTCGATGTGCGACCAGGGCAGGTTACGGGTAAAGGGTACGGCCCGGAGAGCTTCGGTGATGCTTACATTATTTTTTTCAAAGGCCTCGACCCAGAGGTCGTATTTGAAATTCTCAGTCCAATGGTCGAACCGGCCGCCGTTTTTATATACGGTTTCAATCACCGCTCCCATCTCCCGGCCGCCCCGACTGAGAACGGCCAGCACTTGAGACAGCTTGGTGTCCTCGTGCTTGATGTGAATCTGGTTGCTGTTGAGTTTCTTTTTGACGAACAGTATACGGCGGTAGGCTTCCCTTTCATCAACCGCTTCGTCCCATTGAAAGGGTGTAAACGGTTTGGGAATGAAAGGGGAGATGGAGACGTTGATGGTTTTTTTGCCGGGATATTCCCGACCGATTTTCTGAATCTGGCGGCAAAGATTTACTATGCCCTGCAGGTCCTCGTCGGTTTCGGTCGGCAAGCCGACCATGAAATACAGTTTGACGGTTGTCCAGCCCCTCTGGAAAGCCATACGGGCGGTGTCGTAGATGGCTTCGTCGGGGAAATTTTTCCTTATAAAAGCGCGCAGGCGTTCGCTGCCCGCTTCGGGGGCGAACGTCAGGCCGTAGTTGCGAACCCGGCGGACAGCATCGAGCAGGGCGGGACCGATAGTACCCGGTCGCAGTGAGGGCAGTGCTATCGATACCTTCCGCGTTTCCAGGCGGCGCGCCAGGGTAGTGGCCAGCGTTTCGATATCGGGATAATCCGCCGATGAAAGCGACATCAGGCTCACTTCCTCATAGCCGGAATGGTTTATCTGCTGCTCGACCTGGTTTGTGATATCCGCTTTGGGGCGGATGCGAACCGGGCGGTAAATCGGCCCGGCCATGCAGAATCGGCAACCCTGCGGGCAACCCCGCATGATTTCCACCCCCAGGTGATTGTGCACCGGTTCGATTAAGGGAACCAGCGGCTGCTCGGGGTAGTATTCCGGTTTCAGCGAGCGCACCAGACGAGCTTTTATTTTAGGCGGGGCAAAATCATTGAGCGGGTTGTGTTCGCAGTCGTAATATTCCGGGATGTAAACGGACTCAACCTCCCGACCGATGGCTTCGAGTTTCTCGGCACGGGATTGACCCTTCAGTCGAAGCAGTATTTCCAGTATCTGCGGCAGGCCTTCTTCGCCGTCGCCGATAAAAAACAAATCGATAAAATCCGCCAGCGGCTCCGGGTTGTAAACGGACGGCCCGCCGGCCATGACCAGCGGGTGGCGGTTATCGCGGTCGGCGGTATGCAGGGGAATCCCGCCCAGGTCCAGCATAGTCAGAAGGTTGGTGTATACCGATTCGTCAACCAGGGTGAAACCGACAGCGTCGAAAGCCATCGCCGGGCGCGAAGATTCCAGCGAAAAGAGAGGTATTTTCTCGCGGCGCATGATTTCCTCGGTATCGGTGTCCACAGCATAAACCCGCTCGCAGAGAAAACGGTCATCGGAATTGATTATATGATAGATAGTCTGAAGACCGAGATAAGACTGGCCCAGTTCATACTTGTCGGGGTAGGCGTGCAGGTAATTCAAACGACCCTCGGGGTCCTTGACAATCTGGCCCGGTTCCCCGCCGGTATAGCGGCCCGGTTTTATGACAAAAGGAAAGAGTTTTTTCTCAAGTAAGGTTCTCATTTATGCAAGTGCTACGCTTTCTAATTTATTGTGTTCAACAATAACAGAATAAAAAAACGGGCGCAAGCGGTAAAAAAAGATACTTTTTTTTACGGTTCATACCAGCTTGAGGTAGGGAGTGGCTTCGACGATAAACTCGCCCGGGCCTTCTTTCTCATATCGGTAATAACCGGCGGCGGCAATCATGGCGGCATTGTCAGTACAGAGAACCGGGGAGGGGAAGAAAAGTTGTTTTTGTCGGCGTTTCAGTTTGTCAGCCAGCAGTTTTCTCAGCCGGCTGTTGGCGGCCACCCCGCCGGAGATGGTTACATGGAGAATGTTTTTGTCCACTGCCGCCCGAACTGTTTTTTCCACCAGCACCTCGACCACCGCTTCCTGGAAGGAGGCGGCGATATCCGCCTTGTGCGCCTCGAACGATTCCCGGTCGAGTTTATCCAGATACAGGCTTACGGCTGTTTTCAGGCCGGAATAGGAGAAATTGTAGCCGTCTTTGCGGACGGCGCGGGGAAAACGGAAAAACTTGGGATTACCGTCGCGGGCGAGCCGGTCAACTTCCGCCCCGCCGGGATAACCCAGCCCCATCAGTTTGGCGACCTTGTCAAAAGCCTCGCCGGCGGCGTCGTCCTTGGTTTTGCCGAGAATTTCATACTCGCCGAACTCCCTGACCTCGACCAGCAGAGTATGACCTCCGGAAACGATAAGGGTCAAATGATGCCGGTCGAGCTCGGCATGTTCGAGGATATTAGCCGCCAGGTGACCCTCGATATGGTTGACCGGGATGAAAGGAATGCCGGCGGCGAAAGCCAGACCTTTGGCGAAAGAAAGCCCCACCAGAAGCGGGCCGACCAGCCCGGGTCCCATGGTGGCGGCGATAAGACCGATATCAGCCAGGGTCACTCCGGCTTTATTGAGCGCCTGGTCGTATATGGGCGTGATAGTTTTCATGTGCTCGCGGCTGGCCACTTCCGGCACCACCCCCCCGAACTCGGTATGAATCACCTGTGACAGAATTATATTGGATAAAATTTTGTGACCGTCCTCGATGACCGCCATCGAGGTTTCGTCGCACGAGGTTTCGATTCCCAGCGTCAGCATACTATCTCAGTATAACTTGTACGGAATCGGTTGAAGCTTTTTTTACTTTAAAATTGGAGGGACAGTCGATTTTGACGGGGGCAAAGCCGCTCCTGTTTAATACCTTATAATCAATCGACACCGTCAGCGCTTTGCGGTTTAAAAGGTCGATATCGCTGGGCGGGCCGGTCAACTCCACGGTTATGTAGGCCGGTTCGATAAGATACGCCCGGTCCGGGGGAGCGTTGAACACCACCACGGGTAAGTTTTCGTAAACCCGGGTCTTAACCGGTATGACTTTAATCGACAGGGTCACCGAATCGGGCTTGAGGGAAATACCGTATCCGGCCGGGGGAACCAGCGGCAGGGTGATGATGACGTTGTTTTTCAGTCCGGTCAATTTTTTCTGCTCGGTGAAGACGGTCTGGAAGCGCTCCAGCAGCGAGCGGGGGCCGATAATTTCCACCTGCGAGGGGGTGGTGGTGACGGGGTGGTTGACCGCGAAACCCTCGTCGGCAAAAACCTCAACATCTGGCGTCACCAATATTTGCGTCGAGGTCTCCTCGTCGATTTGCAGTTGAATAGTAACGGGGAGAACAATATTTACCAGAGAAACATGGCTGGTGATATCCTGTAGCGAGGTATTGGCGGTGGTGGGGCTTATTTCGTATCGGCCGACATCGAACTGACCGGCGTCGATACGCAAACCGCTCTGGCGCCATTTTTTGCGAAGTAACTGCTTGCCGGTAGCCGCGACCGCCACCAGAAGTGAATCCGGGGGTTTCTTCGACAGTGTCAGGCCGTCCTTAAGGGTGATACCGGTTACGGGCATTCTCAATTCATAGCTGTATTCCTTTTCGGTTACGACATGAAACCAGATGAGAAAACCCAAAATAACGGCGATTATTTTCAGCCAGAAATTTTTAAACAAATTCATCCACCGTTTATTAAAATTAAAATTCCGTCGCTGCGTTTTCTAATTATGACTTATTTTATGAAAATGAAAACGAGTTATCAATATTTAATCTTAAAAAAAACACCGTCCTAATCGACCCGGTTGGGATTGCTCCACCAGAAACGGGTCAGGCCCTTGTCGGTGCCTACCCAGAGAAAATCACCGTCCAGAACCAGTTCGTAGACATAATTCGACGGCAGGCCGTCATCGATGGTGAACTCCCGGCTGAAGGGTTTCTCCCGGTTGTAAAAGATGAAGGTCATACCCTTATCGGAGGCGATAGCGCAAATCCGGTCGTTAACGGCCAGCGCCCGGCTCTGCAGGGCTCGGGTGAATTCGCGAAAAGATTCGGTTGCGCCGGTTTCGGTGTCAAGCCGGACGACGCCCTCGTTGGAGGCGAACCAGAGGCTGTTTTCATACGGTTCGATGCTGTATATCTCGCCGGTGATAATCAATTCCGGGTCCTCGAATTTCTGCAGGCGGTCGGTCTTAAGAGAATAACGATAAGCCCCGATACTGGTGCCCAGCCAGAGGTAGTCGCCGACCAGTTCGATATCGAAAATGACCCGGTCGAAAAAATATTGCGGGCGGATGTATTTCGTCGAATCGCCGTTGCCGGATATCATCGTCAAACCGGCTTCGGTGCCTACAAACAGCGAATCACCCTTGCATTTCAGGCTGATGACGTTGTCATCGATAAGCCCCCGGCGACGGTCGATACGGTCGGTGACGGACAGGCGTTCCCGGTCCAGAATATAAACGCCGTACTCGGTCCCGATATAAACAAATGCGCCGTTGCCATCCAGGCAGTTGATATCGCCGGCGGGGAAAAATGAACTTACCCCTGATTCGACATAGAAAAAACTGTTTGCTTCGGGGTTGTAAACCGAGATACCGGTCCGGGGGCTGTTGCCGATGGCTCCCGCAACCCACACCAGGCTGTCGTCGAGATAAATCGCGTTGACCCGGTTTTGCAGCAGGCCGTAAGGGATAAGCTCAACCAGGGCGGACGTACTGGGGGCGGTGGCCGGGCCGTAACCCCAGGTACCGATCCAGAGACGACCGGAATTATCGTTGAGAATATCACTTATCGGGAAAGACCGTGCAAACGGGTCCACCAGCGACCCGCCGCCGACAAAGTTGAACTGGAACGGGGGCAAAAGCGGTTCGTCCCGGGAAAGGTGGCGGCTGTCGTTGTTGATTTCCGGCAGTTCGTCGATGGGGTACCAGCGGTCGAAAGTTAAATCGTATTCGTAAAGCGAAAAAGCGGTCTGGGCATAGAGCATGTCGTCGAAAGTATCCACCCATACCCTTTTAATCTCTTCATTGGTCATACCATCCGAACCGGTCAGGGGCAGCTCCCAGCGGCGTTCGAATTTATTGTAGCGGATAATGCCTTCGGTGGTGGCGAAGTAGGTATGTGACATGGAACTGGCCACCTGGTTGATAAAGTTGAAATTGGCGAAAGTCACCGCCTGGTCCCTCAGCCGGATGGCCTTGAGGTCGGCGCTCGAAAAAAGGAAACCGAAAAAAACAGCGCTTATTATAATTTTTCTTATCATTGTTTCCCGTTCATCAAATAATCGAGGGCGGTAGCCGCCAACAGGGCGGTACCGTAAACCAGAGCATTTTCGTCGGCGATGAACCGGGGTGAATGCCAGGGTTGGTCGGCTTTAATCCTTTCGTTACGGATACCCAGGCGGAACATCGCTCCGGGTACCTCCCTTAAATAAAAAGCGAAATCCTCCCCGCCCAGGATAAGTTCCGATTCCGTTATCCGCCCCCGGCCGAACAGAGTTTCGTAATTTTTTCGCAGCCGCCGGTTGACGGCGGGATGGTTTTTTAACGGTGGGTAGACGGCCACGGGAATAATCTCGTATTCGGCCCCCCGTGCCCGGCAGATACCGTTTACGGTCCTTTTAATAAGGGCCGGGATTTTTTTGAAATTCTTCTGTGACAGGGTGCGCACTGTTCCCTCGATGTGTACTCGTTCGGCGATAGTGTTGCGAGCCACACCGCCCCGGATGGTGCCGAACGTTATCGCCACCGGGGTAATCGGGTCGATGTCGCGGGAGACGACTTTCTGCAGCGATTCGATGATTTCCGCCGCCGTAACCAGGGCGTCCACTCCCAGGTGCGGGCGGGCGGCGTGCCCCCCCCGGCTGGTGACAATTATATCGAAATCGTACACCGAAGCCATCGTGATGCCGTCGCGCAGGGTAATCCGGCCGGTGGGTATATCCGGGTCAACATGCAGCCCCAGTATCATGTCGACTCCTTTGAGGGCGCCGTTTTTAATCATCGGTTCGGCGCCGCCGGGCGGCATTTCCTCGGCCGGTTGAAAAATAAGCCGCAGTCGGCCGGGCCACCGGTCGCGCAGTTCGGATAAAATCAGGCCGGTTCCGAGTATGGCAGCCATATGCATATCATGACCGCAGGCGTGCATGCAGCCCTCGTTTCTGGATTTATAAGCCAGGCCGGTTTTTTCCGTAACCGGCAGGGCGTCGATATCCGTCCGGATAGCGACCGTCGGGCCGGGTTTCTTACCCGATAATTCGGCCAGAAGACCCGTTTTCAGTTTAATAGGAATTTCCCGGAATCCGAGTTTTTTTATTTCCCTGCGTATAAAAGAGGTGGTTTTGAACTCCCGGTTGGATATTTCGGGAAAACGATGAAAGTGTCTGCGCCGGGCAATCTGCCTTTTATGGTTTTTTTTGACCCGGTGAAGGATTTCGCGGTAAAAGTTATTGTTCTGATTCATATTATTCTTACAAATAAAGGGGTTTTATGTTTCTTCGGAAAATTCACGGCTGGGGCTTTTCTGGTCTTTTTCGATGTGTCGTTTGTACTTATTGGCGAAAAGGTGTGCCATCCGAAGCGGCTCCGGAAGGCGATAACCGCGCAGGCATTTGACAATAATATCCCGTGCGAAAGGCAGGTCGCATTTATAGCCGGGGGAAATGAAAATCGGTTTGACCTTATCCTTGCTCCGGTAAGCCAGACCTACCTCCTTGCCGAACAAAACGATAAGCTGAGAGGAACCTTTGGCTTCCCCTACCGGGCGATGAGTCCCGGCCAGCAGTTTGCGGACGCAGCCGATGGTGGGCAGGTCAAAATCGAGGCCGATATGACAGGCCATCCCGATTCTTTTCGGGTGCGCGGTACCATGGCCGTGGACAATCAATATATCCGGTCGGTTCACCAGCCTGGTGAGGGCTTCTAAAATCACCGGGCCCTCACGAAAATAAAACAAGCCCGGGTGATAAGGGAAATTCACCGTGTCGAAATGGTAAACGCGCTCGACCTCTTGAAGTTTGGGAAAAGTAACCACCACCACTGAAGCGTATAATTTCTCGCCGCCGAAGCCGTAGGCAGTATCGACGGCGGCTATCAGGGCGGGTTCGTTATTGTTACCCTGTAAATCGACCTGACCGGCTCTTTCTTTTTGAAAACCGATTGCCTCGGATTTGGTTGTCGGCCAACCATGTTCACTTTTAAGTTCCAAGTTATTTGTCCCTTAAGTCAATCAAACACACCGGTATTCTTTTTCAGTTTGTATCGGTTAAATTTTAACGCCTGCTGTGACAGGACAAGCCGGCCTTTTGTGTTGATCCGAAAGATGCTTCTTAAAAGTTAACTTATGCAAAAAAAATTACTTTTGTCAAGTCTTTAGCTGTTATAATATAGACTTGAGATAAAGAGCATGTCCCCTTTTAACAGGTTTAAAAAATGCCTGAATCCGCTGCAATATTACTATCCCGTCAGGCGCTCCGCCCCTGCGCCCGCACTGCCTGGGTGCGGCGGGCGCGCGAGGCTGTTGAACTACTTAAAGAAAAACGGATAACTCTATTATCCTCGACCGGCATGACCACCTGGGAGTTGCTGACCGCACAGGCCTCGCTTTATAAAATACCGGTCAATATATATCTTGTTTGTTCCCCGAACGAGGATTTTTCCCGCCGGCGGGCTTTGTGTATCGAGGAGTTTGACCTGGACGGCAACGATACCGAATTCACACCCATTTTAATAAACGATATAAAACTTTCCAAAGAGGATAAAATGTCTCTTCGCGACCGTCGCATAATCGACGCCGCCGATATTCTGATGCCGCTGTCGATTAATCCGGACGGCAATATGGCGCGTTTGCTGGAACAATACGGTGACAAAGAAATTCTTCGTGATTTTGAAATTAAGTATGAAAAGCGTCAGAATACGCTCGCTTATGAAATCGACCCGATGCGGTTGAGCACCGAGATTGTCTCGGCGGGCGATAAATATCTATTTCACTGGACGAGAACGTTCAACACCGCCTGGCCTGGGGAGCGACTGATTGATTTTTATCGCGCCGTCCTGATAAATCCCGTTTATCCCCGAGGCGCTTTCGAGACGCTGATGCGGATTTTAACGATGAAAAAAATAATGGCATCGGGCCGGCACATGCCCGGCGACGTTAAGACCGTTTCCTTCTCGGCGTCATCGCCGGTCGAACTGTTGCCCCTGATGACCTGGCGCGCCCGCTACCGGCAAATGTCGTTCGAGCCGTACGGGCTAGGTGTCCGGAAGGAAACCGCCCTGGCGCACGGTGTGCAGCCGGTACGGTATTATGAAAAAAAACGGCTCGTTGATATTGAAAAAAACGACCGCTGGCTTTATCAGTCAGCCGGACTTATCAGTGACTGGCGCCGGGAAAAAGAATACCGCTTTCGGGGAGATTTCATATTCGACTATATAAAACCGAACGATATTATCGCCGTTTGCCGGACCAAAAACGAAGCCCGGGCGCTCGAAAACACCGCGGGCTTCAATACAATTTCCTTTACGGAATAGAGCCAGAACGCTTTACTTGATGAGCACCATTTTTTTCGACGAGGTGAAATTCGGCGCTGAAAGCTTGTAAAAGTAAATGCCGCTGGTCAGCGATGACGGCGCGGACCAGTTTATTTCCATCGGAACCGAACTGACTATCCCGCTGAGCTTGTCAACCTCGCGGCCCAAAATATCGTAAACAATCACGGTGTAGGGTAAATCCCGCTCCAGTTCGAAAGAAATTTTGGTACTCCCGCTGAACGGGTTGGGGCTGTTTTGCAGCAGAACGTATTTTTTCACCTCCGGTTCATAGGTCAATAGCACGTAAACGAACACGGGCGAATTGGAGGCGGTGTCCGACGAAACCGTGATGGAATCGAGATAAAGCCCAAAGTCGATACCGCTGACATCGATGTTGAGTTCCACCTCGGCGGGGGTGGTGCCCGTTTCGTTGGATAAACTCAGCCAGATATTGCCCGGTGAGGCCTCGGCCGTGTAGGGGATAGCGCCGCCGTAATAATCGGAAACCAGAAAACTCAACGGCTCCTGGTTGTCGGTCGGGTCGTTGACGGTGTGGATAATAGAATCCGGCTCGACGATTAAAAACGGCACCACTTCCTCGATGAGGTACAGAAAGCGGTAATTCGACGATTCGGTCGTGTCGCCGTGCTGGTCGTAAGCCAGAACCCGCCAGAAATATTCCGTGTCATATTCAAGGGGATCGACCAGGGTATAGCTGGCGCTTTCAATCGAATCTATTGAGACAGGATTATCGAAAGCGGGGGTAATGTCGTACTGCAAAATAAACCGTACAGTGTCGTCGGGGTTGGCGTCGGCCGAGGGCGTCCAGGTAAAGGTCGGGGTGAGGTCGGCCTCCGGGCCGAGCAGGGTGTCGGAGGGAGAAATACAGAACGGTGCCAGCGGCGCCCAGGGAATATTTATGAAGGTATCTACCGCTTTGACGGAGATATCCCGCAAAGCAGCCAGACTGTCACCAGCCATGATGATGAAGGTCACGGCCCGTTCCTGCCCCGGTAGAAAACTCATCGGCCCCGCCGACATAACCTGAAACATATCCGCCAGACCGCTCTTGTAGGTGTCGGCGGTACTGAAACCGGATGTCAACGAGGTGTATTTTTCCGTTTTGGTGTAGCCGTCAAAATTGGTAGGAATAAAAACGTTACGATAATAAATATATATCGTGCTGTCACTGCGGCCGGTCTGAACCCCCGCCAGGGGTCCCTCGATCAGTTTCATCCCCCGAAATTTGGACAGTATCGGCACCGAAGAACCCGCGTTATAGGCCAGCCAGGAAAATTCATCGGCTATTTCATACCCTCCGGCATTACGGTTGTAGGTGGGAATGTCCCAATCCAGAAACATACCCAGGTGGACGTTGGTCAGGTTATAGGTGTTGATATTTTTCAGAATATAGCGAATCATGATAAAGTCATCGTAGGGAGCCTCGAAACTGAACGATTCCTGGCGGATTTCCACTCCCAGCGGGTCGGCGCCGTTATCGTCGCGGAAAACCGAGTATGATTGCTGCGGGGCTTTGTCACCGGGGGTGAAAAATTGCATATCGCCGCCCGGCGCCACGACGAAATCCATATTAGGCTCGAAAATATAACTGTGCACGCCGCTGGAAACCTCCGCTGAACTTCGACCCAGTATCAACCCGCTCTCCCAGAGGTCATTGCCGCCGTTGTTATAATTGAAACCTTCCCCTCCGAACGGGTAAAGGGAACCATCACCGAGCCCCAACAAACCGTAATTGCTCAGGGTAAAATCGATCTTGCCGGTGTTGTGGGTAGCTAAAGCTTTTTTCCCGGGAGGCTCGACAATGAAAAACAATTTAGCGTCTTTTGTGTAACCGTCGCCGATAATGTTAAAATCGAGCGACAGCACCGAACCTTCCGTTATCGTATCGGCAACAACCACGCGGATGGTGTCATCGGAACGGACCGTGTCGCCTTCGTCGATGTTCCCGAACGAAGCCGAGCCGGTCAGCACCGTCAGCGAGGGGTCGGTACCGCTCAGCGCGGCCGTTACATTGGTCGCATTGGCGCCGATATTCTGCAGCACCACCGTCCCGATCACCGTATCGCCGGGGGAAATCGGATTGTGAGTGAAATCGTACACTCGCACGTTAGGCGCGGTATTGACGGCGCTGAGGTAATTAAGCGAGGCCATACAGTCAATCGCCCCCCAGCCGAATCTATTGTTGGGTAAAGAACCCCAGGAAGCATCGGCCTGGGTACCGGCCAGGATGGCTTTTTTGATTTCATCGACGGTGGCGTTGGGATTCTTCTGGCGCAAAAGCGCCACCAGCCCGGCAACGTGCGGCGCGGCCATCGACGTTCCGCCATAGCTGAAATAACGGCTGGTGGGGTAGGAGGAGATAATTGAAGTTCCCGGGGCGACGACGTTGGGTTTGATACCGCCGCCGGGGCAGTCGGAGGGACCGCGCGAGGAATTGGTCGCCAGTACGGGCGGGGACAGGGTCGCGTTTATATTGCCGACCGCGAAACAGTCAAGGCTGTCGTTGGCCCGGTTGGCCGGATTGTAAATCGAGGTATCACTGCCGGTGTTTCCACAGGCAAAAATATTCACAATGCCCAGCATCTCGATATTGTCGATGGCGTCGTAAAAGACATTCGCGCAACCGATGGAGTAACGGGGCAGAGTTACCTTATCGATACCCCAGCTGTGATTGATGACATCGGGGACATCGTCGATAGTGTTGGGGTTGCCGTCCGGGTCGGCGGCCCATTCGAAAGCGTTCAGAATCGAAGTGGCGGCGATATCGATCACCGCCGCCGAAATCCATTTCGCGCCGGGCGCCACACCTACAGTGTAATTAATAGCCGGGTCACGGCCCGTCAAAATACCCATGACATGGGTGCCGTGGTTGGCATTGGTGCTGTAGGGAATGATGTGCGGGTAGTTGAGGTCGTCGAGTTCAAAAAACCAGGACGCGGCCGAGTCGCCGTTGAGACCGTTCCAGCTGTCTTTCAGCGCCGGATGGTCGCCCTGGATACCGGTGTCGAATGAGCAGACCAGCCGCCCCTGGCCGGTGTAGCCGGCGGCATGGGCCAGGTCGGCCTTGACATAAGTCAGGTTGCCGGTAACCGAGTCGGCTTCGCCGGGATTGAAATACTCGACCGGCCCGTCGTAGGGAGCGATAAGAAACGTTTCCGGAACGGTGTATATCGTTTCGATATCTGCGCGCTCGGCCAGCTCGATAATCTCCGCGGCCGTTATCTCGGCCGACAGGGCGTTCACCAGCCAGTAGCTCTTTATGGCGTTCGCTTTTTTATCGAGACTGAGTTCGTTGAGCTTGGTGAGAAGTTTTTCCTGGGCGCGGCGATGATTATCTTTCAGGGCATTGATACCGCGAAGGTGCCGCTCGGCCAGGGTACCGGCCTCAGTGTTCAAATCGGTGCGAAGTTTCTCCATATCTTCGGTCGGTCTCAGTTTGATGATGACCGGGATAGTCTCATCGGCTCTTTTCTGGCTGAGAACCTGTATTAATTCATCGGACAATTCCCCCCCGGTCACCGGCGATGCGGACAGGATTATAAAGCTAAAAAGAACAAGCGAAGCTGGTACAAATTTCATTCATCTCTCCTGCCGGCGGCGTTTTTTTAACGCCGGGTAGGCGGTTATTTTTCGTGAGGTGGTATAAAAGGTTCATATAAAGCGGCGCCGGGCTTACTTTAAAAACGTTTCAGACCCCGGCCCGGTTCATTTCAAACTATATCTTAAAAAAAATAAAGCTTGATAATTTTCTTTTAAATGAAAATAGTATAAAAAGCTGAATTTGTAAAGGTCTAATAATTTGTCCGACTTGAAATAAAAATTTATAACAACCGGGAGATATAGCTTAATGTCAACGAAATACGACCATCTCAGCCGGGAAACGCTGGAAAAAATGCTGGTGGATTTCGCGAAAAACTGGCTGGCCCATGACGGCCTCTGGTTCCAGGCAGTGGAGCGGCACGACGGCATCGAGAAAGCCATCGAACTCGACCGCGAGGCCTGGGTGAGCTTCACCGTCATCGAGGCCAAACGCATCATGGCTTTGCACGGCATCGCCGAAGGCAGCGGCCTGGAGGGGCTGAAAAAGGCTCTGGGTTACCGGCTATACGCTGTTTTGAACGTACAGAAAATCGTGAACGAAACCGAAAATTCGTTCGAGTTTTATATGGTTGACTGCCGGGTACAGTCGGCCCGTCGAAGAAAAAACATGACCCTGTTTCCCTGTAAGTCGGTGGGGATTGTCGAATACAGCGGTTTCGCGAAAACCGTTGACCCCCGCATTAAAAGCGAATGTATCGGTTGTCCGCCTGATGCGCACGCCGGGAAAGACTATTATTGCGGCTGGCGATTTTCGATTTAAGGAAAATTATTATCAGCCGGCGAAGTACTCGACCGTGTTTTTCAGCCCCTCGGAAAAACCGACCCGGGGTTTGAAGCCGACTTTCTTGATTTTGTCAATCGAGGCGTACGAATAGCGGATATCCCCCGGCCGGGCCGGTTCGTAAACGGCCTTGATATTTTTGCCGGTGATAGTCCGGAGTTCTTCGAGCAGCTGGTTTAAGGTGAACTGGTCGCCGCCGGCGACGTTGAATACCTCGCCGACCATATCCTCGTTTTCGGCCGCCAGCAGGTTGGCCGCCACACAGTTGTCAATGTAAATAAAATCGCGCGTCTGCTCGCCATCGCCGAACACCGTCGGCGCCTTACTCCTGACCATCCGGTCGATAAAACAGGGAATCACGGCGGCATAATCGCTTTTCGGGTCCTGCCGAGGACCGAATACGTTGAAATACCGCAGTGCCACGGTCGGGAATTTGTAGAGCTGCCAGTATAGGCGAAGATAATATTCTCCGGTCAGTTTATGAACGGCGTAAGGGGAGAGCGGTTCCGGAAGCATCTTTTCATGTTTGGGCAGTACCGGCGAGTCGCCGTAAACAGCGGCCGAGGACGCCATGATGAATTTCTTAACCCCGGCCTGCCGAGCCTGTTCCAGCATATTGAGCGTGCCGGTCAGGTTTATCTCATGGGATTCCAGCGGATTGTCGATCGAGGCCTGTACCGAGGCCAGCGCCGCCTGGTGATAAACAAAATCGATACCCTCGACGGCTTTCCTGACGGTGTCAATATCCCGGATATCCCCCCGGATAAGCTCGATATCGTTTTTTATATCGGCCAGGTTTGCTTCCTTGCCGGAGGAAAAATTGTCCAGGATGCGAACCTTCCGACCTGTCTCAAGCAGTTTGTGAGCGATATTGGAGCCGATAAAACCCGCTCCGCCGGTAATAAGAAAATGCATCTATTCCAAATCCCGTTATTAACGTTTCTTTGTAACAATAGTCGGCTTAAAATTTATTTAATTTAGCCGTCTGACAGTGAATACCATAATACGAAATATCGTGTGTCGTTAATTGTAAAAAAGTTTGGATAATTTGTCCAGATTATTTTTATCTGTTTAATTCTGATTTGTACGCTATATAAAGCCCGGCCAGGGCGGCTATGATGGGGGTTACCGGGAAATGAAAGCGCCCGAAGCCGAAAAAGACAAAATGCACCCCCGACCAGTACACAATCGCGGCCAGAAGCAAATAAGCGCCGGGATTGAAATACCGGCTTCTTTTATAAAACACCAAAATAACCCCCAACAACGCCATAAAAAGTATCCCGATATAATAATACTGGGCGATAAAACCCAGAATTACATACCTGTTGGTCCTGTTCTGTCCGGCGGCCAGAATCAAATCATAATGCACCGCGTCGACATCGATAGCGTACATGTACGCCACTTTCATAACCCCGCGTTTGAAGAAAGTTCCCGGGTGGTCAAGGATATACTTTTTGCCCAGCGCGAATCCGATGCTGTCGTTGTAGGCTTCATATCCGGGATTATTGAGCACGAATATGTTCGAATCGGGGGGAATCCAGCCCATCCCAGCCCGGGGGTTGTTGCCCAGGTACAGATTGACGCCGCCGTTGGAGGATACCGAAGTTACCCCGACCATGTAATGGTTGCGGATTATCCAGGGCGCTACGACTATCGCCAGCCCGGCCAGGGCGATGATGAAATTGCTCACGGCAGTGCAATAATAACCGCTTCGCCAGCGCCAGAACGGAATCAAAAGCGGCAGAAAAAGAAGGGGCAGCGCCCGGGTCAGCGTCGCCAGGCCGAGACAAATCCCGCCCAGGAAAATAATGAACCGGCTCGAACGCGGCAAACCCGTTTCCGAGATGCTCCTGGCCCGGATAAACAGGTACAGAGAAAGAATAAATAGAAAAGTGAACAGGTTTTCGGTCAGGAGTAAATTGACGAACAGAATCTGGCTGGGGAAGAAAATCATGATGCTAAATGCCAGGCGGGCGGTTTTTTCCGACCAGACTTTGCGAACGATTTTATACGTTAAGTAACAGATACCGAGATTCAGGAGGATGTTGGCAAAAACGCCGATTTGCGGCTGATGACCGAAAAGCATATATATCCGCGATAAAAAGAAGGGATACCCCGGCGGCCAGTTGGCGGTGGGCACGGTACCGTCGTAATATCCGCCCATCGTCAGCCAGTCGAGAGCCAGCTGTTCATAGCCCATACAGTCGGCCCAGAACCGCAGCGGCAGAAATATCTGCACCGCCAGCCGCAAAAGAAACCCGGCGATAAGAAAAACGGTCAGAAAGCGCGCCGCGTTCATATTCGCCAGCGAGACGGCGCACGATGACAGCCACCGGTGCGCCCGGTCATACATTATCAAATAAAGCCCGATTATCAAAAGCGAGCTGAGACAGATTTGAAACTGCAAAAACGAGTGCGGGTCGATTATTCCGTCGGGACTCAATATAGCGGCTTTGTCTCTTATCAAATCAAAACCGAAAAGGGCGAACAACCCGACCCCCGTCAGGATGACCCCGGCTATGATTCTTAAAACGTTCTTCATCGCGAGTTACTTGTGTTTTATCCGGGAATATACGATGTACTGGAAAATATCAAAAGTAAAAGTCCTCTCGGTTTGATACCGGGCGGTGAAGACAGAATCCTCCACAAAAGCGGACATGGGGCTGCCGATGGCGCACACCAGCCAGTCGGGTTTTCGGTCGATAATCAAATCGCGGTAGCGGCCTTCGCGGTTGTAGGGGATGGCTTCGGGGGAAACCAGACCGTCGCGGTCGAGAATCCGCCGTTTCGAGTAATAACCCATATAACCGATATCCTCGGCGGCCACGAGGTCGTTTTTGTTGGTGTGAGAATAAAGATAATAGCCGATTTGCTGGTGGATATTGGTGTAAAAGTCCCGGCTCTCCCTGTGGCGTATTACCGGTTGATAGTTACCGGCCAGCAACACCGCTGCCATAAGCAATGTCAAAAGCACGGCGGCGGTTTTTTGTTTGTGAGCGGGATAGTTTATTTTATCGAAAAAGTAGGGGACAGCCGCCATTATAAAAATAAAATAGACCGGGAAAACGGGGACGATATACCAGAAAAAGACGCGCGTGCGGCTGAACAGGTAAAAGAGCACCGTGCCGACCATCCAGATTACCTCCAGCCGGCCGAAATTCTGTTTTTTGATAAGCCACCGGCTGCCGAACAGGGCCGCCAGCAGCAGCGGGTAGCCGTAATATTTGTGCCAGCCCATCAGGTAGGCCAGTTTGTCCCAGAACGAGGTATCCCCGAACCGGCTGTACAGCGCCAGTTTGGCGGTGATGGAATTGGGGATGGGCGTCCCGAAATAAAGCGTGCTCAAAGCCAGCCAGGGGACTAAAATTATAGCCGGAATTATAATATAAGACCAGCGTCGCTGGCGGTCGGAAAAAAAGTTGTAAGCCGTGAGTAATATCAGCAGGCCGAGACCTTCGGGTCGGGTCACCGCCGCCAGGGTAGCCATCCCCACCGCGTACAAACGCAGTTGTTTGTGTTGAAAATAAAAGGCGCTGATAATCAGCAGGGTGAAAAAAGCGGTCTCCATCCCGCAGGCGTCGGTCGGTATCGAGCGCGGCCAGAGAGCGTAACATACCGCCGGGAGAGCGATGAAATGGCTGAAGCGCAGCAACTGGGCAAACCGGAACAGTACCACCGCCGTCAGCCCCGAGGCAATAAGCGAAACGAACAGCGCCGCCGTCGGCACGGATATCGACAGGACGGCGAATACCGAAAGTATAAAAGTGAAAAAAGGCGTCGAGGTCCCCAGGACTTTCTCCCCGATATTATAGACAAAACCGTTACCGGCGGCGATATTTTCGGCGTAACGGAAAGTGATGAAGGCGTCGTCGGCCATAAACCCGGTCAAATAATTAAACGCCAGCCGCGCGATTACCGCCGATAAGAAAATAATGCCCAGATTTCTGCTGGTGGAAGTCATGGCTTAAATTATAAGAATACAATACAGGCTGTCAAGAAGAAGAGTTGAGGGTGTAATTGAGGGTTGTAGGTCGAAATGTCGTCAGACTTTCGACGGTTTGTGGGCGGCAGATGTCCACATCTGCCCCGGACGTAATAAATGTTGTGTCGGTTCCTTTCCCCGCCCTGGCGGGGATGAAAACTGACACATGATATCAGCCTATACTCGTCTGGCCGTCACAATTCCGCCACAGCGCAATCAAGACTTGATGGAATGTTTCTATCTAGAACAACTTGATTTTCTTGCTGAGGGGTTTTTGCAGGCCGCGCGCTTTTTCGTCCATGTACTTCTTGGTCATGGTGAACACCACCCCGGACAGACCGATCAGCGCGATCAGGTTCGGGGCGGCCATGAAACCGTTGGCGATATCGGCATAGCTCCACACCGTGCCCAGTTCCAGCCTGGCCCCGAGAAAGGTGAAAATGACAAACAGCCATTTATAGGGAAGTTTGGATCTGCTGCCGAGCAGGTACTCGATGCCCTTCTCGCCGTAATACGACCAGCTCAGAACAGTCGAATAAGCGAACAGCAAAATCCCGACCACCACCATCCACTCGCCGTACACCGGCAGGATTTTGTCGAAGGCGGCCATCGTCAACTGCGCGCCGTTGAGCCCCTGGTCCCACAACCCGGAAGTAATAACCACCAGCGCCGTCATGGAGCAGATGACGATAGTATCGATAAACGGTCCCAGCATGGCGACCAGACCCTCGCGCACCGGTTCCTCGACCTTGGCCGTCGAGTGCGCCATCGCCGCCGAACCCTGCCCGGCCTCGTTGGAGAACAGTCCGCGACGGATACCCCAGGTGATTGTCAGCCAGATAGTGGCGCCGCTGGCCGAGCCGCCCACCACCGCGGTCGGATGAAACGCGTGATAGAAAATCAACTCGAAAGCGGGAATAATCTGGTCGCGGCTGATTATCAGCACAACGACGGCGGATAAAACATAAACAATCGACATGACGGGCACCAAAAACGAGGCCACCTTGCCGATGCGTTTGATGCCGCCGATAATGACAACCGCCACCATGAAAGCGATAACCAGGCCGATAATCCAGCGCCACAGGGTCAGCGATTCGGGGCCGATATCGAAAGCCCTGATAAGCGATTCGGCGACCGTGTTCGACTGAACCATATTGCCCGCCCCGAACGCCGCCACGGCGGTGAAGAAAGCGAAGAAATAGGCGAACGGCTTAAAATATTTTTTCATCCCCAGCTCGATAAAATACATCGGCCCGCCCCGGATATTACCGTCGGGCTCGACCTTGCGGTATTTAATCGCCAGCATGCACTCGGAGTATTTTATAGCCATCCCGAAAAAGGCCGTCACCCACATCCAGAAAATCGCCCCCGGCCCGCCGTAGTAGATGGCGATTGCCACCCCGGCGATATTGCCGATACCGATAGTCGCGGACAGCGCGGCCGACAGGGCCTGGAAATGGGTCAGCTGGCCCTCATGGGCGGGGTCGTCGTAACGACCGGAGGCAATCCCCACCCCGTGAACAAATCCCCGTACCTGGATAAAGAGCATGCGGAGGGTGAGCACCAGGCCGGTGAGGAGTAAAAGCCCGGCCGCCGGCCATCCCCAGACGACGTTGGAAATCGATTGTAATATGCTTTCGAGCTGTTCCATTATTGGGTCTTAGATAACAAGTGTTGAATGTTTTGGCAAATAAAATTTTAACCAGTAGGTCGAAATGTCGAAGACTTTCGACAAAGACAGCTTTAAGCGTTGTGTCAGTTCCTTTCCTCGCCTTAGGCGAGTGATAACTGACATTTTTTTCTATACAAACGTCAGGTCACAATCCCCCGCCAGGGCGGGGTATCAAGACCCGACGGAACTTAAAAACAGTTGTATCAGTTCTTATTCGCCGCAGGC